>NZ_JBFUAG010000006.1:0-324548 GCF_056406375.1 Rhodobacter sp. P1_C2
CCGCGCGCCTGCGCCTGCCCTGGTGGACGCGCAGCGTGGATTCGACCTATCTCACCGGCAAGCGCGTCTTCCTCTTCGGCGACGGCACCCATGTCGCCGCCGCCGCCCGCATCGCCCGCGACGAGATGGGGTTCGAGGTGGCAGGCCTTGGCTGTTTCAACCGCGAAATGGCCCGTCCGATCCGTGCCCTGGCGCGAGATTACGGCGTCGAGGCGCTGATCACCGACGATTACCTCGAGGTCGAGGCCGCCATCGCCGCCCTGCAGCCCGAGTTGATCCTCGGCACCCAGATGGAGCGTCACATCGGCAAGCGCCTCGGCATCCCCTGCGCCGTGATCTCGGCCCCGGTCCATGTCGAGGATTTCCCGGCCCGCTATGCGCCGCAGATGGGCTGGGAAGGCGCCAACGTGATCTTCGACACCTGGGTGCATCCCCTGGTGATGGGCCTCGAAGAGCATCTCCTCCACATGTTCCGCGAGGATTTCGAATTTCATGACGCCGCCGGCGCCTCGCATCACGGCAACCGGCATCAGCCGCGCGAGGCGACGCCGGACATCCGCGCCGAAGCCGCCCCTGCGGCCGCGGCCGAAGCGGGCTCGATGCCCGCAGAGGTCGCATCCTCTTCCACCGTTACCGCGCCCCGGCCCTCGGGTCAGATCGTCTGGCTGTCGGATGCCGAAAACGAGCTGAAAAAGATCCCCTTCTTCGTCCGCGGCAAGGCCCGCCGCAACACCGAGACCTATGCCCAGACCCGCGGCGTCACCGCCATCTCCATCGCAACCCTCTATGAGGCCAAGGCCCATTATGCGCGCTGACAGCCCCCTCACCGGAACCCGGGTTTGCTACAACATCGTGGTTGTGACCCTCGACCAGCATGCCGCAGGCCCGACCGCCCGCATCGCCTCGCGCCTGGCCAAGGACTTCCCCGGCCTGAACGTCGAGGTCCATGCCGCCGCCGAATGGGCTGAAAACCCCGCCGCCCTCGCCCGCTGCAAACTGGCGCTGAAGACGGCCGATATCGTCGTGGCGAACCTGATCTTCATCGAGGAACATATCACCGCCATCCTCCCCGCCCTGACCGAGGCCCGCACCCGCGCCGATGCCTTCGTCGGCCTGATCGCCGACAGCGCCATCGTCAGGCTGACCCGGATGGGCGATCTCGATATGGCGCGTCCCGCCTCGGCCGCGATGGCCCTGCTGAAGAAGCTGAAACCCGCTGCGAAAACCTCCGCCAATTGCGGCCAGAAGCAGATGTCGATGCTGCGCCGCCTGCCCCGGATCCTGCGCTGGATTCCCGGCAAGGCGCAGGACCTGCGCGCCTGGTTCCTCTGCATGCAATATTGGCTCGGCGGGTCGGACGACAATATCGAACAGATGATCCGCTTCCTGATCGGGCGCTATGCCGCCCGCAAGGACTGGCGCGGTGGTGCCGCAAAGGCCCCGGTCGATTATCCCGATGTCGGCCTCTATCACCCGGCCCTGCCCGGTCGCATCACCACCGACCTTGCCGCCCTGCCCCGCCCCGCGGGGGCCCGGCTGACCGTCGGCCTGCTGATGCTGCGCTCTTACGTCCTCGCCTCGGACACCGCGCATTACGATGCGGTGATCGCCGCACTCGAGGCGAGGGGCATCGCCTGCATCCCGGCCTTTGCCGGCGGCCTTGACGGCCGTCCCGCCATCGACAGCTATTTCCGGACCGCGCGGCCGATCGATGCGATCCTGTCGCTGACCGGCTTCTCTCTCGTCGGCGGCCCGGCCTATAACGACAGTCCGGCGGCGGTCGAGGCGCTCTCGGCGCTGGATGTGCCCTATATCGCCGCCCACCCGCTGGAGTTTCAGACGCTGGGCCAATGGGCCGCCGCGGGCACCGGTCTTGGGCCAATCGAAACCACCATGCTGATCGCCCTGCCCGAGATCGACGGCGCGACCAACCCGACCGTCTTTGCCGGGCGCCATGGGCTGGAGGGCTGCAGCGGCTGCCCCCTGATGTGCAAGGGCTCTGTCGACAACCGCGCCATGGCGCCCTGCCCCGAACGCGTGGCCTCCCTCGCCGAGAAGACCCACCGCCTCGCCAGCCTGCGCCAGAAGCGCAACGCCGCAAAGAAGGTCGGCATCGTCCTCTTCGGCTTTCCGCCCAATGCCGGCGCCGCGGGCACCGCCGCCTATCTCTCGGTCTTCGAAAGCCTGCACAACACGCTGCAGGCGATGCGGGCTGACGGCTACAGCCTCGAGGTGCCCGCCAGCGTCGATGACCTGCGCGAAGCCGTGCTGGGCGGCAATGCGCAAAGCTACGGCCAGCCCGCCAATGTCGCGGCCTTCGTCGATGCCGACAGCATCCTGCGCGGCACGAAACACCTGCGGGAGGTCGAGGCCGTCTGGGGCCCCGCCCCCGGCAAGGTCCAGAGCGACGGGCGCCATCTCTTCATCCTCGGCCGCCAGTTCGGCAATGTCTTCGTGGGCCTGCAACCGAGCTTCGGCTACGAAGGCGACCCGATGCGCCTGCTCTTCGAACGCGGCTTTGCCCCGACCCATGCCTTCGTCCAGTTCTACCTCTGGCTGCGCAACAGCTTTCAGGTCGATGCCTTGCTGCATTTCGGCATGCATGGCGCCCTGGAGTTCATGCCCGGCAAACAGGCCGGCCTCGGCGCCGCCGACTGGCCCGACCGGCTGATCGGCGAGGTGCCCAACATCTACCTCTATGCCGCCAACAACCCGTCCGAAGCCACGCTTGCCAAGCGCCGCGCCAATGCCGTGACCATCACCCATCTGACCCCGCCCCTGGCGCAGGCCGGGCTTTACAAGGGCCTGATCGAGCTGAAGGACAGCCTCACCCGCTGGCGCGCGCTCGCCCCCGCGGCGCCCGAACGGGCCGATCTGGAAGCCCTGATCGCCGAACAGGCGGCCGTCGTCGACATGGCGGGCCTGAAGCCCGAGGCGCTTTGGCTGAAACTGCTCGAGGCCGAGGATGCGCTGATCCCGGACGGCTTGCATGTGGTGGGGCGCCCGATGAGTGCGAAGGCCCGGGCCGAATACCTCGACCTTCTGCCGCCGATGGATGACATCGCCCGCGACCGGATTGACCGCCAGTTGCAGGCGGAGACCGAAATCCCCGGGCTTCTGCGCGCCCTTTCCGCCCGTTTCATCGCCCCGGTGCCGGGCGGCGATCTGATCCGCTCGCCCCAGATCCTGCCGACCGGGCGCAACATCCACGCCTTCGACCCGTTCCGGATGCCGACCGAGTTTGCGCTGCGCGATGGCATGGCCCAGGCCGACCGGCTTCTGGCCGCCCATCCCACCCTGCCGCGGTCGATCGCGCTGGTCCTCTGGGGTTCGGACAACATCAAGTCGGATGGCGGGCCGATCGCGCAGGCGCTGGCGCTGATGGGGGCGCGGCCGCGCTTTGACAGCTATGGCCGCCTGTCGGGCGCCGACCTCATCCCCTTGGCCCAGCTCGGCCGTCCGCGGATCGATGTGCTGATGACCCTGTCGGGCATCTTCCGCGACCTGCTGCCCCTGCAGACCCGGATGCTGGCCGAGGCCGCGTACAAATGCGCCATGGCGGAGGAGCCCCTGTCGCAGAACTTCATCCGCGCCCATGCCCTGGCCTATGCCGAGCAGATGTCCTGCGACATGCAGACCGCCGCGCTGCGGGTGTTCTCGAATGCGGCGGGGGCCTATGGGTCCAATGTCAACCAGCTGGTCGACAGCTCTGCCTTTGGCGAAGAGGACGAGTTGGCCGATGCCTACGAGGCGCGCAAGAGCTTTGCCTATGGCCTGAACGGCAAGCCGGTGAAACAGGCCGCGCTGATGAAGAAGGCGCTGAAGAATGTCGAGATGGCCTATCAGAACCTGGAATCGGTCGAGCTGGGGGTGACCGCGGTCGATCATTACTTCGACACGCTGGGCGGCATCGCCCGCGCCGTCAAACGCCAGCGCGGCGCCGAGACCCCGGTCTATATCAGCGACCAGACCCGCGGCACCGGCAAGATCCGCACCCTGCGCGACCAGATCGCGCTTGAAAGCCGCGCGCGCGCGCTGAACCCGAAATTCTACGAGGGGCTCCTGAAGCACGGGGCCGAGGGTGTCCGCCAGATCGAGGCCCATGTCACCAACACGATGGGCTGGTCCGCCACGGCAGAGGCCGTCGACCCTTGGGTCTATCAGCGCCTGTCGGAAACCTTCGTGCTGGACGAGGCCATGCGCAAGCGGATGGCCTCGCTGAACCCGCAGGCCAGCGCGCGGATGGCCAACCGCCTGATCGAAGCCTCCGACCGCCGTTACTGGAAACCGGACCCGGCCACGCTGGCCGCGCTGCAACGCGCCGCCGACGAGCTGGAAGACCGCCTGGAAGGGATCGCCGCCGAATGAACCGGTCCTCGACCCTTCCGCATGACCCCGGCGCCGGAGCCTCCGGCGGGGATATTTCTGGACCAATGAAAGGGGCAGAAGCATGAGCCTTGATGCGATACCGAATTTGCGCGGGCTGGACGGCGAAGGCTCGGTTCAGGTCCATCAGGATGCCGAGGCGCGCATCGAAGGGGCCAAGGTCTTTTCGGTCTATGGCAAGGGGGGGATCGGCAAATCCACCACCTCGTCCAACCTCAGCGCGGCCTTTTCCATGATGGGCAAGCGGGTGTTGCAGATCGGCTGCGACCCCAAGCATGACAGCACCTTCACCCTGACGGGGCGGCTGCAGGCCACGGTCATCGACATCCTGAAGGAGGTCGACTTCCATGCCGAGGAGCTGCGGCCGGAAGACTATGTCGCCGAGGGCTTCAACGGGGTGAAATGCGTCGAGGCGGGCGGGCCGCCGGCCGGCACCGGCTGCGGCGGCTATGTCGTGGGCCAGACGGTGAAGCTCCTGAAGCAGCACCACCTGCTGGACGACACCGATGTGGTGATCTTCGACGTGCTGGGCGACGTGGTCTGCGGCGGCTTTGCCGCCCCCTTGCAGCATGCCGACCGCGCGGTGATCGTCACCGCCAACGACTTTGACAGCATCTATGCAATGAACCGCATCATCGCCGCCGTGCAGGCCAAGTCGGGCAATTACAAGGTCAGGCTGGCCGGCTGCGTCGCCAACCGCTCGCGCGAGACCAACGAGGTGGACCGCTACTGCGCCCGCGTCGGCTTCAACCGCATCGCCCATATGCCCGACATCGACGCCATCCGCCGCTCGCGCCTGAAGAAGAAGACGCTGTTCGCGATGGACGACAGCGAAGACATCGTCATGGCCCGCGCCGAATACATGCGGCTGGCCGATACGCTCTGGCGTTCGGTGCAGGGCGAGGGGTCCTCGCCCGCGCCGCTGCCCGACCGGGAAATCTTCGAACTGCTGGGGTTTGACTGATGGCTGACCAGACCCGGACCTATGCGGGCACGCTCACCCGCGTCGAAGATTACTTCGACCGCTCTGCCACCAAGGCATGGGAGCGGCTGACCTCGGATGCGCCGGTGTCGCGCATCCGCCAGACCGTCCGCGAGGGGCGCGACCGGATGCGCGCGCTGATGCTGTCGCGCCTGCCCTCCGATCTGCGCGGCGCCCGGGTTCTGGATGCCGGCTGCGGCGCGGGCCAGATGACGGCGGAGCTGGCCGCGCGCGGGGCCGATGTGGTGGCGGTGGACATCTCGCCGCAGCTGGTGGGCATCGCCCGGGCGCGCCTGCCCGCCGAACATCGGGGCAAGGTCGCCTTTGCCGCGGGCGACATGACCGGCGACCATGGCCGCTTCGACTTCGTCGTCGCGATGGACAGCCTGATCTACTATGGCCGCGCCGATCTTGCGGCGGCGCTCGCGCGCCTGGGGCACAGGACCGAAAGGTCCGTCGTCTTCACCGTGGCGCCGAAAACCGCCTTCCTGATGACCTTCTGGTCCCTGGGCAAACTCTTCCCGCGCGCAGACCGTTCGCCCACCATGGTGCCGCAGGCCTTCGCGAGCCTGCACCGGGCCATGGAGGGCAGGCTCCACAAGGTCGACCGCGTGTCGCGCGGTTTCTACATCTCGGAATGTCTGGAGTACCGGCCATGATCCTCATCAAGTCCAAGCATATCCAGAAGCTGGGCTATCGCTGGATGCCCTTTGCCGATGCCGCCTCGGACGAGCTGCCGCTGGGGCAGCTGCTGCGGCTGGGCCTGTTCCAGGTCTCGGTCGGCATGGCCTATGTCCTGATGATCGGCACGCTGAACCGGGTGATGATCGTCGAGCTGGGGGTGCCCGCCACGGTCGTCTCGCTGATGATCGCGCTGCCGGTGCTTTCGGCACCGTTCCGCGCGCTTCTGGGCCACAAGAGCGACACCCACAAAAGCTGGATCGGCTGGAAGCGGATTCCCTACCTGTGGTTCGGCTCGCTCTGGCAGATGGGCGGCCTCGCCATCATGCCCTTCGCGCTGATCGTGCTGTCGGGCGACCAGGCCAACGGGCCGGTCTGGGCCGGCAAGGCGCTGGCCTCGGTGGCCTTCCTGATGACGGGGGTGGGCATGCACATGACCCAGACCGCCGGCCTCTCGCTCGCCTCCGACCGCGCGACCGAGGCGACGCGGCCCCGCGTCGTGGTGCTGCTTTACGTCATGTCGCTGCTCGGGATGGCGGTATCGGCGCTGGTCCTCGGCACGCTGCTGCGCGAGTTCAACGAGATCAAGCTGATCCGCGTCGTGCAGGGCTGCGCCGTGGCGACCATGGTGCTGAACGTCATCGCCCTGTGGAAGCAGGAGAAGGTCCGCCCGATGACCAAGGAGGAAATGGCCGAGACCCGGCCGATCTTCCACGAGGGCTGGCGCGACCTGATGGCCAGCGGTACGGCGGGGCGGCTATTGCTGGTGGTCTTGATGGGCACCTTCGGCTTTCAGATGCAGGACGTGCTTCTGGAACCCTATGGCGCCGAGATCCTGGGATTGACCGTCAGTTCCACCACGGTGCTCAGCGCCTGTTATGCGATGGGGGTGCTGACGGGCTTCATCCTGGCCGGGCACTGGATCGGACAGGGCCAGGACACCTTCCGCATGGCCGGGCGCGGCATTCTTCTGGGCGTCGGCGCCTTTCTGGCGGTGGCGCTGGCAGCACCCCTGCATTCGGAGGTGCTGTTCTTCCTCGGGTCTTATGCGATCGGCATGGGCTCGGGGCTTTTCGCCGTCTCGACGCTGATCGCGGCAATGGCGCTGCCCGAACAGGGCATGGCGGGGCGCGGTCTGGTGCTGGGCGCCTGGGGGGCGGCCCAGGCCACGGCCACCGGCCTCTCCATCGCCATGGGCGGCGGCTTGCGCGACGTGGCGGGCGCCTATGCGCTGTCGGGAAAACTGGGGGCTGCGCTGATCTCGCCCGCCTTCGGCTATGCCTGCGTCTACATGACCGAGATCGTCATCCTGTTTGCGACGCTGATCGCGATGGCCCCTCTGGTCCGCGTCACCCTCTTTCATCCGCAGACCGCGGCCAAATCCACCCGGCTCGGTCTTGCCGACTTCCCCAACTGACCTGCGGAGGACATCACAATGCTCGGCGTTCACTTCTTCGGAAACTTCGACCTCGCCTCGCTGGCGATCTGGCTCTTCTGGGGCTTCTTCGCCCTGCTGGTCTATTATCTGCAAACCGAAAACATGCGCGAAGGCTACCCGCTGGAGATGGAGGACGGCACCCCGGCCCGGAACCAGGGCCCCTTCCCGGTGCCCAAGCCCAAGACCTTCCTGCTGCCGCATGGCCGGGGCGAGGTGAGCGTGCCCAACGGGGCGCGTGAGGCGCGCGAGGTGGCCCTGGGCCGCACCGCCGTCTCGGAAGGCTTCCCCCATGCGCCCCTGGGCGACCCGATGCGGGATGGCGTGGGCCCGGCCTCCTGGGCGCCGCGGCGCGACATTCCCGAACTGGATGGCCACGGCCACAACAAGATCGTGCCGATGGCGATGGCCCCGGCCTTCACCGTCTCGGCCGGTCGCGATCCGCGGGGATTGCCGGTGCAGGCGGGCGACAACGAAGTGATCGGCCGCATCTCCGACATGTGGGTGGATGCCCCCGAGCAGCTGGTGCGCTATCTGGAGATCGACCTGAACTCGGGCGGCAAGCGTCTGGTGCCGATGCCGATGGTCAAGATCTGGAAGGACCGGGTGCGCATCAACGCCTTGTCCTCGGACCTCTTCGACGGCGTGCCGATCACCCGGTCGATGACCGAAGTCACCCTGCTGGAAGAGGACAAGATCAGCGGCTACTACGCGGGCGGCACGCTTTACGCCGCCGACAAGCGCAAGGGCGGCCCCTTGTCCTGGCAGCCTTAGGGGTCTGGCCATGACCAATCACCAGACCCCGCCCGCCCATGACGATTTCGCGACCGAGCCTGTGCCCGGCCTGCCCGAGCGCCCCCCCGCGGGGGAGGAGGTCCTGTGGCAGGGACGGCCCGCGACCTTCGCCCTGGCGCGGGACGCCTTCAAGATCAGCTGGGTGGCGGGCTACTTCGTCGTGCTGGCGCTCTGGCGCGCCAGCGTGATCGCCGAAGGCCCGGCGGAGGTTCTGGCGGTGATGCTGCCCTATCTGGGCATCGGGCTGGTGGTCTGCCTGATCCTGACCGCCATGGCGGCAGTGCAGGCGCGGGCGACGCTCTACACCATCACCAGCGCCCGGGTGGCGATGCGGATCGGGGCGGCGCTGACCGTCACCTTGAACCTGCCGTTCCGCCAGCTTGCCAATGCCTCCTGCGCGGTCAGGTCCGATGGCACCGGCACCATCGCGCTGGAAACCCTGGGCGAGACGCGGATCTCCTACCTCGTCTGCTGGCCGCATGTCCGGCCCTGGCACTTCGCACATACCCAGCCCGCGCTGCGTGCCATCCCCGATGCGGCCCGCGTCGCCACCCTTCTGGCGCAGGCGGCGGAAACCCGGCTCAACGAACCGCAGGTGGCGCTTGTGCCGGGCGGTCTGTCCCTCGCGGCGGAGTGATGATGATGCAAGCCCAGGCCCGCCCCACACCCAGACGTTCCGCCGCAGCCCAGGCCGCGGCCCATATCGCGGCCGCCCGCCAGATGGCGCGCCCCTCCACCCAGCGCGAGATGATCCCCAAGCCCCTGCTCTGGGCGATGCTGGCGCTTGTCCTGGCAAGCCTGGCGCTCGTCAGCTTTGCCGTCCTGACCGGGCGCCCGCATGTCGGCGTGCCCAAGCCTGCTGCCATCGTGGCAGAGCGTGACATCATCCTGAAAGGCGGCGGCGCCCAGGCCGTGACCGTTCTGGCCCCCGATGGCACGCAACTGATGGACCTGCCGCATGGCGGCTTCATAACCGTCATTCAGAACGGGATGGAGCGCGCACGCCTGACGGCCGGTGTCGATAAACTGCTGCCGGTGCGGATTGTGGAATACGCCAATGGCCGCCTCTCCGCACTTGACCCCTATACCGGATGGTCTGCCGAACTCGGCGCCTTCGGGTCCGACAACAGGGCCGCATTCGAACGGCTCATGTCACAGCACTGATGACCTCAGAACTGACAACCAACAATGGGAACCAAATCATGGGAATCTTCAGAAAATACGCCGAGGACGTGCCCTGCACCGTCGAGGTGAGCCATCGGTTCGACAGCCTGCATGCCCACGTCCGCTTCAACAACGGGGCCATCGTCCATCCCGGCGACGAGGTCCTGGTCCATGGCCGCCCGATCCTCGCCGCTTACGGCGAGGTGATCGTCGAGGACCGCCAGGCCACCATCACCCGCGCCTCTGCCCTTGAACGCCTGTGGACAAGGATGACCGGCGACTTCGGCTTCATGGAGCTTTGCGAGTTTTCCTTCTCGGACGAGGTGACGCTATGAACGCGACCCCCAAGGCTCTCGAAGCCGACTATGCCGAACTGGCCGCCGCCCAGCCGCAAGACACCCAGGCGATGGCCACCGAAACCACCCTTCTGAACCCGCGCTTCTACACCACCGACTTTGACGAGATGGACCGGATCGACGTCACCCCCGTCCGCAAGGACTGGGACGCGCTTCTGGCCGAAATGGCCAGCGATCCCAACAAGGGCCATTTCAAGAAGACCGTGGAATGGACCGAATGGGACGCCAACTGGGACGGCATGGAGCCCAAGCTCAAGCGCGAGTTCATCGACTTCCTCGTCTCCTCCTGCACCGCCGAGTTTTCCGGCTGCGTGCTTTACAAGGAGATGAAGCGGCGCGGCAACAATCCCGACATCTGCGCCCTCTTCGGCTTCATGTCGCGCGACGAGGCCCGGCACGCCGGCTTCATCAACGACGCCCTGCGCGAGGCCGGGGTGGCGGTGAACCTCGGCTTTCTGACCAAGGCGAAGAAATACACCTATTTCCGTCCGAAATTCATCTACTACGCGACCTATCTGTCGGAAAAGATCGGTTACGCCCGCTACATCACGATCTTCCGCCACCTCGAGGCGCATCCCGATCACCGCTTCCATCCGATCTTCAAATGGTTCCGCGAGTGGTGCAACGATGAATTCCGCCACGGCGAGGCCTTCGCGCTTCTGATGCGCACCGACCCGAAGCTGACCAATTCCTTCGCCAACAAGCTGTGGATCCGCTTCTTTCTGACGGCGGTCTATTCCACCATGTTCGTGCGCGACCACCAGCGCCCGGAGTTTCACAAGGCGCTTGGCGTCGACATCGAATGGTACGATCAGGAGGTCTATCGCAAGACCTCCACCATCGCGCGCCAGGTCTTCCCGATCGAGGTGGACATCGACCACAAGCGCTGGCTGCCCAACCTGCGCCGGATGCGCGACGCCTTCGGCCAGATGGATGCGGGCAAGCGGCAGGGCGGGGTCGGCGGCTGGCTGAAGCACAAGCGCGGCGCCATCAAGGCGGCCCTGTCCTTCGCGGCGCTTTACACGATCCCGGTCATCCACCGCGCCCCGCCCAAGGACGTGCGGCTGGAGCCGGTCTATTGACCGCCACCCACCCTGCGGCCGGGGGTTCGGGGCGGGCGCGCCCCGGCGTCCGGCCGCCCTTGCCCCTGGGCCAGGGGAGGCCGGGATGAGCGACAGCCCCTGGTTCGCCGCCGTGATCACGCTGTTTCTCTGGTGGTTCTCCACCGGGATCATCCTGTGGCGGGTCAGGGTGGCCGACAATGGCACCGAACAGGACCATGTGAACTCTGTCGTCATCGGCCTGCCGCTTCTGGCGGTGGGGGTGGCGGCGGCGCGGGCCAGCCTGCCCGACCTGTCCGCCAATGGCATCTACATGGCCTTTCTCGCCGCACTGGCGCTCTGGGCCTGGATCGAGCTGGCCTTTCTCTCCGGTGTCATCACCGGCCCCAACCGCCAGCCCTGCCCGCCCTTCGTCAGTCCGCGCGACCGCTTCTGGCGCGCGGTGGGCACCATCGCCTGGCACGAGGCGCTTCTGGTCGCAACCCTTGCGGGCCTCGGACTGGCCAGCCTGCACGCCGCCAACCCCTTCGCCTTCGGCACCTTCGCCCTGCTCTTCGTGGCGCGGGTCTTTGCCAAGCTGAACCTGTTCCTCGGCGTGCCGCGCATCAACACGCAGTTTCTGCCCAAGCCCCTGACCCATCTGGCCAGCCACTTCCGCCTCGGCCGGATCAGCGTCTTCTTCCCGATTTCCGTCTCGGCCCTGACGGTCTTTTCGGCGCTGTTGCTGGAACGGGCCATCAATGTCGACCACCCCGGCATGTCGGTCGGCTATGCGCTTCTGACCTGCCTTTGCCTTCTGGCGCTGCTGGAGCACTGGTTCATGGTGCTGCCCCTGCCGGATGAAAAATTGTGGCGCTGGATGATGCCCGATCTTCAGAAAGACGCCGCAAAACCCCACAAGAAGCTTGAGGACGCCAATGGACTTTGACCAGATCTTCCGCAGCCAGCTCGATGCCCTCAAGGCCGAAGGCAATTACCGCACCTTTGCCGAGCTTGAACGCAAACGCGGCGCCTTTCCCCGCGCCGCCAACCACAAGGATGGCGAGGTCAAGGAGATCACCGTCTGGTGCTCGAACGATTATCTCGGGATGGGCCAGCACCCCGATGTCGTCAAGGCCATGGTCGATTGCATCCACGAAAGCGGCACCGGCGCCGGCGGCACGCGCAACATCTCGGGCAACAACCACAAGCACCTGCTGCTGGAGGCGGAACTCGCCGATCTGCATGGCAAGGAGGCGGCGCTGCTCTTCACCTCGGGCTATGTGTCGAACTGGGCGGCGCTGTCCACCCTGGGCAGCCGCATCCCGGGCGTCGTGATCTTCTCGGATGCCGGCAACCATGCCAGCATGATCGAGGGAGTCCGCCACTCGCGCGCCGACAAGGTGATCTGGAAGCACAGCGACTGGCGCGATCTGGACCGCAAGCTGGCCGCCGTGGGCGACCGGCCCAAGGTGGTGGCCTTCGAATCCGTCTATTCGATGGACGGCGACATCGCCCCGATCAAGGAGATCGTGCAGGTCGCCAAGGCGCATGGCGCGCTGACCTATATCGACGAGGTGCATGCCGTGGGCATGTACGGGCCGCGCGGCGGCGGCGTCACCGAACGCGAGGGGCTGGCCGACCAGATCGACCTGATCGAGGGCACGCTTGGCAAGGCCTTTGGCGTGGTCGGCGGCTATATCACCGGATCGGCGGCGCTGTGCGATTTCATCCGCAGCTTTGCCAGCGGCTTCATCTTCACCACCGCCCTGCCCCCGGCCGTGGCCGCGGCGGCCACCGCCTCGATCCGCCATTTGAAGACCTCCGGGGTCGAACGCGCCCAGCAGCAGCGCCAGGTCGCCCGGTTGCGCGCCCGGCTGGACCGTCTGGGCATCCCGCACATGGCCAATGACAGCCATATCATCCCCGTGCTGATCGGCGATCCCGTCAAGTGCCGGATGATCTCGGATATCCTGATACGCGACTGGGGCATCTATGTGCAGCCGATCAATTATCCCACTGTCGCCAAGGGGACCGAGCGTTTGCGCATCACGCCCTCGCCCTTCCACAGCGATGCCGACATCGACCATCTGGCCGGTGCACTGCAGGCGCTCTGGCAGCATTGCGCCCTGTCCCGCGCGGTCGCCTGACAGGAGTGCGAGAGGGCACTGAGCAGGGGTCAGCCGAGGCCCCGGCGCGGGGGCCCGACCTACTGAATATGTGATCCGACATGCCGCCGGGTCCGTATAAAACGAACCGAGCATGAGGGAGGTCCTGATGAGATTGAAATTGGCCATGATCGCGGTTTTGGCCACCGCAGCGGCCCCAGCCTTCGCCGCCGGGGATGCCACCAAGGGCGAGCAGGTGTTCAAGCAATGCCAGACCTGCCACACGGTCGCAGACCCGGACGGCAAGGTGCTGGCAGGCAAGGGCGCCAAGATCGGCCCGAACCTCTACGGCGTCTTCGGCCGCACGGCCGGCACCTACGAAGGCTTCAAATACGGTGACTCGATGGTTGCCGCCGGCAAGGCCGGGCTGGTCTGGGATGAAGCGCATTTCGTCGAATATGTGCAGAACCCCAAGGCCTTCCTGTCAAAGCAGACCGACAATCCCGGCGCCGTGGCCAAGATGTCCTTCAAGGTCAAGGATGCCGCGACGGCCGAGGATGTCTACGCCTATCTGTCGCAGTTCAGCCCGCCGGCCGCCGCGGCCCCGGCGGATGGCACCGCAGCCCCCGCCCCCGCCGCTCCCTCGAACTGAAGGCAGGCGCAAGGGGTCAGACCCGTCAGGCCTGACCCTGCTTCCAAGATAGGAAAGCCCCCGCGGTTGTCGGGGGCTTTCCTGTCTCTCAGGCCCGCCGGAAGGCCGCAGGCGAGGACCTCTGCGCCGTGGTCAGGCCCTGCCCCATGCGGATGATATCTTCCACCGTCAGCCCGGCATCCCTGTACATCTCCGCCGGGCTCGCCTGGTCGATGAAGCGGTCAGGCAAGGTCATGGTGCGCAAGCGCAGCCCGTGATCCAGCCCGCCGGAATTGGCGAGGTATTGCAGGACCTGCGCGCCAAAGCCACCGCCCGCCCCCTGCTCCACCGTCACCAGGGCGCCGTGATGGCGGGCCAGCTGGTCGATCAGCGCGGTATCCAGCGGCTTGGCAAAGCGGGCATCGGCCACGGTCGCGAAAATGCCCTGCGCCGCAAGCACCTCGGCAGCCTGCAGGCATTCCGCCAGATGCGCCCCGAAGCTGAGGAAGGCCAGATCGCTCCCCTCGCGCAGCACGCGGCCCCGGCCGATCGGCAGCGCCTCGCCGCGTTCGGGCATCTGCACGCCGACGCCCTCGCCCCGCGGATAGCGAAAGGCGATCGGCCCGGCGTCATGGCCGGCGGCGGTGGCGACCATGTGGACCAGTTCCGCCTCATCCGCCGCGGCCATCACCACAAAGCCCGGCAGATTGGCGAGATAACCCACGTCGAAGGCCCCGGCATGGGTCGCCCCATCGGCGCCGACCAGACCGGCGCGGTCGATGGCAAAGCGCACCGGCAGGCCTTGCAGCGCCACATCATGCACGATCTGGTCATAGGCCCGCTGCAGGAAGGTCGAGTAGATCGCCACGAAGGGCTTCAGCCCGCTGGCCGCCATCCCCGCCGCAAAGGTCACGCCGTGCTGCTCGGCGATGCCGACATCGAAGACCCGTGCCGGAAAGCGCTGCGCCATGATGTCAAGCCCGGTGCCCGAGGGCATCGCCGCCGTCACCGCCACGATGCGGCCATCGCGGCTGGCCTCTTCGGTCAGGGCCTTGCCGAAGACCGACGTATAGGCCGGCGCATTCGACCGCGATTTCGCCTGCGCGCCGGAGGGCACGTCGAACTTTGCCACCCCATGGTATTTGTCGGCCGAGGTCTCTGCCGGGGCATAGCCCTTGCCCTTGACCGTCACCGCATGGATCAGCACCGGCCCAGTCGCCCGCGCCCGCACCGCCCGCAAGGTGCCGAGCAGCGCCGTCATGTCATGGCCATCCACCGGGCCCACATAGGAAAATCCCAGCTCCTCGAACAGGGTGCCACCGCCCGGCATGCCGGTGACCAAGGCCCGCGCCCGCCGCGCGCCATCGCGCAGGGGGCCGGGCAAGGCGGCCTCGAACCCCTCGGCCATGCCGCGCAGGGCCGCAAAGGGGGCATGGGCCGACAGGCCGTTGAGGTATTTGTTCAAGGCCCCGACCGGGGGCGCGATGCTCATGTCATTGTCGTTGAGGATGACGAAGAGCCGCTTGCCGAGGTGCCCTGCGGCATTCATCGCCTCATAGGCCATGCCCGCCGTGATCGCGCCATCGCCGATCACCGCAATCGCATCGCCGGTGGGCTGCCCCATGTCGCGCCCGATGGTGAAGCCCAGGGCCGCCGAAATGCTGGTGGAGGAATGGGCCGCACCGAAAGGGTCAAAGACGCTTTCCGTGCGTTTGGTGAAGCCCGACAAGCCGCCACCCTGCCGCAGGCTCAGCATCCGGTCGCGCCGCCCGGTCAGGATCTTGTGGGGATAGCACTGGTGGCCGACATCCCAGATCAGCTTGTCGACCGGCGTGTTGAACACGGCATGGATGGCAACCGAAAGCTCCACCACGCCCAGCGAGGAGCCGAGATGCCCGCCGGTCTGCGACACGGTGTCGATCACCTCGGCGCGCAATTCCTGGGCCAGGCGGGCCAGATCGGCATCCGGCATCCCCCTCAGATCGGCGGGGGAACGGATCTTGTCGAGAAGGGGGGTGTCACGGGTCATGGTTTCCGCCTCATGATGAAAAAAGGTGCCGGGTGTGGCAGGCACACGGCACCAGGTTCCTGTCGCCAGCAGGAGGGAACCGGGCTGTGGAATGCACCCAGGCCCGGGCCGGCACATGGCCCGAACATCGTGGCAGGCGGGGCGAAGGGCGCCGCGCCTGCGGCGTCCTCAGACGGTGTCTTGCGTCTGGATCACCTCCAGCGCGCCATAGGGTGAGGGCATCTGTTTGCTCTGCTCGGGCAGAAGCTGGCTGATGCCCCAGATCGCCAGCACCACCGCGCCGATGGCCGCCAGAACCACCCCCGCGATGAAGGCGCCCCAGACCATCTGCCCCAGGGCCCAGACCCGCAGGCGGATCAGATGGCTCTGGCCTTCGTACAGCTGTTCGTCAGACATGATCGCTCCTATGGGTTCAGCGGCGCGTAGCCGTGGTCTTGCGCCCAGACGTACCAGTTATCCACGACGGTCCCGGTCAGCAGGATGCCAATCCCGCCGCAGATCGGCACCAGCACGGCAAACCACCAGGCCCAGCGGTGGATCCCCTCCATCGTGGCGTTGAAGCCCATGGTCCAGCGCCAGAACAGCGCGGCGCGCTCCGCCGCGGTGCCGCGGTCGATGATCTGTTCCAGCTCGCGGTCGCCGCCGAGCCTTGTCACCGACAGGATCGTGGCGCCATGCATCGCAAAGAGCAGGGCAGAGCCATAGAGGAAGGCGATCGAAAGCGCGTGGAAGGGGTTATAGAACAGGTTGCCGTAGGTCAGGCTGAAGAGGTTGGTCCAGTCCAGATGCGGGAAGATGCCGTAGGGCACCGCCTCTGACCAATGGCCCATCAGGACCGGGCGGATCAGCCCCAGCACCATCACCAGCCAAAGCGCCGCCGCGAAGGCCCAGGAAATGTGCTTGCCCATCCCCAGCGCCTCGGCCCGCAGATAGGTGCGGATCCACCAGCACCAGAGCGAGATCAGGAAGAAGAACCCCGCCACGAGGAAGAGCCCGCCCTGCCCCATCGGCGGGATCCGCAGGCCCCATTCCGGCGCCGGCGGTTCCAGCGACATCCAGAGCAGGTCGCGCACGAAGACCGCGGGGTTATAGCCCGCCAGATGCCAGAACCAGAAGCCGATGATCATGAACCAGATGGCGCCGCAGGCCAGGCTGATCACCCCGAAGGTGCCCAGATAGACCGGCCCCAGCTGCGCATTGCCAAACCAGCCGAGCAGGGTGGAATAGCGGGCGCTTTTCGTGCGGTTGCCGGTCTCGACATCCTCGACCATGCCCATCTCGGGGGCGGCGGTCACCTGCACCTGGGTGAAGTAGTTCTGATACTCAGCCATTTACGCCCCCATGCACATTGGCCCAGATCGGCAGCTCCAGCCACCAGTTCCACCAGTTGACCCATTGGTCGAACCAGATCGTCCCCGAGATCATGATGCAGATCGCGCTGAAGAAGGCCGCGTTGATCGCAAGCAGCATGCCCAGGCGGTGGATGCCGAGCGTGCCGACGGAATAGCCGATCAGGTCGCGAAAGAAGGTGTCCTCGTGGTCGGGCGTCTTCATCACCTTGCCGCGGCCGGGGTTGGCGGCCGACAGGATCAGGCCGCCATGCAGCGACAGGGCGAAGGCATTGGTGAAAAAGAAGCTCACCGCGATCATGTGGACCGGGTTGTAGTGGAAATTCCCGTAGGTGTAGCCGGTGTTGCTGACCCAATCGAGGTGACTGAAGATCCCGTAGGGAAAGGCATAGCCCCAGGCCCCCATCAGGATCGGCCGGATCACCGTCAGCGTCGCATAGGCGAAGATCGCGATCGAAAAGGCGAAGGGCACATGCAGCCCGATGCCCAGCTTGCGGCAGATCTCGACCTCGCGCAGCGCCCAGCTGACGAAACTGCCCAGGGCGCAGAAGGTGATGATCTGCCAGAGCCCGCCCTTCAAGAGGGGCGCCGCCGCAAGCCCGTTGGTCACATCCGGCGGGTTGATCGAGATCAGCCAGGGGTTCCAGGTCGGCCCCATCGCCGCGCCATACAGGATGAGCATGGTGCCCAGCACCGCAAAGAACAGTGTCGTGACACCGAAGAAGCCGACGTAGAAGGGCCCGACCCAGAAGTCGAACAGGTTCCCGCCGACAAGCGTGCCACCCGGCACGCGGTATTTTCGTTCGAAGCTGAGCAGTGCCATGCTTCCCTCTCCGCCATTGGACGGGTCTTCCGAAAACCGCGTCTGAGCGCGGCGGGACCGTCTGGTGTTCTGGTGAACCGGTTGAATTGGTGCGGCCGAACCCTTGGTCGCCCGCACCAGATGCAGCACCTCTCAGGGAGCCTTGGCTGGCTCCGCCTGGGTGAGATAGCCATGCTTGGCTGCCGCGATGTCCAGCCAGTTGTAGGCCGGGTTGGACAGCAGCACGAGGTGGATCATCACGGCCAGCAGGAACAGGAAAACGCCCTGGACCACGAAGACGCGACGGGGATCGAAGATCAGCCAGATCTTGTAGAACTTGCTCATGTCTGTGTTCCCCCCCTCAGAACCACGGGTGCCAGATGTACACGGCCACATGCGCGATCACGGCGATGGTCACGAACAACCAAAGCCCGCTCATATAGACCGAGTGCAGCTCTTGCGCCTGCTGGTCAGTTAGACCTGTGAAGGACAGGTCAGTTCTATCAGCCATAGTATCCTCCGGATATTCGGACTGACGCCGCATTCCCTGCGGCCGGGCCACGGTGGGCGGAATGCCCCTCCGATGTTTCGCCATCCCGCGCGGCCTGCGCGGCGCGGAGTTGCGAATTCTGTTGCGGTCACCCGCGGAAAATCATCGGCGTCACCGCCTGCGCGTCCTTGCGGGCCCGCGCCACCGGGGACAGCCGCGGCAGCCTTGCGTGCCGGATCAGCTGATAGGTCCAGCCCAGGCTGTGCGGCCCCAGCGCCAGGGTGAAGATCAGCGCGAAGTAGACGAAGAACTCGGCCTTCGACACGCGTTTGACGTGGTGCATCGCAACGTTGACGTTGGAATAGCTCATGTCCTCTCTCCCTCGTTTTGCGAAAACCTTGCGCCGGGCAAGGCCTCCACGGTTTCCCTGACCACCCGTTCCGCCCCCTGATCCAGCGCGGCCTTTTCGGCCGCATCCCGCAGGCTGCGCGCCGCGCTGATCCGCGTGAGGATCGGGTGGGTGTTCACGATCCTGTCCAAGGCCGCCTGCGCATCGGCATCCCAGGGGAAATCGCGGCGCAGCGTGGTGGGGGTGGCCGCGGCCGAGTCCATCTCGGTGCCGAGCGGCAGAATGTGGAAAAGCGCGTCGAAGAGGCTGTTGCAGACCTCCTGCAACACCCAGACCGCGCCCGAATAACCCATCATCGGCGTGCCGATGGCGCGGCGGATGGCCGCCCCCGGAAAGCTTGCCGGAATGAAGCTGGGCGCGGGTCCGAAGCCGCCCTTCATCTCTGCCAGATAGATCTTCTCGTTGATCGAGCCGAAGACGACCAGGGGCCGATGCTGGGTCAAAAGCCCGCGCACCGCCGCGTTGTTGGTCTTCTTGCCGGGAATGCGGGCCACGGCGAAGGCGCAGGGAAAGCCCAGATCACCTTCGAGATAAGCCCTGATGCCGCGGGCGTAAGTCTCGTTCGCGACGATCCCGAAAGAGGCCGTGGCGAAGAAATCCTGCGTGACCGAGCGCCACAGATCCCAGACCGGCTTCAGCGTCGAATGCTTTTCCCGCGCGATGAAGGGCTCGGGGTCGAGGTCCAGCAATTCGCCCAGCTTGCGCAGGAATTTCGTCGTGGAGTCGATCCCGAACGGCGCCTGCAGATAGGGCTTGCCCAGAACCTCGGCCAGACCGCGGCCGAACTCGCGGTACATCACCACGTTGACATCGGCGTTCACCAGATGGCGCATCTCGGCCACATGGGCGCCCAAAGGCATCACCATGTTGATCTCGGCGCCGATCCCTTCGACCAGCCGGCGGATCTCGTGCAGGTCGGAGGCCATGTTGAAGACGCCATACATCGGCCCGAGGATATTGACCCTCGGCTTGCCGTCGCGCTTGGCCTCGGGCGGCATCCGCCCCTTGGTCTGGCCGAATTCGGTGAAGATCCAGGTCATCGCGCGGTCCGCCGTCTGCCACTGGTCCTCGTCGATCGTGCGCGGCAGAAAGCGCTGGATATTGGTGCCCATCGGCGTGACACCCCCGCCGATCATCTCGGCGATCGAGCCGGTGACCACCACCGCAGGCAGCGCCGGGTCCAGCGTCTTCCACGCCCGCCGCATCGCCCCTTCGGTGCCGTCACGGCCAAGCTCCTCCTCGCCCAGACCCGTCACCACGATGGGCAACTCATGCGGCGGCAAGGCATCGGTGTAATGCAGGACCGAGGTGACGGGCAGGTTCTCGCAACCCACCGGCCCGTCGATGACGACCTGCAAACCCTTGACGGCGCAGAAGGCGTAGATGGCCCCCCAATAGCCGCCTGCCCGGTCGTGATCCTGCACTAACATGGCAAGCTCCTCCGGGTGCCTGTCTTCCCCCCTGTCTTCCCGAAAGGAAGACCAAAGGAAGACGCAAGGAAGACCGCGGTTTTCATATCATTTCCTCCGCCTTGGAGGCTTTCGCGGCGCGGTCGAGCTTCTTCTGGTGCAGCTCGCGGAAGTCGGGCCGCAGGTTGGGGGCACCCTCCCAGATGCCCGCCGTATCGCCGGTGCCCACACCTGCGAAGAAGGCCTTCATCCCCTCCATCCGCGCCTTGCCCGCGATGGCCGCATTGACCACCTGGCCCAGCGACCCCGCCCCCGCCGGCCCCATCAAGGGACGGGCCGAGATCAGGTTCGTGAAGTAAAGCGCTGGAATCGCAAGCTCTTTTGCCTTCTGCACCAGGGGCGTCGTCCCGATCGCAAGATCCGGGCGGATCGCCTCCATCGCCGAACAATCATCCTCCAGCGCGGCGCGGAATTTCACCTTGACGCCCTTCGACTCGAGCCAGTCGACATCCGGGGCCGACCACGGGGTTTTGGGCAGCGCGGTCCCGACGTAAGGCACATTGGCCCCGGCCTCGATCAGCTGCCGCGCCACCAGAAGTTCGGAGCCTTCATAGCCCGAAAGCGTGACGGTCCCGGTGATCCGCGCCCCCGCCAAAGCAGCCTTGATTGCCGGAAGGAACGCATTCTGCGCGGCGGAAACCCTTGCGGGATCAATGCCATAGGCTTCTCCGATCGCGGCAAGCCATGCGGCCGTGCCATCGACCCCAACCGGGGCCGAGCCGACAACCTTGCGCCCCGCCGCCTGAAACTCGCGCACCGCGGCGGTATAGAAGGGATGGATCGCCGCCACGACATCGCAATCGAGGGCGGCATAAAGCTCGCGCCATTCGCGGCAGGGAACCACCGGGCCGCAGGCCAGGCCCAGGGGCGCCAGCATCGCCCCCAGCATCATCGGGTCAGCCGGGAACATCTCGCCCAGCAGCGCCACCTGCGGCCGGTCCGACCGCCCCGCTGCCGGCGCCGCCACCGGCCCCGCCTCGATCTCGGCCCGGGCATATTTCAGCATGGCACCGGCAAGAACATCCTTGGCCTCGGCATGGGTCGGGATGCCGAAGCCCGGCACGTCGATGCCCACGATCCGCACGCCGTTGATTTCGCTGGGCAAAAGCTTCAGCGGCACGCCACTGGCCGTGGGCACGCATAGGTTCGTCACCACGATCGCATCGTTGCGCGCCGGGTCGGCAAGTTCGTGGACCGCATCGCGGATGTCTTCGAACAACTTGCCGGTAACCAAAGATTCAGAATTGAAGGGTACATATCCGACAGAGCGCCGCGCCCCGTAGAAATGGCTCACGAAGGTCAACCCATAGACACAGCACGCCGAACCGGAAAGGACAGTCGCAACCCGCCGCATCCGCAGACCCACACGCAAGGACCCGAAGGCCGGACACATGCTTTGCGGCTTGTCATGCGGCCCCTGCGGGTAGTCCTTCGCATATTGATCGAGCAGTTCCGAATTCCCGGCAGCCCGCGCCGCCGCTTCCATCGTCGCGGCCCCGGCATGACAGCCGATCCCGTCCGCCGCCAGCGGCCCGGCCTCTTGCGCGGGCCCGTCCAGGGTCAGGGGGGCAGCCTGCCCTTGCTCATAGGCGATCTCGCTCATGTCCGGCGTCTTTCGCCGGCCCTGCGGGCAAGATCCGCGAGGAAATTTGAAAGCGCCTCGAGGCTAGACATTGTCATACACCACTTCGAGAGATTTTTTCAGAACCGCGCTCTTGCCGCGCATGTCGGCATCGGTGGCGGGCGTCAGCACAAAGTCCTTGCCGGTGGTTTCCGCCGAAAACAGGTTGAGCAAGCCATCCTGCGACAGGGGGGCCGGGCGCACCGGCGGCGCAAGCGCCACGGCATCCGCCAATTGGGCGAACATCGGGCCCCAGATACTCTCTGCGCTGCCAACGATCTGATAATTCGCACTTTTCCGCCGCAGATCATCATCTTGCGGAATGGCCGCCAGCACCGGAATGCCGACCGATTGCGCGAAGGCCGCCGCCTCTTCGGTACCGTCATCCTTGTTGATGACAAGGCCCGCGATCCCGACATTCCCGCCCAGGCGCCGGAAATACTCCACCGCCGAACAGACGTTGTTGGCCACATAAAGGCTCTGCAGGTCGTTCGAGGCGACCAGGATCACCTTCTGCGCCATGTCGCGCGCGATCGGCAGGCCGAAACCGCCGCAGACCACGTCGCCGAGGAAGTCGAGCAGCACATAATCGAAGTCCCATTCATGGAAGCCCAGCTTCTCAAGCAGTTCAAATCCATGGATAATTCCGCGACCGCCGCAGCCGCGCCCCACCTCGGGCCCGCCAAGCTCCATCGCAAAGACGCCGCCGCGCTTGAAGCAGACATCACCGATCCTGACCTCCTCTCCCGCAAGCTTCTTGCGGGTCGAGGTTTCGATGATCGTGGGACAGGCCTTGCCGCCGAACAGCAGGCTCGTGGTGTCGGACTTCGGATCGCATCCGATGAGCAGCACGCGCTTGCCCATCTCGGCCATCATGTGGCTGAGGTTGGCCAGCGTGAAGCTCTTGCCGATCCCGCCCTTGCCGTAGATCGCGATGATCTGCGTCTTCTTGGTCGGCTCGCCCTGCGGCACCTCCAATGTCGGCGCCTCGGCCGCTTCGGACCGCAACCTTGCATCGAAGTCTTTGAGGTTCGGAATGTCGAGCGTCATGCGTGGCCCTTCCAGTCGAGGATCATTTTGAGGCAGTCGGGGTCGGTGAAGGCGGTTGCATAGGCGGCGGGTGCCGCGGCGGCCGGTCGGGTGTGGGTGACCAGCCCCGCCAGGGACAGGGCGCCGGATTCGACGAGCTGCCGTGTCGCCACCATGTCCTCCGCCGCCCATTCCGCCGCGATGCGGAAGCGGGCTTCCTTCATGAAGGCAGGCGCGAAGGCGAAGGCGATCGGCTGGGTGTAAAAGCCCGCCAGCACCACTTCGCCACCTTTGGCGATGCGCCCGATCAGGCTGTCGAGCAGATCCGGCGCGCCGGAGGCGTCGTATATCGCCTTGTAATTGCCGCGCGAATCCGCCTCGGGCCGGATCACCTCGTAACCGACAGCCCCGTGATGGCGCGCGGGATTGGTGTCCCAGACCGTCGGCGGCGGCGCCCCGGCGGCCAGGGTCAGCCGCGCCAGAAGCCGGCCCAGAACCCCGTGACCCACGATCAGATCGGGCAAGGCGCGGTCGAACCCGGCGAGGGCATGCCGGGCCGTGGCGGCCAGCGCCAGCAATGCGCCTTGCGCGCCGAACCCCGCGTCGATCCGCGTGACCCGCGCCCCCGGCGTGACCAGAACCCGCGAAGCCGCCCCGAAAAGCCCCCGGACAGGACCGGCGTCGTTTGCCTCAAAACAGCTGGCGCCCGGCACGAAGACATGATCGCCGACCGCGTGACCCGATTCCGCCCCGGCCTCCACCACCTCGCCCGCGGCCTCGTAGCCGGGGACGAGCGGATAGCCCATGCCGGGAAAATGCGGCATCGTTCCGGACCAGAAGAGCTTTTCCGTGCCCGTCGAAATGCCGGAATGCGCCACCTCGACCACGACATCCGCCGCGCCCGGCCGGATCAGCGAAACCTCACGAAGCGAAAGGTCTTGCGGCCCTGACAGGATGACGGCGCTGGTTTTCATGATCGCTCTCCCGAACCTGCCGCAAGGAATCCCGAAGGTGACTGCTTTGCCGGTTACGTCCTGAGTGTCATACTAAACTTACAGTTTTAACTGTCAAACAAAATAGACATTCGGGTAACGATCTCTTTAGGGTTTCGCTTTCTCGGCGGTGATGACCGAGGTGACAAAAGTCCGGAATCCTCTTTTGTAACATATGTTTACGAATCCCGCCCGCGCCAGGGCCGCACTGATGTCTGCGGCTGATCTGGTGCGCCCGGTTTGCATCGCAAGGGTGTAAACTGCAAAGTACACATCGGTAATTCGGTCCGGAGTTGCGCCGCCCGACATCGGCTCTGCCACGATCAGGCGGCCGCCCGCAGGCAAGGCGTCGTGGACCGAGGCGAGAAGCCGGGCGACGGTAGAATCATCGTGGTCATACAGCACCCGGATCAGGCTGATGGCAGAGGCTCCCCTCGGCAAAGGATCGTCGCGGAAACTGCCGGGGTGCAGCGTGACGCGGGTCGAGAGCCCGGATTGCAGCCGCCGCGCCTCGGTTCCCGTCAGCACGGCGGGCAGATCGAAAAGGTCCAAAGCGATGGCGGGATAGCGGGCAGCGACGGCGGCCAGGAAGGTGCCGGCCCCGCCGCCCACGTCCATCAGACGGCCCACCGCGGAAAGGTCGGTCAGGGCCAGGACATCTTCTGCCACGAGGATCTGGCTGTCGGCCATCAGGTCGGAATAGCGCGCCGTCACAACCGGATCGACCGCCCCCGCCGCGCCAAACACATAGGGCCAGAACAGCGAAAGCGCGGTCGGCTGATCGCTGCGCAGCAGCTTCACCGGGTCGGCCAGATCGGCATAAAGGCTGCGATGATGCAGGATCATCGCCTCCAGCCCCGGCACGGCCAGCAGCGATGCGCCGCGCAGGGCCAGGCCGAAATCGCCGTTCCTGTGGCGCCGCAACAGGCCCAAGCCGGCCCCCGCCTGCAGCAGGACCTGCATCCGGTCGGGGGCAATCCCGCAAAGATCCGCCAGAAGGCGCGGGCAGATCGGGCCTTCCGCAAGAAGGTGAAGGATGCGCAATTCCACAAGCGCTGCAAGTACTTGCGAATTGACGAACCCCGCCACGAGGTCGAAGAGCCTTTCCCCTTCGCGCCGCGCCAGGCGTCGGAGGAAGGGCATGCGCGCGGCCCAGACCTGAAAGCCGCGCGACGCGACCAGCCGCAGCAGCCATCCGTTTCGCGCGGGTCTGACGCCGGGCAAGGCTGTCATGTCAAAGCGGGGTGCCGGCCTGATGCAGGGCCGGGGCCACCGGGGTCATGCGTTCGGCATAGCGGCGCACCATCTCGGCCAGCATCGCCTCGCCGGGACAGGCCGGGATCGAGGAGATGGCACCCCCCAGAATATCGCGCAAGCGCCGGATGGCCCCTTGCACGCCCAGCTCGCTGACCGCGTTCGGCCGGCCATGCGTCGCGTCCTGGCCCGCAGGCTTGCCGAGCGTTTCGACATCGTAAAGCGCATCGCGCAGATCGTCGGCCACCTGGAAGGCCTCGCCGATGCGGGCGCCAAGCTCTTCCCAAAGATCGGCCTCCTGACCCGCCGCGATCGCCCCCATCTGGGTGGCCGCGATGAAGAGTGCGCCGGTCTTGGCACGGTGATAGGCCGAGAGGTTGACCTGCGCCTCGCTCTCCCAGCCCTGGCCGGCGCAGATGCCGTGCGGCATACCCGTGCGATGCGACAGGACGCGGATCATCTTCAGGGCGCGGTCGGCATCCTGACCCGCGGCGGCGGCCAGAACGTCGAAAGCCAGAACGATCAGGCTGTCCCCGGTCAGGACCGCGAGCGGTTCGGAATAGGCCTTGTGGACGCTCGCCTTGCCGCGCCGCAGATCGGCGTCGTCAAAGCAGGGCAGGTCGTCATGGACGAGGCTCGCACAATGGATCAGCTCCAGCGCCACCGCCGCCGCATCGGCCAGCTGGGGCCGGTCGTCGCCGCAGGCCATCGCCACGCTGATCAGGATTGTCGGCCGGATCCGCGCCCCGCCCGGGGTCACCGCATAGTGGAGCGCGGAGGCGAGTTTGCCGGGCGCATCCGCCCCACCCATGGCCCGCTTCAACACCGAAGCCGTGGCAGCATCAAGTCGCGCCGTGATGGACATCGCGTCCTCCTTGCAAAAAGCCGAGCGCTGTACTGTAACGCATGATAGACAATACAGTGTAAATAATACTGGACAGTTTCGGCCTGTGAGTCAACAATCCGCTATGAGAAAAACCGGAGAGACGGCAAAGGTCGTGGTCATCGGCGCGGGCATCGGGGGCCTTTGCGCGGCGATCAGGCTTGCCATCGCCGGACTGTCCGTGACGCTCGTCGAGGCGCAGGCCACGCCGGGCGGCAAGATGCGGACGGTGCCCTCGGCTGCAGGGCCGGTCGATGCGGGGCCGACGGTTCTGACCCTGCGCCACGTCTTCGACGACCTCTTCGCCGCTGCCGGCGAAAGGCTGGAGGATCATCTGACCCTGATCGCCCAGCCGATTCTGGCGAGGCATTTCTGGCAGGATTCCGGCCCGCTCGACCTTTTTTCCGAGACAGAGGCCAGCGCCGCCGCCATCGCAAGCTTTGCCGGGCCGGTGGCCGAAGCAGAGTTCATCCGCTTCAACCGCTTGTCCTTGCAGCTTTATCAGGCCTTCGATGCCGCGATGATGCAGGCCGCAAAGCCCGATGTGCCGGGCATCCTACTGCAAAGCCTGCGCAGGCCTGCGATCTGGTCGGCCCTGCTGCCCCGTGCCACGCTGGCGCGGCAGCTGAGCCATAGCTTCACCGACCCGCGGCTGCGCCAGCTGTTTGGCCGCTACGCCACCTATGTCGGGGGCATGCCGAATCTGTCGCCCGCTGTTCTGGCCCTGATCTGGACGGCCGAGGCGCAGGGGGTCTGGGCAGTCGCGGGCGGCATGCACCGGCTGGCGCGCGCGCTGGCCGATCTGGCGGACAGGCTGGGCGTGACGCAACTGTACGGCGCGTCGGCGGTGAAAATTGCGCGCAAATCCGGGCGCGTGACCGAGGTTGTGCTGGCGAACGCCCGCAACCTGAAATGCGACGCGGTGGTCTTCAACGGCGATCCGGCGGCCCTGCTGGCCGGATTGCTGGGCAACGGGCCGCAACAGGCGCTGCAGCCCACACAGGCGCATCCGCGCAGCCTGTCGGCCTGGGTCTGGTCCTTTGCAGCCGGTGTCAGCGGCCCCGATCTCATCCACCACAACGTGTTTTTCGGCCGTGATCCGGCGCTGGAATTCTCCCCGATCGGCCAGGGTCGGATGCCGGAAGACGCCACGCTTTACCTTTGCGCGCAGGACCGCGCCCTGGGCCCCGCCACCGGGCCCGAACGGTTCGAGATCATCATGAACGCCCCGCCCAAACCCTCCCTTTCCCCGCATGAGGTCAGCGAATGTCGCGCCAGAACCTTTCCGAAACTGGCCCGCTTCGGCCTGACCTTCGATCAGCTGCCCCCGGATCAGGCCCTGATGACGCCGCACGGCTTTGCGGCCCTGTTCCCGGGCTCGCAGGGGGCGATCTACGGACGGTCGCCGCATGGGCTGCGGGCGAGCTTTCAGCGGCCGGGGAGCCGGACGGCGCTGCCGGGCCTCTATCTGGCGGGGGGCGGGGCGCATCCGGGCGCGGGCGTGCCGATGGCGGCCTTGTCCGGCAGGCACGCGGCCGAGGCGATCTTGAGCGACCTGACTTCGGGATCGAGGTTTGCCCGGATGGCTATGCATGGTGGTATGTCGATGGCGTTGCGGCTGACGGGTCGCGCGCGGTAAGCGTCATCGGCTTCATCGGCTCGGTCTTCTCGCCGTGGTACGCCTGGTCGGGCCGGCGCGATCCGGAAAACCACTGCTGCATCAATGTGGTGACTTATGGCGCAGGGTCCCGTTTCACCATGACGGACCGCGGGCGCCCGGCGGTGCGGCGCAGCCGCAACAGCCTTGCCGTCGGCGGAAGCCGGATGACTTGGGCAAATGGCAGCCTGATCATCGATGTCGACGAGGTATCGTCCTTTCCGCTGATCAGCCGGGTGCGCGGCCAGATCCGCCTGATCCCCACGGCCATCACCGGGGTGGAGGCCGCCCTGACCGCGGACGGGCGGCACATCTGGCGCCCCTTCGCGCCCTCGGCCCGGATCGAGGTGGAGCTGTCGCAGGGTCACGTCTGGCACGGCCACGGCTATTTCGACGCGAACTTCGGCCGGGCTGCGCTTGAGGCGGATTTTCACCGCTGGACCTGGGGCCGCTATCCAAGGGCCAATGGCGGCACGACCTGCTTTTACGATGGGACGCGGGTGGATGGGTCAACCCTGGCGCTGTGTCTGGACGTGGCGGCGGATGGTGGGGTGACGCAAAGCGCCCCGCCGCCGCTTGCAGCGCTGCGGCGCAGCGGCTGGGGCATTGCGCGCGCCACCCGCTGCGACCCCGGCCAGCATCCCCGCCAGACCAGGGCCCTGCTCGACGCCCCGTTCTACAGCCGGTCCCTGGTTCAAACCACGCTCGACGGCGAGGCTGTGACCGGCGTCCACGAGGCGCTGGATCTGGGCCGCTTCCGTTCACCGCTCATCAAGGCGATGCTGGCCTTGCGGGTGCCGCGGCGGGCGAACTGGCCCTGAGCGGCCTAGGTCGTACCCGCGATGACAAAGCGTTCCATCTGCGCCAAGGCCTGTTCGAAATCCGCCGCGACCGCATCCACCCCGGTGATCCCCTCCAGATTGAGGTTGTTCACCGCGATCTGCCCGCAGATCATGATCTTGGCGCCCGGATTGCTGATCCGCAGCGCCACGATCAGCTTGATCAGGGCCGGCAGAACCCGCCTGGTGCCCGCCGACAGCCCGATCAGGACCGTCTCCCTGCGGCCCAGCACCTCGACCAGGTCCTCATGCGAGCGGCCGACGAAAAGCTCGATGTCCCAGCCGCGCGCGCGGGCCATGTCGGTGGCAATCGTGATGCCAAGCGTGTGATCCTCGCCCGGGACGGCGGCAAAGATCGCCGAGCGCCGCAGGTTCTGCAGCTGGACCGGGCGGTGCAGCCGCAGAAGGCGCAGGATGGTGTAGATGCGCCCGGCGGCGACGGTGACGCGGTAAAAGGATACCTTGTCCTCGTCCCACCAGCTGCCGAGCCTGCGGGCGGATTCGGCCAGATAGGATTGGCAGACCGCTTCGTAATGCGCGCCGCTTTTCTGGGCCTGTTCTATCAGGGCGATGGCCGTGCCGTCATCGCCGTCCAGCAGGGCCTCGCTCAGGGCGTCGATCTCTTCCGATGTCGGAAAGACCTCGCGCGGCAAGGGGACGACGAGGTTGTCGGCCACGCGCCGGACGACCTCCTGCGCGAACTGCGCGACCGCGGCTTTCGGCAAGGTCTGGGCAAGCGCCTCGACTTCCGAAATCGCCAAGGCGAGCTGTTCTCTGTCCAAGACCACGGGACCAGACATCTTGACCTCCCCCAAAGTCACAGGCGCCAATGGACTCAGAGATCTGAATGTCTCCGTTTTCCTCGGTGCGGACGAAGTTAGCGCGCTGCTTTTATCTGGCAAGAGATTTCAGAAAATTTGAACGGATTGCCGATTGGTCGGCGGTCGGGTCGGGCCTTGCAGCCTTCAGGACGGGGGCCGGCCGGTTGCTTCCCCCAGGGCGAGGAAGTCGCGCAGGATGCGGGCGACCGTGTCGGCGGCCTCTTCATGCACCAGATGGCCATAGCCGGGCAGATTGACCCAACGGGCATTGGGCATGGCAAGCGCGACCTTTTGCGAGACGCTGGCCGGCACCGCGCGGTCGCCGGAGGCGGTGATGAAAAGGCAGGGAGTATTCTGCCGGCCCAGCCTGTCCGTCATCGCATCGAGGTTCCACTGCGCCATCATCGCCAGCGTGGCCGACACATGGCTCGGCATCCGCACGAGGTGCAGATACTGCGCCAGACCCGCAGCGTCGATCTGCGAGCCGGTGGAGGTGATCAGCTGGCGCACCTTGGAAGGCGTGCCCGCCATCCGGCTGAAAATCTGCGCCGCAAAAGGGGTCAGCGCCAGAAGCCGCGCCATCGCCGGGAAGAGCCAGCCCGCCAGCCCTTCGAACTTGCCAAGGGCCGCATTGATGCCGATGACGGCCCGGACCGGCCGGATCTCTGCCAGGCGCAGGGCGATGGCGGCGCCGGCGGAATGCCCGACGAGGGCCGCAGGCTCCCATCCCTGCTGGGCGACAAGCCGGGCCAGATCCTCGGCCATGGCGTCAACCCCGCAGCGGTGCCGGGCGCCGAGGACGCTGAAGCCCTGGCCCGGAAGGTCGATGGCGATCACGCGGTGATCGGCCAAAAGATGGGGGATCAGATGGCGGAAACTATGCGTGGCGCCGCCTGCACCATGGATCAGCAAGAGGGTCGGGCCGGTGCCCAGATCCTGCACATGCCAGAGATGCGGCGCGCAGGCGATGTGGCGCGAGGCGTGGCTGAAGGGCCAGTCGGGGGGGATGTCGGGCGGGCGCATTCAGGGCCCCAGCGCGGCTTGCAGCGCCTGGGACAGTCTTTGGGCATCGGCGCGCGGCAGGGCAAGATAGGCGGCGTCAAGGACCTCGGCCAAGCGGCGCAGGGCCGGTTGCGGGCGGTTTGCCGTGTCGATCACCAGCCCGGGCACCGCGGCGCTGCGTAGCGCGCGCGCCATGTGCACCGCGTCCGCCTCGGCCCGGTCGCGGTTGGCTGTGCCATCCAGGGCAATGTTGCCCCGCCCGTCGGTCAGCAGGGCCAGCGTCGGGGTCATGCCGCGCGCCCTTGTCCGCAGCGCCAGATCGAAGGCCAGCCGCAGCCCGGCCGCCAGCGGCGTGCCGCCCCCGCCCGGCAGGGCCGCCAGCCGGCGCTTGGTCTGGACAAGCGAGCGGGTGGGCGGCAGCAACAGCTCTGCCCTCTGCCCGCGAAAGGCCACCAGCGCCACATGGTCGCGCCGGGCATAGGCCTGGGCCAGCAACATCTCGACCGCGCCCTTGGCCTCGGCCAGCCGCGCGAAGGCCGCCGAGCCAGAGGCATCGACGGCAAATATCAGCACCCGGTCAGAGCTTTCCTGATAGCGTTTCACCCGGAGGTCGGCTTTGCGGATCGCGAGCGGCTGGCCCTCGCGCCATTCACCCGGGCGGCGCAGGCTCTGCCAGGGTGCTGCGGCGCGCAGCGTGGCCACGATGTCGATGCGCTTGCCCGACCCCGGCATGCCGGGCATCGACGGCAGGGGCCGCCCGCGGTGGTTGCCCTTGCGATCCGCCCCGGCCCCCGCCCCCGTGGCCGCGCGCGCGGCCTTTGCGGCGGCAATCTGCGCCAGGGTATCGGCGGGCAGCGCGACGCGCAGCGCCTCGAGCAGGATCTCGTCGGGCAGGCCTTCGCTTTGCGCACTCGGCTCCCCGCCATCTTCACGGGGCTCCGGCGGTGGCGGGGCCGTTTCGCCGTCCTCCGCCGCCTGCGGGGGCGTGCCGCGATGGGCCAGCGTCAGTTCGGCGGCGTGGCGGATCGACTCCTGCGAAGCGACGGCCTCGCCCCGCCAGGCCGCAAGCGCCCGTGCGGCGGCAAGGGCCAGAAGCGGGGCGCGCAGGCTTGCGATGCCATGGGCAAAGGCCGCCCGGGTGAGGTCGGCGAGACAACCCGGCGGCAGAGCGGTTGTGGCAAGGGCCAGGCGCGCGGCATCCACCCGCGCCGGGTCGGGCGGCAGGGGCGCGGTGTCGGACCAGACAACCTCCCCCAGATCCAGAAACAGGCCCAGACGATCGGCCAGCGCCCCGGTCAGCCCCTCGCCCTCCTCGGCGCTTTCGTCCAGGGCGATCAGGCAGGGGCCCGGATCGTCCAGCCAGCGCGACAGGCGGGCGGACAGGCCGGGCGGGCAGCGCTCGGCCATGGTCAGGGTCACAGGTGCGGCCTCTCCCAGCAGGCCCCGGCTGCGGACCAAGCGGCCGCCGGCCAGGGTGGCGGCAAGATCGAGACCGCCGAAAAGCGCGGCGTCGTCGATCCCCGGATGCACCCGCCGCGACGGGGCCAGCGCCATCGTCACGCGGTCGCGGACCGGCCCGGCACGGCTGCGCAGCCAAAGCCCCTTGACCCCTGCCCCATCCACCGCCAGCAGCGCCACCGCGGTCTGAACCCTGTCCCACGCGGAGAGCGGGCCGCTCAAGGCAGGGTATCGGCCAGAATCCGCGCCACGCGCGCCCCGGAGCCCGCCTCATCCAAGGGATCACGCCGCAGCCGATGCGACAGCGCGCTGATCGCCACGCTTTTCAGATGCGCCCGCGTGACCGTGGCAGCGCCTTCGAAAGCCGCCTGCGCCCGCGCCGCCCGCAGCAGCGTCAACTCGCCGCGCAGGCCATCCGACCCCAGGGCGATGCAGAGCGACGCGCAATCGTGCAGCACCTGGCCCGGCGTCTTCAAGAGGGGCAAGGCCGCACGGGCGGCAAGGATGGCCTTGCGCAGGGCGCTGTCGCGCGCCCGCCATTTCTTCAGGAAGGAAGCCGTATCATTTTCATAGGCATCGCGCCGCCGCATCACCTCGACCCGGGTTTCCACATCGCGCGGCGAGACGACTTCGACCGAAAGGCCAAAGCGATCAAGCAGTTGCGGGCGCAGCTCTCCCTCCTCGGGGTTGCCGGAACCAACCAGAACGAAGCGCGCCGGGTGGCGGATCGACAGGCCCTCCCGCTCGACCACGTTTTCGCCCGACTGCGACACGTCGAGAAGAAGGTCGACGATGTGATCCTCCAGCAGGTTCACCTCGTCGATGTAAAGATAGCCCCGGTTGGCCCGCGCCAGCAGCCCCGGCTCGAAAGCCTTCTCGCCCCGCGTCAAAGCGCGTTCGATGTCGAGCGCCCCCACGACACGGTCTTCGGTCGCACCCAGCGGCAGGTCGATCACCGGGGTCGGCCGCTTCACCAGCCGCCCGGCCACCGGACCGGCCCAGTCGGGCACATCCTCGACCCGGGCCGAGTTCACCGGGCAGCCCTCGACGGTCGTGATCTCTGGCAGAAGGGCCGCGAGGGCGCGGACCGCCGTCGATTTGCCGGTGCCCCGGTCGCCAAAGACCAGAACCCCGCCGATGCCGGGATCGATCGCGGTCAGCACCATGGCCTGGCGCATCATCTCCTGGCCGACGATGGCGGAAAAGGGGAAAGGCTGGCTCATCTCTCGCCCTCGCCTCCCAGCGGGCGGCAGCCGCCCCAGCTGCCCCAATCGTCCAGGATGCGGAACCGGGCGTAGAGTTCTTCGGAAAACCAGTTCTCGGCCCGGACCGCCTTGATGGCGCGGCCATGCGGCCCGTCGCCCCGCGCGAAATGCGCCATCGCGGCGACGTCCGGCCAGATCGAGAAGGTGACCTGGTGCAGCAGGGGCACCTCGCCGATGCCGATCTTGAAGATCACGTTGGGGTCCTGCCCGATCACCGCCGAAATGTCGGGCACCCGGCGCCAGAACTTCAGGAAGCGCGAGGCGCGCAGCGTGGCCCGGGTCAGGACGGCGATCGGGCGCGTCTCTTCCGGTCTGTCGGGCGCCGCGTCAGGCGTGAAGGGCTGCACCCCCGACCAGGCGCCGCGGACCGAGACGGGCTCCAGCAGGATCGTCCAGTGTTCGGCCGACATGCCCTGCCAGCGGCCATAGATCGCGGCGCTCTGACAGCCGCGCCGCGCCGTCGCCGCATCGGGCCAGGTCGCCAGAATCGCCCAGATGCCGAAGTTGGGCCGGGGCGTGAACCCCTCGCCCGTGCCAGAGCCGCAGAGCTTCAGGAACCCCACCTCCGGCATGTTCAGAAAGGCCAGCCGTGCCGCGCCCATCTGCCAAATCACCCAGAGCCGGGCGGCAAGGCCCGAGAAGCGGAAGAGGCTGAGACTCACGGTATTGATGGCAATCCCCCCGGCTCTGTCACGCCAGATTGACATTTCTTGCGGCGGTATCAAAGGGGAAATGCAAAAATTTTGCAGGCCACAAGCAAGTATTGTAAATTAGATTGGACAGTATATCGTAATTCCATGCTGACACATGCCGACTCTCCCCTTCGCCCGTTGCCACCCAGTTCGGGGGCGGATGCGATTGTGATCGGGGCGGGCCTCGGCGGGTTGGCGGCGGCGATGCGGCTTGGCGCCAAGGGCTACCGGGTGCGGGTGATCGACCGCCTGGACATGCCGGGCGGGCGCGGCACCTCCATCACCCAAGGCGGGCACCGCTTCGATCTGGGCCCGACCATCGTGACCGTGCCGCAGGGCCTGCGCGAGCTTTGGTCCGCCTGCGGGCGCGACTTCGATCAGGACGTGGACCTGCGCGCGCTGGACCCTTTCTACCAGATCCGGTTCCAGGATGGCTCCTCCTTCACTGCTTACCCTTCGGACACCGCCATGCGGGCCGAGGTGGCGCGGCTGGCGCCGGGCGATCTGGCCGGCTACGACCGCTTCCTGCGCGACAGCGAGCGGCGCTATCGCTTCGGGTTCGAGGATCTGGGCCGCAGACCCATGCACCGCTTCGCCGATCTCTTGAAGGTGCTGCCGACCTTTGCGCGGCTCAGGGCCGACAGGTCGGTCCATGCCCATGCCGCAGCCCGGGTGAAGGATGAAAGGCTGCGCTTTGCCCTGTCCTTCCATCCGCTCTTCATCGGCGGCGACCCGTTCCATGTGACCTCGATGTACATTCTGGTCAGCCATCTGGAGAAGGCCTTCGGCGTGCATTACGCCATGGGCGGCGTCGGTGCGATTGCCCTGGCGATGGCAGGGGTGATCCGGTCGCAGGGCGGACAGGTGCAGTTGAATGCGCAGGTGGACGAAATCCTGCTGGCAGAGGGCCGCGCCCGGGGCGTCAGGCTGACCGATGGCCAGATGCTGCCCGCGGATGTCGTGGTGGCCAATGCCGATGCTGGCCATACCTATGACCATCTGCTGCGCAACCATCCCCGCAAGCGCTGGACCCCCGGCAAGCTGGCGCGCAAACGCTGGTCGATGGGGCTTTTCGTCTGGTATTTCGGCACCCGGGGCACGCGGCTCAAATGGCCCGAGGTCGGGCATCACACGATCCTCGTCGGGCCGCGCTACAAGGACCATATCCGCGACATCTTCATCCGCGGCAGGCTGGCCGAGGACATGAGCCTTTACGTCCATCGCCCCTCTGTCACCGACCCTTCGGTGGCGCCTGCGGGCGATGACACCTTCTATGCCCTGTCGCCCGTGCCGCATCTGGGCTTTGGCGGCACCGATTGGAAGGCCGAAGCGGAACCCTACCGCCGGAAGGTGCAGGCCATGCTGGAAGAGCGGCTCCTGCCCGGGCTTGGCGACCATCTGAGCCAACAGCTGGTCTTCACGCCGAACAGTTTCGAAAGCCGTTATCTTTCGCCCTATGGCAGCGGCTTCTCGCTGGAGCCGCGCATCCTGCAATCGGCCTGGTTCCGCCCGCATAACATCTCGGAGGAAGCGGCGGGCCTGTACCTTGTCGGCGCGGGCACCCATCCGGGCGCGGGTTTGCCGGGGGTCATCGCCTCGGCCGAGGTTCTGGGCAAGCTGGTCCCCGAGGCGCCGCGCCCCCTCGGCCTGCGGATGGCGGCAGAATGATCGCCCCGGCCGACCTTGCCCATTGCCGTGCGGCGATCCGCACCGGATCGCTGTCTTTCCACGCGGCCTCGCGCCTGCTGCCCGGCAAGGTGCGCGACCCGGCGCTGGCGCTTTATGCCTTCTGCCGCCTCGCCGATGACGCGGTGGACGAAGGGGCCGAGAAGGCGCCCGCCGTCCTTGGCCTGCGCGACCGGCTGGATGCCGTCTACGCCGGGCGCCCGCGCAATGCCCCGGCGGACCGGGCCTTTGCCGCGGTGGTCGAGGATTTCGCGATGCCCCGCGCCCTGCCCGAGGCCCTGCTGGAGGGTCTGGCCTGGGACGCCCTTGGCAAAAGGTACCCGTCCCTGCCCGACCTTCGCGCCTATTGCGCCCGCGTGGCCAGCGCCGTCGGCGTGATGATGTGCGTGCTGATGCGGGTGCGCGACGCCGATGCGCTGGCGCGGGCCTGCGATCTGGGCCTTGCCATGCAGTTGACCAACATCGCCCGTGACGTGGGCGAGGATGCCAGGGCCGGGCGGATCTACCTGCCGCTGGACTGGCTTTCGGCCGAGGGTCTTCAGCCCGAAGCGCTGCTGGGCAACCCCCTCCCCGACCCCCGCCTGCAAGATGTGACGCGCCGCCTTCTGGACGAGGCGCAGGCGCTTTACCTGCGGTCCGAGGCCGGTCTGGCCGGGCTGCCCCTGTCCTGCCGCCCGGGCATCTTCGCCGCGCGCCATATCTATGCCGGAATCGGCGGCGCCGTGGCGCGGCAGGGTTATGACAGCGTCACCCGCCGCGCCCGCACCTCGACCGGGCAGAAGCTCGGCTGGCTGGGACTGTCCCTCTTGCGTGCCGGGGCATCGACCCTGCTGCCGAAGTCGGCGATCCTTCACGCCCCGCCCCAGCCGGAGGTCGCGTTCCTTGTCGAGGCCACGGCAGTCCAGCAGGCGCGGTTCAGCCGGTCCGATGCGGTTTTTGCCGCCCTCACACAGCTCGAGTCGCGGGATCGCACGCAAAAACTATTGGATCGTGCGCGGGCCTGAACTAGCTATCGGGAAACCCAGGGAGGGACCTTGATGGACTGGAGCGTGTTTTTCACCTATCTGGCCGCCTGCGGCGCCGCCGCGGCGACCGGGGCGATGATCCAGCCCGGCGCCTGGTATGATGCGCTGAACAAGCCCAGCTGGACCCCGCCGCGCTGGGTGTTTCCGGTGGCCTGGACCTCGCTTTACCTGCTGATGTCGCTGGCCGGGATGCGCGTGGCGCAGGCGGCGGGCAATGGCAACGCCACGGCGCTCTGGTCCCTGCAGATCGCGCTCAACACCCTATGGACGCCGATCTACTTCGGCCTGCACCGCATCCGCGCCGCCATGGTGGTGATGGTCTGCCTCTGGCTTGCGGTCGCGTTGGCAACTTTCAGCTTCTTTGGCGTCGACCGCGTCGCCGGGCTGTTGTTCGTGCCTTACCTGATCTGGGTCACGATCGCGGCGGCGCTGAACTACACCACGATGCGCCTGAACCCCGACAAGCCCTGAAGGGTTGCGACAGCACTTGCGCCCTGTGGCGGGTCAGACGTCGTAACGCGTGACGCCGCGGCGCAGGGCATCGACCGGCTGGGTCAGGATGACCGCCTGATGCGCCCGCTGGTCGCAATTGGCGCGCGGGCAGATGCGGCAGTTGATGCCGATCTGGGTCAGCCGCGCCTCTGACATCGAGAAGCTTTCGGCATAGCCGATTTCCGGCGCGTATTGCACCGCGCAGCCCATGGCCACGGCGAGGCGGTTGTCCTGCGTGTGCCGCGCCCAGGTCGGGCGGTCCACGGTGCGGGAGAACACGAAGAACTGGCTGCGGTCTGGCATCTCCACGAACTGCGGCATGATGCGGTCGGGCGTGCGGAACGAGGTATGCACATCCAGCCTCGGGCAGGCCCCGCCATATTCGGCCAGGTGAAAGTCGGTGGCATTGAACCGCTTGGTGACATTGCCGCCCTTGTCGATGCGCAGGAAGAAGAAGGGCACGCCCTGCGCGCCCTCGCGTTGCAGGGTGGTGGCGCGGTGACACGCCTGTTCGAAACTGACGCCAAAGCGGGTGGCGATATGGTCGAAGTCGTATTTCGAGGCGCGGGCCTCGGCCAGAAACTCCGCATAGGGCATCAGGACGGCGGCGGCGAAGTAATTGGCCAGCTCCACCCTAAGCCGTGCTATCCCCCGCGCCTCAAGGATGCCGCTGCGCGCGATCAGGCTGTCCAGCAAGGCGCGCTGTTCCAGAAGCCCCGCCATATGCACCAGCTGAAAGGTGCGGTTGGGCTGATCCAGCGCCTCTGACAGCAGGATCTCGCGGCGGGATTCGTCATATTGGCGCAGCGCACCGGGCAGATCCTCGACCCGGCACAGCCGGACGGCGACGCCAAGAGCGTCGCGCAACCGGCGCTTGAGGGTGACATAGATCTCGTCCCTCTCGACGAGGGGGCCGGGCCAGAAGGCTTCGGCGGCCTCCTCCAGCTCGCGAAAGTGGTTGCGGTTGCGGCGGAAGACATCATGCACCGCCGCTTCCGGCGAGGCCGAGCTTTGCGCGGCACCGCTTTCGGTCAGGGACAGAAGCTGGTCCGAGACGACCTGATAGCTGCGGTACAGTGTCATGAAGCTTTGCGCCAACCCCGGTGCATGGACCAGCGCGGCCCGCAGCTGCGGCAGGTCGGGCCGGGTCCGCGCGAAGAGCGGGTCCTGGATCACGGCGCGCAGGTCAGAAAGCTGGGCGGTGCCATCCTCGTCCGCAATATCGCGCCACTCGACGCCATAGGCCTCGAACAGGCGCAAGAGAACCTGGACCGACACCGATCTTTCGTTGTTTTCCAGCAGGTTGACGTAAGAGGCGCTGATGCCGAGCGCCTTGGCCATGGTGGCTTGCGTCTCTTTGCGGTCCAGCCGCAGGCGGCGCAGATGCGGGCCGATGAAGGTCTTCTGCATACAATCGCACACAATTCCGGGTTTGCTGCATTTACAATATTACACAATTTTAATTCTGTAAATTCTCGCAGTCACAGCGAAACTTGTTTTCATTTTGCACAAAATTGAAGCGGTGCGATTGCTGCCTGACACGCAAGGAGGACATCATGCGCACCGGCATCAATCACCTGTTCATCCCTGGCCCGACCAACGTGCCCGAAACCGTGCGGCAAGCCATGAACGTGCCGATGCAGGATCACCGGGCGCATGATTTCGGGGCGCTGAACCTCGGGATCTTCGCCGACCTCAAGCGCCTGTTCCGCACCGCCAAGGGCCAGGTCCTGCTGTTCCCCGGCTCCGGCACCGGGGCCTGGGAGGCGGCGATCACCAACACGCTGTCGCCCGGCGACCGGGTGCTGATGGCGCGGCATGGCCAGTTTTCGGTCCTCTGGGCCCAGATGGCGCAGCGGCTTGGCCTGCAGGTGGATCTGATCGACCTGCCCTGGGGGGCCGGGGCGCCGATCAGCGAATTTGCCCGCAAGCTTGGCGCCGACACGAAGGGAGAGATCAAGGCGGTCTTCGTCACCCATAACGAAACCGCCACCGGCGTGACCTCGGATATCGCGGCGGTGCGCCGGGTGATGGACGAGGCGTTTCATGACGCGCTGCTCTTTGTCGATGGCGTCTCTTCGATCGGCTGCCTGCCCTTCGAGATGGACGCATGGGGCGTCGATCTGGCGGTGACCGGCAGCCAGAAGGGGCTGATGCTGCCGCCTGGGCTGGGGATTCTGGGGGTCAGTGCGAAGGCGATGCAGGCCAGCAAGACCGCGACGATGCGCCGGGCCTACTTTGACTTTGCCGATCAGGTCAGCGGCAACGAGACCGGCTATTTCCCCTATACCCCGCCGATCCAGCTGCTGCATGGCCTGCGCGCAGCACTCGACCGGATGCTGGAAGAGGGGTTCGATGCGATCATCGCCCGCCACAGCCATCTCGCCGCAGGCGTGCGGGCCGCGGTGCGTGCCTGGGGGCTGGAGGTCTGCGCCGAAAGCCCCTCGTTGCAGTCCGACACCGTTACCGCGATCCGCACGCCGGCGGGCGTGGATGCGCGCGACGTGATCCGCATCGGCTATGACCGCTACAACGCCTCTTTCGGCTCGGGCCTTGGGCCGCTGGCGGGCAAGGTCTTCCGCATCGGCCATATCGGCGACAGCAACGAAGGCATGTGCCTGACCGCCATCGCCCTGGCCGAACTGTCGCTGGTGGCGGCAGGGGCCACGATCCCCTTCGGGTCGGGTGTGGCGGCCGCGCAGGAGGTCTACGCCCTCTCCGCGCCGCAAGCCGCCCGGATCGCCGCAGAATAATCCGCCCTATAAGGAGCCCAAGATGAGCCACACCCTTCACCCCCTGCGCCAGCCCCGTCTGCAACGGTCCGAACTGGCGGTGCCGGCCTCCAACCCCACGATGATCGACAAGGCGGCAGAGGGCCCGGTGGATTACGTCTTTCTGGATCTGGAGGATGCCATAGCGCCCTCCGAAAAGGTGCAGGCCCGCAAGAACGCGATCCAGGCCCTGAACGACATCGACTGGCGGGCCAAGGGCAAGACGGTTTCGGTGCGCATCAACGGGCTGGATACCCATTACATGTACCGCGACGTGGTCGACGTGATGGAACAGGCCGGCGACCGGGTCGATACCTTGCTGGTCCCCAAGGTCGGTGTCACCGGCGACCTCTACATGGTCGAGGCGATGGTCAACCAGATCGAACAGGCCAAGGGCCATGCCACCCGCGTCGGGCTGGAGGCGCTGATCGAAACCGCCCTCGGCATGGCCAATGTCGAGGCCATCGCCCGGTTCGGCGGCAGGCTCGAGGCGCTGCATTTCGGCGTGGCGGATTTTGCCGCCTCGATGCGGGCGCGGACCACCAACATCGGCGGGCTCAATCCGCATTATCCGGGCGACCAATGGCATGCCTCGATCAGCCGGATGGTGGTGGCGTGCCGCGCCTATGGCCTGCGGGCGATCGACGGGCCCTTCGGCGATTTCAGCGACCCGGAGGGCTACAAGGAGGGCGCCCGCCGGGCGGCTGCCCTGGGCTGCGAGGGGAAATGGGCCATCCATCCCTCGCAGATCACGCTGGCCAACGAGGTCTTCTCGCCGCCCGAACCGGAGGTGACCCGCGCCCGCCGCATCATCGAGGAATTGCGCAAGGCCGAGGCGATGGGCAAGGGCGCAGCCCAGCTGGACGGGCGGATGATCGACGCCGCCTCCGAACGCATGGCGATGAACGTGCTGGTTCTGGCGGATGCGATCGCGGCCCGCTAGCCCGCCCGCGCCTATGCCAAGTCAACAGGATCAAGCGCCTGAATTTTCGCAGAAAATTCGGGGCGCAGAGGGGGAAATATGGACATACACGAATACCAGGCCAAGGAAATCCTCTCCCGCTTCGGCGTGCCCGTGCCGCGCGGCGGACTGGCCTACAGCCCTGAACAGGCGGGCTACCGTGCGCGGGAACTGGGGGGCAGCGCCTGGGTGGTCAAGGCGCAGATCCATTCGGGGGGCCGCGGCGCCGCGGGCGGGGTCAAGCTCTGCAAGACGCCCGAGGAGGTGCATGCCTTCGCAGCCACCCTCTTCGGCAGGCAGCTCGTCACCAAGCAGACCGATGCCAGTGGCAAGGGCGTCTACCGGGTGTGGGTCGAGGGCGCCTCTGACATAGCGCAGGAGCTTTACCTCGGCCTCGTCCTCGACCGCAAATCCGAACGCATCATGATCGTGGCCTCGGCCCATGGCGGGATGGAGATCGAAGACCTCGCCGACAGCGACCCCGACAGCCTGCGCCGAATGACCATCGACCCGGCGGTGGGCCTCTCGGAATTCCAGGCCCGCGAGCTGGCGTTTCAGCTGGGGTTGAAGGACGGTCAGGTGGCCCAAATGGTCACCACCCTGCGCGCCTGCTACCGCGCCTACCGCGATCTGGATGCGGTCATGGTCGAGATCAACCCGCTGGTCATCACCCGCACCGGTGACCTCGTGGCCCTCGATGCCAAGATGAGCTTCGACACCAATGCGCTCTTCCGCCAGTCGCAGATCGCCGAACTGCGCGACCGCAGCCAGGAAGACCCGCGCGAAAGCACGGCGGGCGATCACGGCCTGTCCTATGTCGGGCTGGACGGCGATATCGGCTGCATCATCAACGGCGCAGGCCTCGCCATGGCCACGATGGACATGATCAAGCTGGCCGGGGGGGCGCCGGCGAACTTTCTCGACATCGGCGGCGGCGCCTCGCCCGAACGCGTGGTGCGCGCCTTCCGGACCGTGCTGGCCGATGGCAATGTCTCCGTCATCCTGGTGAACATCTTCGCCGGCATCAACCGCTGCGACTGGGTCGCCTATGGCGTGGTCCAGGCCTACCGCGAGGTCGGGCTGACGATTCCGGTCGTGGTGCGGCTGGCGGGCACCAATGTCGAAGAGGGCAAGGCCATCATCGAGGGGTCCGGCCTGCCGCTGATCTCTGCCGACACGCTTGCCGAGGCCGCCGCCGCCGCGGTAGCGGCCCGCCCGAAAACCCCCGCGCACAAAGCGGCCTGAAGGAGGACAGCATGGCCATTCTCATCACCGAACAGACCCGCGTCATCGTGCAGGGCATGTCGGGCCGCATCGGCAGCTTTCACGCCGCCGACATGATCCGCCACGGCACCAATGTCGTGGGCGGCGTCACCCCCGGAAAGGGCGGCCAGACCCTCCTCGGCCGCCCGCTGTTCAACACCGTGCGCGAGGCGGTCGACACGGTGGGCGCCGAGGCCTCGCTGATCTTCGTGCCACCGCCCTTCGCGGCAGACGCGATCATGGAGGCGGCGGATGCCGGCATCCGCACCGCCGTCTGCGTCACCGACGGCATCCCGAGCCAGGACATGATGCGCGTCAAACGCTTTCTGCGCCGCTACCCGGAAAGCCGCAAGATGCGGCTGATAGGGCCGAATTGCGCCGGGGTCATCTCGCCCGGGCGCGGCTTCATGGGGATCATGCCGCCGCATATCTACATGCCGGGGCGGATCGGCATCGTCGGGCGCTCGGGCACACTGGGTTACGAGGCGGCGGCCCAGATGAAGGCGCTGGGGATCGGCGTGTCCACCTCGGTCGGCATCGGCGGCGATCCGATCAACGGGTCCAGCTTCCGCGACATCCTGGAGCTGTTCGAGGCCGACCCCGACACCGATGCCGTGATGATGATCGGCGAGATCGGCGGCCCGCAGGAGGCCGATGCCGCAGCCTTCGTCCGCGACAGGATGCGCAAGCCCGTGGTGGCCTATATCGCCGGGCTTTCGGCGCCGAAGGGTCGCAAGATGGGCCATGCCGGCGCCATCGTCAGCGCCTTTGGCGAAAGCGCGCAGGAGAAGGTCGAAATCCTCTCGGCCGCAGGGATCACCGTGGCCCCCAACCCCTCGGCCATGGGGCAGACCATGGCGGGCGTTCTTGCGCGGCGTCACGCGGCCTGACGGGCGAGCCGCCGCAGGTCGGGCAAGGCCAGACGCCGGATCGCCTGGGGGCGGAGGGGCAAAATCCGGTATCCTTGGCCACGCGGCCTGATGTAACCTCACCGCATGACACATCCCCCCAGATCCGTTCTTCTGCTGGGTGCCACGGGAACCATCGGGCGCGCGACGGCTCTGGCCCTCGTCGCCGCAGGCTACAAGGTCACCGCCCCCGTGCGCCCGGGCTCTGACGCTGCCGGCATGGCATTTGCCCTGCCCTGCCCGATGACCCGGGATGCCCTGCTTTCCCTGATGAGGGACCATGGCTGCGAGGCCGTCATCTCCTGCATCGCCGCGCGCAGCGGCATCACGCGCGAGGCGCGCGCCATCGACCATGGCCTGAACAGCGCGGCCCTCGGCGCGGCCATAGCCGCCGGGGTCAAACACTTCGTCCTTCTGTCGGCGATCTGCGTGCAAAGGCCGAAGCTGGCCTTCCAGCAGGCCAAACTCGCCTTCGAGGCCGAGTTGCGCGCCGCGCCTTTGACCTGGTCCATCGTGCGCCCGACGGCCTATTTCAAATCCCTCTCGGGCCAGCTGAACCGCCTGCGCGCGGGCAAGCCCTTTCTGCTTTTCGGCGACGGCGAACTGACCGCCTGCAAACCGATCGGCAACGCCGATCTGGGCCGCTATCTGGTCCAGTGCCTGACGGACCCCGACCTTCAGAACCGCATCCTGCCAATCGGCGGCCCCGGCCCCGCCATCACGCCCCGCGCCCAGGGTGAAATGCTGTTTGCAGCCTTGGGCCAGACCCCGCGCTTCAAAGCGGTGCCGATTGCCCTGATGTCCGCCATCGTCGCAGCACTCTCGGTCGCCGGCACGGTCTCACCGCGCCTGCGCGACAAGGCGGAACTGGCGCGGATCGGACGGTATTATGCGACGCACTCCATGCTGGTCTGGGATGAGGCCGAGGGCCGCTACGATGCCGCTGCGACACCGGAATTCGGCAGCGAGACGCTCGCCGACCATTACCGGCGCCTGGTCGCGGGAGAGGTCGCCGACGACCGCGGCGCCCATGCGGTGTTCTGAATCTCGGCCGCAGCCCTGACCTGCGGCAGACCTGTCAAAGCTGGAAGCGCAGCATGATCGCCACCCCCGCCCAGGCGGCAAAACCGGTGAGGAGCGCCCCCCAGATCGTATCCGTCGCCACCATCGCCCAGCTCCAATCCTTCATGATCGCCATCGAGGTGAATTCATAGGTGCCATAGGCCATCGCGCCGATCACCGCCCCCTGCAGCGCCGCGCGCATCGGAAGGGAGTCGCGCAAGGCGGGTGCAGAGACGAGGAACACCAGCCCGGCAACGTAAGCGAGGTAGAACAAACCCGACGGCACCAGCAAGGGACTCTCGCGCATCACCGCGCCCAGATGCCGGGTGAAGAGCGGCTTCATCACGAGGGTCAGCATGACCGCGTCGAGGACGAGGAAGATGATGGCGGTGACGGCATAGAGGATCATCGAATGCTCCGGGTTCGGGTTGCTGGGGAGAGGTAGAGCGATGATCGCACTTTGGTAGCCTCCCACAGCACGCGGCGGTGACCCGAGGTGCGCTGGCGCAGTCCGTTCATTCGAGAGACGCTACAGCAGAACCGGTCCAGCAGCGGCCTCATCAGACCGGCACAGGGATGGGGCAAGGTCGCGGGCATCCGGCGCGAACAAGCGGGGCTTACCGAACCTTGGCTTCATGTGACAAAGCTCGGGAACGATCGCCTTGTAGACAGGGGCCTGCAAGTCCCCGCGGGAGAGATTGACGAAAAGGACCTGGCAGCTGTGGGCCATCAGGGAATGGATGCAGGCCTCAAGCTGCCAGGTCGCCTCCGCACCTTGCGGCGGCGCGGCTTCGGGCGGGAGGGACCCCTCCTGCAGGGGCGGGTCGCAGGCGCGGGCCTGGTTAACCCAAGCCTGCGCCCTGGGATCACTGGACAGATCGCGCCAGGGCGGCAGGGAGGTCTCGATCGCCAGCATTTCCACTGTTGCGGCCAGGGCTGCCGCGGCCAGATCCGGCTTTGCGGCAAAGCCGAGGGCGATGACGGTGCCATCCTCCTCGAAAGAGGCGGCGGCGACCACGGGCACGGCCAGATCGGTGGTGATGTCGAAAAGCCGGCAGATCCGCGCGCGCCGGGTGAGAAAGGCACGCAGGTCGGGCTGGGCCTCCAGAATCGACAGGGACAGGGGCGGCCGCCTTCTTTTGCCGTACCACCATCTGGCGACAGCATCCCGCTCGATCACCTCCAAGAGGCCCGCGCACATGGCGGCCTCGGGCGTCGGGCCGCAGGCACAGCCGTTGCTGTCCGCCACGGCCACGGCGCCGGCATCGCCTGGCTTGCGCAACCCGATCAGCACCGCATCGGCCGGAACGTAAAGGCGCCGCCCCGTGGCCACCTCTTCGGCCTCGATCCAGTCGAGGGCCATGTCGGCGCGAAACGGCTCCGGCACCCAGTCATGCCCGGCGAGGGTGTGATTTGTCCTCGCACGCGCGCGCACTTGATTGGTGGAAAATCCGTTGATCCGGTCGGGGCGGACAGCGCGCGACCCCAGGGCGCTTGCCGTGGCCGTGATCAGGTCTTCGTCGCCCCAGAGGCAGCTTTTCATCAGCTCGACGGCTTCCCCGATCCCGCTGCGCCGGCAGGCCGCCCAGGTCAGGCCGCATCCGGTTGCCACGCGGCCCGAGGAGGGCAAGGCGGCGGCGGGGAAATCCGGCCACTTCTCGAAGGCGCGCGCATTTGGAAGTGCCGCACAGATCCGGACCTGAGGGAAACCCGGCATGGGAAGCGTGTCGAAGAAGGGTTCAAGATGCCCCAGCCGCCACTCTGCCGACGGCATTTCCTCGCTGTTTTTCCCGGTTTCAGATAGCATGACCGAAGCCGGTTCCCATCAAGGTAGCTGCATGCTGAACAAACCCCAGCTTCTAGCCATCATGTTTGCCGATCTCGAAGCCTACAGCTGGCACATGACGAGAAACGAAGTGGCGACGATCGCCTTCATGGAGCGCAGCTTCGATCGGGCGCGTCGGGCAAGTATGCGGTTCGGGGGGACCCTCGTCAAGACGACGGGCGATGGCTGGATCGCGCTGTTCCCCAGCGCCGGCCAGGCGGTGAATTGCGCGAGGCTGCTGCACCGCCAGACCTGCCGGCTGGAGGTCGACCCGCCCTCGCGCTTTCGCATCAGCGTGCATCTGGGCGAGGTGCGGCTGGAGGGCAACGACGTCTACGGCCACGCCGTCAACATCGCGGCACGGCTGCAGGCCCTGGCCGATCCGGGCGGCATCATCGTCTCGCAACCCGTCATCGCCATGCTCGCGCCCTCGTCGGGCTATCACCTTCACGCAATCGGCCACCCGTTGCTGAAGAACATCGGCGATGATCTGGGGGCCTATCGGCTGATCGAAGGCGCGGGCAAACGGCAGGCGAAGGTCGACCTCAGCCTCGAAATTCTGGGCGGCATCCGTCTGAAGACCAAGACCGGCGCGACGCTGCCCCTGCGGTCCCGCACCGCCATGGCCTTGCTTGGCGCGCTTGCGCTTGATCCCGAAGACGGGCTGGAGGCGCGGCGGATCGCGGTGATGCTCTGGCCCGGCAAGGAGCCGCGGAAGGCGCGCCAGGCCCTGACGCAGACGCGACGCCTGACGAATGCCTGCGCCGAGGGCACGGCCGACCTGATCCTTGCCGATGGCCCGATGCTGCAGCTGGACATGTCTGCGATCGAGGTCGATCTGCATCTTCTGCACAAGTCGCTGCTGGCCGGGATCGTGGCGCCGGCCCTGCGCAGGCCTGACAGGCTTTTCGAGGGGCTGCTGTCCGGGCTGGAGGCGATCAGCCCGCTGTTTTCCACCTGGCTCAAGGTCCAGCGCGAGATCTGGCGCGATCGGCTTGTCGCAGGGCTGGAGCTTTGCCTCGAGCGGCACGCCGATGCGCAACCCGCACTCCGCGCCGCCGCCGAGGCGCTTCTGGCCTTCGAGCCGGGGCATGAACCGGCCTGCCATGCGCTGATGCGGCATTTCTCGGCAACCGGCCGCAAGGAGGCGGCCCTGCGGGAGTTTGACCGCCTTTCCGCCCATCTGCGCGATGTCTATCAGCTGGCCCCCGGCCAGGAGATCAGCAGCTTTGCCGCGTCGCTGCACGGTGCGGCATCGCGGGGCGCGGACGGGCTTTTGACCGGCGCAGCCGTCCGTCTGCCGAAGATTGCCGTCGGCAGCTTCAGCGCCGACGATCCGCAGGCGCAATCGGTCGCGGAAAAGTTCCGCGCCGACCTGCTCGACAACCTCTCCCGCTTTCGCACCTGGGCGGTGCTGGACCTGGCAGGGGAAGAGTCCGGCGGTGCCGATTACCTTCTGTCCGCGCGCTGCGACATGGCCGAGGGTGGCGCCAGCCTCAGCCTGCGGCTGGTGGAGCCCAAGGCCCGCCGCATCGCCTGGAGCGCGCTTTACAGCATCTCGGCCCAGGAATGGCGCGGGGTGCAGGGCCAGATCGTCGGCAAGATCGCGGCGGCGCTGGAGGTCTATGTCTCGGCCGACCGGCTGGCGCAGCGGATCAGCACCGCGCCGACCGACATGGCGGATTACGACGACTGGTTGCGCGGCGAGTCGCTGCTGCTGCGCTGGACGCCCGAGGCCGACCGCGAAGCCAAGGAGCTGTTCTCGCGGATCATTTCCCGCACCCCCGACTTCGCCCCGGCCCATGCCAGCCTCGCCAGCATCCACAATGTCCGCCACATCGTCTTTCCGGGCTGCGCGCCTGAGGCCGAGGCTGCGAGGGTCGCCCGGAACAGCGCCGCGCTCGCCGTCGAGCTTGACCCGATGGATGCCCGCAACCACCTGGCCATGGCCTGGTCGGCCGCATTGACCGGCGGCTTCGATCAGGCCGCTGTCCATCTTGACCTGGCCCTTTCGCTGAACCCTTTCAGCCCGACCACGACCATTTCGGCCGCGATGGGCTATGCCTTCCTTGGCGATCACCTGCGGGCCGGACAGGTGCTTGACCGGGCGATCGCCCTCGCACCGATGCTGCGGTCGTACCAGTGGTGCTATGCCGCGACGGTGCGCTTCATGGGCGGGGATGATGCGGCTGCCATCGAGGCGGCACGCCGGTCGGGGGACCAGATCGTCGACAATCAGGGCTGGCTCGCCGCCGCCCTCGCCCGGCAGGGTGAGATTGCCGCGGCGCAGGCGGCCTTCGCCCAGCTGATGGCCGAGATTGCGCCGGTCTGGGCCGGCGCAGGGAGGCCAGACGCCGAAAGCGTGCACGCCTGGTTCACCACGGCCTACCCGATCCGCCGCGAGGAGGACCGCGCCGCCCTGTCCCGCGCCCTGCGCCTTGCCATGCCGGCCGCGTCCGCGATCAGCGGCAGCGGCTGAAGGTGAAGCTGGAGATCAGGTAGCCTTCGATGTTTTCGGCCAGGGTGACCGCGGTCGAAGCTGCCTCGATGGCCTTCTCGTCCTGGAAGATCTCGGTCGAAAGGTAACCCCAGCTCGCGCTGACCGCCGCCGCCCGCGGCACCGTCACCCGCATCTTGTAGACGTTTCCGGAGTTGGCGAAGTTGTCCAGACCGATGTCCAGCTTCAGTTTGCCGTTCAGCGCCTTTTGCGCCGCGGTCAGCTGGTTGTCGGGGATCGGGGTGTTGTTCGGGTCCCCCGCCACCAGATTGCTCTGATGCTTCAGGAAATAGCGCTTGAGGCCGTCGGTAGGGCCCACGATCTTGTAGATCGGCGCCGTGCCCCGGCTTTCCTCGAGCCGGACTTCGTATTGGTGCAGCGCCGTCAGCGGAATCATGTCGCTGATCAGCTTGTCGAACACCTTGCGCACGCGGTCGTCGGCGTCCTGGTCGTTGCCGCTTCCACCAGAGGCGGACAGGGCAATACGCAGCAGTTTGCCGGCATCGGTCATGCCGTTCTGCCGCTCGACCGCGTCGAGGACGAAGTTGGTCTGCCCGGTACGTTTGTAGACGATGATCGTGCTCATGACCGCGGCCTCCTTGCCGAAGTTTTCAGGTGAAGAGATTGACCAGCGCCGCAGGGGCCAGGCCCCCCGGCGCGCTTCCCGCCGCCTCGATCGCGGCATGGATCGTTTCCATCACGATGCGACCGCCAAGCGGCCCGAGTTTCCGCCCGCCCTGCAGGACCTCGGCCTCGCGCAGGATGTAGAACCACAGGGGCGTCCGGTCGACGAGCCGCGGGCCATCGGGATTGGCCATCGTCAGGACGGCATGAAAGGGGCCGCCGACCGGGCCGCAGATTTCGGCCGGCGTCAGGAACCGGCCGCAGACCGGCTCGACCGCGGCCCAGAGGCTTTGCGCCGAGGGCAGCAGGACCTCTTGCCCGCGCCGCAATGTCCTTTCGGCGAGGTTCACCGTCGAAAGCGGGTCGGCATCCTGAACATGGATGCCGGGCAGGTGTTGCAACGGGTCCGTCAGGGCCGGGCCGATCAGCTGGGCAAGGTTGGGCTCCGGCGCTGCGGGACAGCGCAGCATGTCGGATGTCTCCAGCGTCCAGTTCGACGGCAGCCGCCGGATCGCGTCGTTCGGACCAGGACCCGTGTCGAAGGCCAGCCCCTCGCCCACATATGTATGCCGCATCAGATTGTGCAGCGAGGGGTCGGAGGGCAGCCCTGCCCTGCTCCACCGATAGGCGCCCCGCACCATCGCATGGCCAAAGCGTTGGGCGGCGGCGGCAAATTCGATCGGGGTCAGGAAATAGCTTTTCGCGTCCTGTTGCGGATGCACCAGCCTGCGCCCGCCGGTCATGACATCGAGGTAGACACAGGGATCGATGACCTTCGGCAGGTAGTCGTGGATCGTGATGGCATGCAGCAGCCGTGTCAGCTCTGCCTCGGCGTCGGGGCTGGTCTCCAGCAGCGCCTGATAGGTCTTCAGGATGGCGACATGGAGCTGCGCCAGTTGCGGATTGGCGTCATTGCGGCCATCCGGCACCACCGGCCTGCCAAGATCGGTGCGCGGCAGGTCCGACAGGTCGGGCGTGGTGCCCGGCGCCGTGTTGCCCAAGGCCGCGCGGCCGAAGGCGCTGCACAGGGGCGCGGCTTTCTGAATTTCGCCGGGATACTTGCTGGCCTCGAACAGCACCGTGTCGAGGTCGAAGCTCGCGGTATTCAGATTGGTCATGCCCGCAACCGTGTCCGGATCGCCGGGAACAGGGTCGGTGGAGCGGCTGAGCTTGCTCACTTCATGCGCGATGAACTGGCCGAAATAGGTGTAGATCGACGGCAGGAAAGGCGCGTTGCAGGACGGGGCCGGTGCTGCGCCGAGAAAGGCATCCGCAAGGGCCTGCAGCGCCCCGCTCCGGGCATCGGGCTCCGCCGGCGCCAAACGCCCATAGGCCGCATAACGGATCTCTGCCGCGGCAAAAGCGTTGCTGAAGAGCTGATCGGGCAAACTGGTCGCAAAACCGTTGTTCAGCGCAACCACCTGCAGCGTTTCCGGCGCCATGCCCGGCAGGCCAGAGAAAGCATGCGCCGTGTAAGGGTGACCGGCCGACACGTCTTTCAGCGGCTCGTCCAGTACGATCCTGACCCCGGCCCCGTGACGGCATAGATCCATCAGCACCACCCGACGCATGACTTGGGTCCGATCCTATCACGAAAACGCGAGCAGGATCGCGGGAAACCGGCCTTTAGAGGCCTTGGCATGACGATTTAACGCTGACGGCGCCGGTTTTGACGCCGGGCGGGATTCGCCTGAAGCGCGCCGGAGCGCCCTCGCCTCGAAGGATGTCACAGCGGCGATATAATTTTCGGGCTTAATGAAATAGAACGATTGTTGCTAGAATCAAGCCGCAAGCGTAAGATCGTTTCCTTAGTTGTTCATTAATCGATTTAAAAGACCCAGCGTATCTGGGGTTCTGCCTTTCATCCTTCATCAATGCAATTTACGCGAGGTGCAAAATGGCTACGTTTATCGGATCAAGCGGAAATGAAATCATCACGCCCGGAACGGTTTCCGGTACTGTCGTCGTCGTGCCCGGAGGTGTGTTTCCCAGCACGTCGGCGGACCAACTCTTCGGCGGCGACGGCAATGACACCCTGAACGGCGGCGGCGGCGCGGATTCCCAGTTTGGCGGCAATGGGGACGACTATATCTTTGCCGTCCTTGGCGCCGACATTGCCGATGGCGGATCGGGGATCGACACGCTCGACACCTCGATCTTCTCCGGCAATTATGTGGTCAACCTGGCGACCGGGCTGACCAATTTCACCGGTGAAAGCTATATCAACTTCGAAAATCTGATCTCGGGCGCGGGCAATGACTCGCTGACCGGCACCTCGGGGGCCAATCGCATCTTCGGCGGCGACGGCAATGACACGATGATCGGCGGCGGCGGGGCGGATTCGCAGTTCGGCGGCAATGGCAACGATCTGATCTTCGCCTCGCTGGGGACCGACATCGCCGATGGCGGCGCGGGGGTCGATACGCTGAACACCTCGCTCTTTTCCGGCAATTACGTGGTGAACCTGACGACCGGGCTGACCAATTTCATCGGGGAAAGCTACGTCAACTTCGAGAACCTGATCTCGGGCGCGGGCGATGACTCGCTGACCGGCACGTCAGGCGCCAATTCGATCTTCGGTGGCGACGGCAATGACACGATGATCGGCGGCGGCGGGGCGGACTCGCAGTTCGGCGGCAATGGCAACGATCTGATCTTCGCCTCGCTGGGGACCGACATCGCCGATGGCGGCGCGGGGGTCGACACGCTGGATACCTCTCTGTTTTCCGGCAATTACGTGGTGAACCTGACGACCGGGCTGACCAATTTCTCCGGCGAAAGCTACCTCAACTTCGAAAACCTGATCTCCGGCGCGGGCGCTGACTCTCTGACCGGGACCTCGGGCGCCAATGCCATCTTCGGCGGCGACGGCAATGACACTATCAATGGCGCGGGCGGATCGGATTCCTCCTTCGGCGGCAATGGCAACGACTATATCTTTGCCGTGCTGGGCACGCCGGAGTCGATCGATGGCGGCGCCGGGACCGACACCCTCGACACCACGCCTTTCACCGGCAATTACGTCGTGAACCTCGCCACCGGCCTGACCAATTTCTTCGGTGAAAGCTTCACCAACATGGAGAACCTGATCTCCGGCATCGGCGATGACTCGCTGACCGGGACCGGGGGCGCCAACGCCATCTTCGGCGGCGACGGCAACGATACGATCAATGGCGCGGGCGGGTCGGATTCCTCCTTTGGCGGCAATGGCAACGACTATATCTTTGCCGTGCTGGGCACCCCGGAGTCGATCGACGGCGGCGCTGGCGTCGACACTTTGGATACCACGCCCTTCAGCGGCAACTATGTGGTGAACCTCGCCACCGGGCTGACCAACTTCTCCGGTGAAAGCTTCACCAACATGGAGAACCTGATCTCCGGCGCCGGCAGCGACTCGCTCACCGGGACCGGCGGCGCCAATTCCATCTTCGGCGGCGATGGCAACGACACGATCAACGGCGGCGGCGGGGCGGATTCCTCCTTCGGCGGCAATGGCAACGACTATATCTTCGCCGTGCTGGGTACCCCGGAGTCGATCGACGGCGGCGCTGGCACCGATACGCTGGATACCACGCTCTTCACGGGCAACTACCTGGTGAACCTCGCGACCGGCCTGACCAACTTTGCGGGCGAGAGCTTCACCAATATGGAGAACCTGATCTCCGGCAGCGGCAATGACACGCTGACCGGCACCACCGGGGCCAATTCGATCAACGGCGGCGCCGGCAACGACAGCCTCTTCGGTGGCGATGGCAACGACACGCTGAACGGCGGGGGCGGGTCGGATTCCTCCTTCGGCGGCAATGGCGACGACTATATCTTCGCCGTCCTTGGCACGCCGGAATCCATCGACGGCGGTACCGGGACCGATACCCTGGACACCACGCTGTTCACCGGCAACTATGTGGTGAACCTGGCGACCGGATTGACCAACTTCTCCGGTGAAAGCTTCACCAATATGGAGAACCTGATCTCCGGCAGCGGCAACGACTCGCTGACCGGGACCGGCGGCGCCAATTCCATCTTCGGCGGCGATGGCAACGACACGATCAACGGCGCGGGCGGGTCGGATTCCTCCTTCGGCGGTAATGGCAACGACTATATCTTTGCCGTCCTTGGCACCCCGGAATCCATCGACGGCGGCGCTGGCACCGACACCTTGGACACCACGCCCTTCACCGGCAATTATGTGGTGAACCTGGCGACGGGGCTCACCAACTTCTCCGGTGAAAGCTTCACGAATATGGAGAACCTGATCTCCGGCAGCGGCAATGACTCGCTGACCGGGACAATCGGGGCCAATTCCATCTTCGGCGGCGATGGCAACGACACGATCAACGGCGCGGGCGGGTCGGATTCCTCCTTCGGCGGCAATGGCAACGACTATATCTTTGCCGTCCTTGGTACCCCGGAATCCATCGATGGTGGCACCGGGACCGATACCTTGGACACCACGCCCTTCACCGGCGACTATGTGGTGAACCTCGCCACCGGCCTGACCAACTTCGCCGGTGAGAACTTCATCAACATGGAGAACCTGATCTCCGGCATCGGCAACGACCTGCTGACCGGGACCGGCGGGGCCAATTCGATCAGTGGCGGGGATGGCAACGACACGATCAACGGCGGCGGCGGGTCGGATTCCTCCTTCGGCGGCAATGGCGATGACTATATCTTTGCCGTCCTCGGCACGCCGGAGTCGATCGACGGCGGCGCCGGCATCGACACTTTGGACACCACGCCCTTCAGCGGCAACTATGTGGTGAACCTCGTCACCGGCCTGACCAACTTCGCCGGTGAAAGCTTCATCAACATGGAGAACCTGATCTCCGGCATCGGCAGCGACTCGCTGACCGGGACGGGCGGGATCAACGCGATCAGCGGTGGCGACGGCAACGACACCATCAACGGCGGCGGCGGCGCCGATGTGCTGACCGGCGGGGCCGGAGCCGACAAGCTGGTGGGCGGCGCCGGACAGGACGATCTGATCGGCGGTCTTGGCAACGATGTCTTCATCTTCAAGGTCGCCAGCCATTCGGTCGGCGCGAATGCGGACATCATCCAGGCCGGCGGTGGGGCCATCGCCTTCGAGGGTGCAGGTGCGGCGGTAGGCGACAAGATCAACCTTTCGGCGATCGATGCCGATACCACCACGGCCGGGCAACAGCATTTCGTCCTCGGCAGCGGTGGCGTGGGCACGCTGAAGCTGGTCACGGTCGGGACGGATACGGTGATCCTGGGCAATACCGACAATGACGGAGCCTTCGAGTTCCGGCTGGTCATCCAGGACGGTGCCGTGCTGTCCAGCACCTATACGCTGAACGACTTCATCCTCTGACCTCGCGCGGGCCGGTACAAGCGCCGGCCCGCCTTCCCCTCATCGGCTTTCGGGCGCGACCGGATCGGGCAGAGGCTGGCCCCCTGCTGATTGGAGCCGTTGTGTCTAAAGCAGACCACGACTGGCGGTTGGCCACCTTGGACGGCGCAGGGCCGCAAGTGGTTATGGCTCCCGATTCACGTCCTGGTGCGCACCCCGCTGGAGCGGCGGCTGGCGATCGTGGTCAGCACGGCGGCGACGATGATCACGGCGCCGGTCGAGGCTTGCACATAGAAGGACGGCACCTGGGCCAGGGTCAGCAGGTTGTTGATGACGCCGATCAGCAAGACGCCACTGACCAGCCCCACCACGGTACCGCGCCCGCCGCTGAGGCTGACCCCGCCGATCACGGCGGCGGCGAAGGCCGAAAAGATGATGCCCTGGCCCTGCGTCGTCACGGCCGAGTCCAGACGGCCCGTCATCAGGATGCCCGCCAGACCCGCCAGCAGCGCCGCGAAGACGAAGGCCGACCAGATCACCCGGTCCACATTGATGCCGGCGGCGCGGGCGGCATCCTCGTTGCCGCCGATGGCGTAGAGGGCGCGGCCATAGCGGTGGTATTTGAAGATCAGGCCGACCACGAAGGCCACAAGGGCAAAGACGATGACCGAGACCGGCAGCCCGAGGATCTTGGCCGATCCCAGATAGGTCAGCGCCAGCCCCGGCGAATAGATCGACCGCCCGTTCGAGATGATCAGCACCCCGCCGCGCAACAAAACCAGCAGGCCAAGGGTCGAGATGAAAGGATTGAGCCCCACCCGCACCACCATGAAGCCGTTGAAATAGCCGATCAATCCGGCCACCCCCAGGGCCACGATCATCCCCGTCCAGGCCGGAAGCTCGATCCCGAAGCCCCCGGCAGAGGCCGGCACCAGGCAGACGGCGGCGAACATTGGGGCAAAGCCCACGATCCCCTCCAGCGACAGGTCCAGCCGACCGATCAGCACGACGAAGGTCAGGCCGATGGTGGTCAGGCCAAGGACGCTCACCTGTTCCAGAATGTTGATCAGGTTGATCGTCGTCGCAAAGGCCGGTGCCACGATGGCGCCCACCAGGACCAGGGCCGCAAGGACCGGATACATGGTATAGCCCCCGGCCACGAAGGCGCTGGCAAAGCCCTGGCCCTTCTTTTGTGTCACGCTCATACCACGCCCTCCATGCGCAAGATCAGATCCTTCATCGTGTAGTCCCCGCGCAATTCGTCGACGATCCGGCCTTCGAAGATGATGACGACGCGGTTGGCCAGCTGGGCGATCTCGTCCTCCTCGTCCGAGACGACGATGACGCCGAGCCCCTTGGCCGCAAGGCCGCGCAGAAGCGCGTAGAGTTGTTCCTTGGCGCCCACATCCACGCCACGCGTCGGGCTGAGCGCCACGATCACCTGCGGGTTCCGGCAGAGCGCCCGGGCAAAGACGACCTTCTGCTGGTTGCCGCCCGAAAGCTGGCTGACCGGCTGCTCCAGCGAGGAGGAGATCACGTTGGTCTGGCGGGCAAGACCACCCACATGCGCGGCCTCCTTTCCCCGGTCGATGAACCCCAGGGCGCCGGACAGAAGGTCGAGCCCGCCAATCGCCACATTCTCGCGCACGCCCAACATCCCGACATAGCCGCTGGCATGGCGGTCGGTGGGCACATAGCCGATGGTCGGCAGGGTCTCTGCCCTTCCGGTGATCTGGCCAAGGGGCGAGGTCAGCTGCCCGGCCAGCATCATGGCCAGCGCCTCCTTGCCAGAACCCACGGGACCGGCCAGGGCCACGATCTCTCCGGCGCGGATGGCGAAGTCGATGTCGTGGTCGTATTTCGGCGGCACCCGCACGCCCTTGGCCTGCAAGAGGATCGGGGCACCCGGCGCCATGTGATCCTCGCGCAGCGAACGGTGGGTCTTTTCGCCCATCATCAGGTCGGCAATGGTTTCCACATCCAGCGCGCTGACCTTCTCGCGCGCCTTCACCACCTGGCCGTCGCGCAGGATGGTGACGGTGTCGGCAATCTCGAAGATCTCGTCCAGGTGATGCGAGATATAGATGAAGGAGACACCGGCGGCCTTCAGCACCCTGACCTGCTCGAACAGGATATGCTTTTCGGCATTGGAGAGGGCGGCGGTCGGCTCGTCCAGGATGATGACCGGCACGCCGCGCGACAGGGCCTTCATGATCTCCAGGATCTGGCGGGTTCCGGCGCCAAGCTCGCCCGCCAGGGCGCCGGGCTGGATATCCATGTTCCATTTGCCAAGGAGAGCTTCCGCCTCGGCCTTCATCCGGCTGTAACTGACCCGGCCGAAGCGTTTCTGCACCAGGGGGTTTTCCAGAAACAGGTTCTCGGCCACGGTCAGAAGGTTGAACAGCTGCGGGGTCTGCTGCACATGGGCGATGTCGCCCCTGATGCGGGCCGCGTAGGGCTGGCCATTGGCCGCGACCTCGGTCTGGGCGATGCGGATGGTTCCGGTGTCCGAGGCGACAAGCCCGCTCATCGTCGAGACCAGCGTGCTTTTTCCCGCGCCGTTGCGCCCCAGAAGGGCGTGAACCTCACCGTGCATGACGGTGAAATCCACGCCCCGCAGAGCCCGCGTGGAACCGAAAGTCTTGGAGATGCCGCGCATCTCGACGATGGGTCGCAGGGGGTCCATGATATTCGGTTCCATCCGCCCTTACTTGCCGACCTTGTTGGCCCAAAGATCGGGCGAGTCGACATTCTCGGCCGTGACCAGCGTCGCCTTCAGCTGATATTGCGGGCCGACCGGGGTATCGATGACCTGACCATCCGGGCGCGGGCCCAGCTCGATCTTGCCGCCGCCCATCACCAGCTCGATCAGCTCGGCGGTCTTGTCGGCATAGGCCGACAGCGGCTGCGAGACGGTCGCATCCAGCGCCTTGTCGCGGATCAGTTGCAGACCCTGCGGCGTGCCGTCGATGGCAATGCGGATGACCGAGGCTGCATCCCCCACGGCGGCGCCCTTGCCGGCGGCGGCCAGCTGGGCATTCACCGCCGAGGCCATCAGTTCAGAGGCCATGAAGATCCCGGCGAGGTTCGGGTTCTGCGTCAGCACGTTTTGCGCCGCATCGGCGGCCATGTCGGCGGTCCATTCGGTGGGCCGCTGGATGATCTTCACCTTGGGCGCCAGCTGGGCCAGCGTCTCGGCAAAGCCCTTGGAGCGGTCAAGCCCGTTCGGCGTGGTCAAAGCACCCTGAAGCTCCAGAACGATGCAGCTGTCGTCCTTCCAGCAGGCCTTGTCCTGCAGGCGTTTGGCCATCTCTTCGGCGCCTTGAGCGCCGGCATTGACATTGTCCGCCCGCACCGTCGCCGTGACCTTGCCGCCCGCCGGGGCGTCGTCGATCGAAAAGACCAGCACGCCGGTCTCGTTGGCCTTCTTCACCGCCGGCACGATGCCCGCCGAATCCAGCGGCGCAAAGACGATGACATTGGCGCCATTGGCCATCAGGTTGTTCAGGGCATCGACCTGGGCGGCGATATCGCCATTGGGGTCCGGTGCGCCGACCAGGGTAAAGCCCTTGGCCGCAAAGGCCTTCTTGGACAGGTCCAGCATCAGGGTCTGGAAATCGTCCTTCAGGAATTTCGGGGTGAAGCCAATCTTCACATCGGCCCCGCCGGCCAGGGCGGCGCCGGCGGTCAGGGCCAGTGCCATCGAACCGGCCAGAAGCTGGGCCGTGCGACGCCGGGACAGGCGGATCGTGCTGAGTTTCATTCTTTCCTCCACTGGGTTTTGGGGTTCTGCTGCCGCTTGGGGCAAGACGGACCGCCTTTGGCCCTTTGCGATCTGGCAAAGGGATCTTCCTTGCGGCCTGCCTCCTCGCAGGTCGCAAGATCAGGACCCGGGCCCCCTGGGAGGGCGCGGGGTATGTTGGGGCGCGCGGGCGGCGCTCAGCCCGCGATCTCGGCCACCTGGACCAGACGGCGCTCCTTGAGGGAAAGATAGGCGGCCTCGGCCAGGATCAGCGCGCGGCGACCATCCTCGAAGCTGGCGAGCGGCTTGGCGCCCTTCTCGACGCAATCGACGAAACCGTCGATTTCGGCCATGAAGGCCTCGTTGTAGCGTTCCAGGAAGAAGAACTGATAGGGCGCCGCCGCCTCGACCGTCTGGGCCGAATAGCGCCGCATCTCGTGCGGTTTGCGGTTGTCGGACAGGATCATGCCCTTGGCGCCCAAAAGCTCCACCCGCTGGTCATAGCCGTAAACCGCGGTGCGCGAGTTGTTGATATGGCATTGCTTGCCCGAGGCGGTGCGCAGGATGAACATGGCGCTGTCGACCTCGTTCAGCGCAGCCCCGAGCGCGGGGTCGATCAGCGCCCCGGCGATGGCAAAGACTTCCGTGGGCTCTTCGCCCAGCATGAAGCGGGCAAGGTCGAAGTCATGGATCGTCATGTCGCGGAAGAGGCCGCCCGCAGCCTCCAGATAGGCGCGCGGCGGAATGGCGGGATCGCGCGAGGTGATGATGACCTGATGCAGATCGCCGATCTCGCCCGCCAGCATCGCCTGGCGCGCCGCGGCATGGCCGGGGTCATAGCGGCGGTTGAAGCCCAGCTGGATCGGCAGCGTCGTGGCGCCGATCCTGGCCGCACAGGCATTGACCCGGGCCAGGCTCAGGTCGATGGGCTTTTCGCAAAGCGCAGGCTTGCCCGCCGCCACCGCCATCTCGATGTAATCGGCATGGGTCGGGGTTGCGGTGGCGATCAGCACGGCGTCGATGTCGGTGGCGGCAAAGACCTCGGCCGCCGAGGTCGCGGCGCGCACGCCAAGCGCCTTGGCCACGGTATCCGCGGCCGGCGCGTTCACGTCATAGACGGCCACCAGCTCGGCGCGCGGATGGCGCGCCACATTGGCCGCGTGCATCTGCCCAATCCTGCCACAGCCCAAAACGGCAATGCGAAGCATCTTCTCTCTCTCCCGGACTTGCGGCGCGGTCACGCATCGAATCTTGCAATGCCGCGCCGTCTTCGCAAAATCTGTTGCAATTTGCTCTGCGTGTCAATACATATTTCGTTGCATATCATCACGCACAAAACGTTGCATAAGGGGGAGAAGGCGGAATGAACCGAGTGGATGGCAAGATCGCGGTGGTCACCGGCGGCACACAAGGGCTGGGTGCTGCGATTGCCCTGGCCCTGGCCAGGGCCGGGGCGGCGGGTGTGGTCACCTGCGGGCGCAACCGGGCGAAGGGCGAGGCGGTGGCCGAGACCATCCAGGCCGAAACCGGCTGCCCTGTGCGCTTTGTGGTGGCCGATCTGGAACATGTGGCCGATTGCCGGGCGGTTTTCGACACTTTGGACCAGGCCTTTGGCCGCATCGACATCCTGGCCAATGCCGCCGGGATCACCGACCGGGGCGATATCCTGACCACCGACGAGGCGCTGTTCGACAAGATGTTCGCCGTCAACACCAAGGCCCCCTTCTTTCTGATGCAAGAGGCGATCCGGCGCATGGTGCGCGATGGAACCCCGGGTGCCATCGTCAACATCGGCTCGACCTCGGCGCTGGCGGGGCAGCCCTTCATCGCGCCCTATTGCGCCTCGAAGGCGGCTTTGGCGACCTTCACCCGCAACACCGCCTTTGCCGCCATGCGCAACAAGATCCGGGTCAATCAGCTGAACATCGGCTGGATGGCCTCGGATGGCGAGGATCGCACCCAGCGCGAATACCACGGGGCCGAGGCGAACTGGCTGGAGAAGGTGGCGGCCGAGCAGCCCTTTGAGCGCCTGCTGGCGCCCGAAGAGGTGGCCCGGGCGGTGGTCTTCCTCGCCTCGCAGGATGCCGGGATGATGACCGGCGCCGTGATCCATTTCGACCAGTCGGTCTGGGGCGGCTACCAGTTCGCGCCGCCGACGCCGCAGGGCAAGCTGGCGCTGTAACCCTCAGAACGTCGCGCAGTTGAAGCGGGTGAAGACCTGGCTTTGCGTGATGCGATTGACCGGCTGCACCCCCTGCCGCGCCATGCGGATGCAATCGACCGCGAGGGCAATCTCGCGGTCGAAATCGTGGCCGATGGTCACGTCCATGATGCCACGTTCCAGCAAGCTGCGGGAATTCCTGTTCAATTCATGGCCAAGGAACAGGGTGGCGCCGATCAGACCCTCGTCCTCCAGCGCGCGGCCCACCCCCAGATTGGCACCCGAGACATTGTAGATCGCCGCAGGCGGCCCGTTCTTGGCAATCGAGCGGCGCACCGCGTCATAGATCACCTCGATGCTTTCGTCCGAGCTGAGCTTTTCGTCGATCTCCAGCCCGGGAAATTCCGAGCGCAGGACGTGGCGAAAGCCCTGTTCGCGGTCCTGATGGCAGCGGAAGGGCACCGAATAGACGAAAAGCACCCGCCCCGCCCCGCCCTTCGGCAAGAGCCGCCCGCACAGCCAGCCCGCCGTGGCGCCGGAGGCATATTGATCCGACCCGACATAGGCCGTCCGCCCGGAAGAGGGCAGATCGGTGGTCAGGCAGATCACCGGCACCCCCTTGGCCGTCAGGTGCCGCACGGCCTCGTTGATCGCAGGATGTTCGCGGGCGACGAGGATCAGGCCCTCGGCTTGGGTGGCCTCGATCCTTCGGGCGAAATCACTGGGGTTGACCATGTGGGACACGTTCAGGTCCGAGGTGATCTCCACCCCCGGATTGGCGGCGTGGAAGGCTTGCGCCGCCGCATCGGCCGCCTCGTTGAAGGACCTGCCGGAATCGGCCAGAAGATGCAGGCGCAGCGGACGGTCCGGGCGCGACAGCGGCGCAAGACCAAGCGGCTTGCCGCTGAGCGAGGCCGAAAGGTGCTGTTGCAAAAGCGCCTGAAAATCGCGGTAGCCGTCAAAGCCCAGCCCCTGCACCATCCGCACCACCGAAGAGGCATTGACGTTGCAGCGCGCCGCGACCTCGGCAGTCGACAGCATCGCCGCCTCGCCCATATTGGCGGCAAAGAACTGTGCGAGGCGCTGGCTGCCATGGCCCAAACGCCCGTCGGAAGATTCCAGAAGGGTCAGAAGCTCTCGGGCGGTTTGCGGTTTCAGGCGGTGCTGCGGCATGGGATTTCCTTTTCCCGCGATCATAGTCATGTCTTTGCAGCACGCAAGTTTCATTGCGCAAGGCACGGTCCGAAATCTCCAACTCCGCAAAACTCTATTGCATATGGGGCTGCCTTGGGAAGGCGGCTGACCTCTTCACCTGCGAGATTCCGGCCCCGTCCCGCACGAGGATCAAAGCCGCGCGGCAGGGGCCGGTCGTCATCGCAAAACCGTTACCCAGGCTTTCTATGGTCCGCGCAAACTCCCGAAAGGAACCATGATGAAGACCTGTCTCTCGATCCTCGGCGCGCTGGCGCTGACCACCAACGCGGCCTTTGCCGCACCCGTCCAGATCACCTGGTGGCACGGCATGGGCGGCGCGAACGAGCAGGTCATCAACCAGGTGGCCGAGAAATTCAACGCGGCCCAGGCGGCTTGCGCGATCACCCCGGTTTCCAAGGGCACCTATGAAGAGGCGCTCGCCTCGGGCATCGCGGCCTTCCGCGCCGGCGAACAGCCCAACATCCTGCAGGTCTTCGATGCCGGTGCCGCGACCATCATCGCGGCCAAGGGGGCCACGATCCCCGCCGAAGACCTGCTGACCCAGAACGGCCATGCCTTCGACCGCGCCGCCTTCATCGACGGCATCCGCTATTTCTACGCCGATGCGAACGGCAAGTTCATCGGCATGCCGTTCAATTCCTCGGCGCCGATCATGTACATCAACACCCAGGCCTTCGAAAAAGCCGGTGTGACCCCGCCGAAAACCTGGGAAGAGTTCGAGGCCGAGGCGCCCAAGCTGAAAGAGGCCGGCTATGTCCCCCTGGCCGCCAGCCAGCTGACCTGGATGCTGTTCGAGAACTTCTTCTCGCGCAACAACATCGAGATGGCCTCGAACAACAACGGTTTCGACAGCCTCGACGGCACGACGCTGAACGCCACCGCGCCCGAGCTGATCGCCTTCTGGACCAAGCTGAAGGCCTGGCATGACGCGGGCCTGTTCGGCTTCTACGGCGCGGGCTGGGCTGACAACCAGAAGCCCTTCGAAGAGGGCAAGGTCGCGCTGTGGATCGGGTCCTCGGGTTCGTTCGGCGGGCTGTCGAAGACCGCGACCATGCCCTTCTCGGCCGATTTCATTCCCTATGTCGCCGCCATCGGCGAGGGCAACAAATCCTCCTTCATCGGCGGCGCGGCACTTTTCGCCATGTCGGGCAAGCCCGAAGCCGAAAACAAGTGCACGGCCGATTTCTTCAGCTTCCTGACCACGACCGAGATCCAGACCTTCTACCATCAGGCCACCGGCTATGTCGCCATCACCAAGGCGGCTTACGAGGCCTCCAAGGCCGAAGGCTGGTATGACAAGCACCCGGTCGCCGAAGTGGGGATCAAGCAGCTGCTGCTGCCGACCGGCGAATGGTCCAAGGGCTATCGTCTGGGCTTCTACCCGCAGATCCGTGCGGTGGAAGAGCGCGAGTTCAACAAGATCTTCTCGGGCGAAACCACGGTCGATGATGCCTTCAAGACCATCGAGACCGAAGGCAACGCGCTTCTGGCGAAGTTCGCCAAGACCGCGGGCTGATCGCCCCTGAACCCGATGCCGGGCCGCAGTTCTGCGGGCCCGGCTTTTTCCATTGGCCCGGTGCCAGCTGACAAGAAGACCGCATGACCGACATGATCCCCACCGCCGCGGCGCCCGGGCCGATCCGCCGCTGGATCGCCCGCGCCACCGCCCGGCCCGCGCCCGCCAAGCGCGTCCAGTTCGACCGGCCGCTGTTGCCCTGGCTGTTCCTGTCGCCGCAACTGGCGGTGATCGTGATCTTCTTCTACTGGCCCTCTGCCCAGGCGATCACCTCCTCCTTCTATGTCGAGGACCCTTTCGGCTTTGGTTCGACCTTCGTGGGCTTTGACAATTACACCGATGCGCTGGGGTCCGCCGAATACCGCCACATCGCGGGCTTCACGGCACTGTTCACCGTGCTGGTCACCGCCTTTTCGCTGGGTATCGGGCTTTTGCTGGCGGTCAAGGCCGATCAGGTGGTGCGGGCGCGCGCGACCTACCGCACGGCGCTGATCTCGGTCTATGCCATAGCGCCCCCGGTGGCGGGCCTGATCGGGATGATGCTGTTTGACCAGCATATCGGGCCCTTCGTCACCCTCGCCGGCTGGTTCGGGTGGGAGATGAAGGTGGGCCTCAACTACTTTGACACCGCGGTTGCGATGATCCTCGTCTCGGTCTGGAAGCAGGTGCCCTATAACTTCATCTTCATCCTGTCCGGCCTTCAAAGCATCCCGCAAAGCGTGCGCGAGGCGGCGCTGATCGATTGCCGGAACGGCACCCGCCGCTTCTTCACCGCGATCCTGCCGCTGCTGGCGCCGACCGCGTTCTTCCTGCTGATCATCAACATCACCTATGCGCTGTTCGACACTTTCGCGGTGATCGACGTGATGGTGAAGGACAAGGCGGCCAACAACCCGATCACCCTGGTCTACAAGGTCTATCTCGACGGCTTTCGCGGCAATGACATCGGCGGGTCGTCGGCGCAGTCGGTGATCCTGATGCTGGTCGTGCTGGTCCTGACGCTGGTGCAGTTCCGCTGGCTGGAACGCCGGGTCCATTACGGGTGAGATGATGAACCGCATACGCCCCTTTGACCATCTGATCCTGATCCTCGGCACGCTTTTCATGGTGATGCCGGTGGTGGTTGCGATCACCACCTCGACCCATACCGCGGTCGAGATCCACACCGGCGGCCTGCAACTGCTGCCCGGCGATGATGGATACGAGACCTACCACACCGTGCTGACTCGTCAGGGCGGCTTCACCGGCCAGGTGACTGGCGCGCGGATGATGATGAACTCGCTGATCCTTGGCCTTGGCTTTGCCGCGGGCAAGATCGTGCTGTCGATGGCGGCGGCCTATGCGCTGGTCTATTTCCGCTTCCGCCTTGCCACGCTGATGTTCTGGGTGATCTTCACCACCCTCCTGCTGCCGCTCGAAGTGCGGATCATGCCGTCCTATCAGGTCATGTCGCGGCTGGGTCTGCTCAACAGCTATACCGGGCTGATCGTGCCGCTGCTGGCCTCGGCGACCGGCACCTTCTACTTCCGGCAGTTCTTCAAATCCATCCCGGACGAGCTTCTGGAGGCCGCGCGCATCGACGGGGCGGGCCCCATCCGGTTCTTCTTCGACGTGATCCTGCCCCTGTCGAAGACCATGATGGCCGCGATCTTCATCATCATGTTCGTCTATGGCTGGAACCAGTACCTCTGGCCGATGCTGATGACCAGTGACGAGCGGTTCTTCACCCTGATGCGCGGCATCAAGCAGATCCTGCAGGTCTGGGTCGGCAGCCAGATCCCCGATTACAATCAAGCCTTTGCCCTTGCGGTTCTGGCGCTGGTGCCGCCGGTCATCGTGGTGGTGGTGTTTCAGCGCTGGTTCATCAAGGGCCTGACGGAAAGCGATAAATAATGGCATCGATCACCATCACCGACGTGTCGAAAACCTATGCCGGCAGCGCCGCGCCCTCGATCACCGGCATCAACCTGACCGTGACGGATGGCGAGTTCATCGTGCTGGTCGGCCCCTCGGGCTGCGGCAAGTCCACCCTGCTGCGCATGGTGGCCGGGCTGGAAGAGATCACCGCAGGCGAGGTCAGGATCGGCGACCGCGTGGTCAACCGGATCGACCCCGCCGACCGCGACATCGCGATGGTCTTCCAGAACTACGCGCTCTACCCCCATATGACCGTGCGCGAGAACATGGCCTATGGCTTGAAGAACCGCAAAACCCCGAAGCCCGAGATCGAGGCCCGCCTGGCCGAGGCCGCCCGGATGCTGGAGCTTGGCCCCTACCTCGACCGCAAGCCCCGCGCGCTGTCCGGCGGCCAGCGCCAGCGCGTTGCGATGGGCCGTGCCGTGGTGCGCCAGCCGGCGGCCTTCCTCTTCGACGAGCCGCTGTCCAACCTCGATGCCAAGCTCAGGGCGTCGATGCGGGGCGAAATCCGCCGCTTGCAGAAGCGGCTCGGCACCACCTCGCTTTATGTGACCCATGACCAGCTGGAGGCGATGACCCTCGCCGACCGGCTGGTCGTCCTGAACGCGGGCCGCATCGAACAGGTCGGCGCACCGTTGGAGATCTACCACCGGCCCGCCACGACCTTCGTGGCAAGCTTCATCGGTTCGCCGGCGATGAACCTCCTCGATGCCGAGGCCGAGGGCCGGCATCTGCGCATCGGCAGCCAGATCCTCGACCTGGGCCGGATGATCCCCGCGCAGGGCATGATCACCCTGGGCATCAGGGCCGAGGATCTGCAGGCCGGGACGCAGGGTCTGGCCTTCAAGGTCGATTTTGTGGAGGAACTCGGCGCGCAGCGTCTGGTGCATGGCCATGTCGACGGGCAGGCGCTGGTCCTGTCGATCGACCCGAAGGTCGTGCTGCAGGAGGAATTGCGCCTGTCGGTCGCGGCAGAGAAGCTGCACCTGTTCGACACCGTCAGTGGCAAGCGTCTGCCTGCCGCCCCGACCCTCGCCGCGGTGCCGGCATGATCTTCGCATCCACCCCGCAGCTCACCCCCCTCTCCCTGGCCGAGCGGGACCGGATTGCCGACCTCCCGCGCAGCGTGGCGGCGCATGACGCCCATCTGGCCGCCCTGCCCTGCATGACCATGGTGGAGCTGGGCGAAACACCGCCCTCGCCGCCGCTCTCCTTCCCGATCACGGTCGCGGCCTGGAACCTGGAACGCTGCCTCTTCCCCGCCGACAGCGCCGCAAAGATCCAGGCCTCCGGCGCCGATGTCGTGCTCTTGTCGGAAATGGACAATGGGATGGCCCGCACCGGGCAGGCCCACACCACCGCCGAGGTCGCGGCGGCCCTGGGGCTCGGCTACGCCTATGGGGTGGAGTTCGTCGAACTTGGCCTTGGCTCCGATACCGAGCGCGGCTTTTGCAGCGACGACCACAACCGCCTTGGCTTTCACGGCAATGCCCTTCTGGCCGCGCAGATCGGGCGGCCTTTCCTGCTGCGTCTGCCGGGCACGCGTTTCTGGTTCCTCTCCGGCGGCGACCAGCCGCGACTGGGGGAGCGGATGGCGATTGGCGGCGTGATCCAGACCGAGGCCGGCCCGATCGTGATGGTCTCCACCCATCTTGAAAGCAATGCCGATGCGGCCCACCGCGAAGCCCAGATTCGCGCCCTGATCGACGCGCTCGACACCGCCTTCCCCGGCCTGCCACTGCTGATCGGCGGCGATCTCAACACCGGCAACCACATCGGCGGCGACTGGCGCGACGAGACGCTGTTCGACCTTGCCACCGCCCGCGGCTTCACCCGCCACGGCGGACCCGAAACCACCCCGACGACGCGCCCCAGCCTGATCACCCGCTGGCCCGAGCGCGCGATGAAACTCGACTGGTTTCTGGCACGGGGTTTGGAGAGCGCCGAATGCCACATCGTCGCCTCCACCGATGCGGCGGGCAGGCCCTTGTCCGACCATGACATGATCGTGCTGAAAATCTCCGGCTTGCAGGCCGCGCCGGTGCGGCCCTGACCCTGCGGCCCCGGTGCGGGGCCTAGGGCAGCAGGATCAACTTGCCCGTGGTCCCGCGGCTTTCAAGCGCGGCATGGGCGAGCCCGACGTCTTGCAGGGCATAGCGCCCGCCAATCGTCACCTTCAGCGCGCCGCTGGCCATCAGATCGAAGATCTCCGCCATGGCGGAGCGCAGCTCTGCCGGGGTCAGCAAGGGGGCCAGGGCGAAACCGGTCACTGACTGGTTCCTGAAGATCATCCCCAGCAGTTCGGGCACGCCCAGATGAAAGCTCTGGATGTTCAGGGCGCCGTAAATCACCATCTCCCCACCGGGCGCGAGGTTGGCCAGGTTCTGCGCGGTGATCTCGCCGCCCACCGAATCGTAGATGATCTGCGGGCCGGTGCCGTCCGTCGCCTGTTGCAGCGCGCGGGTCCAATCCGGCGCGGCGTAGTTCACGCCCGCCACGGCACCGAGGCTGCGGGCAAAGTCAAGCTTGGCGCCGCTGCTCGCCGCCGCGATCACCCTTGCCCCGGCCCGCTTGGCCAGCTGCACCAGAAGCGAACCCACCCCCCCGGCGGCCGCGGTGACCAGAACGGTTTTTCCCGCCGGCGGCACTTGCCGGACGAGGTATAGTGCGGTCAGCCCCTGGCTCAGCACGGCGGCGGCCTCTTCAAAGCTGATCGCCTCGGGCAGAGGGACGGCCAGCGCCGCATCGATCACCACGAACTCGGCATAGGCGCCAAGCCCGGTCGCAACGAACAGCGGCGCCGCCACGCTCTGGCCGGGGGCAAATTCGCTGACACCTGCCCCGACCGCCGCGACCAGACCGGCCGCTTCAGAGCCGAGGATCGCGGGCAGCGCAGGGGTCATCGCGTAGCGGTCTGCCCGCATCATCGCATCGGACAGGTTCACACCCACGGCCTGCACCCGGATCAGCAGCTGACCCGGGCCCGGCACGGGGGTCGGCACCTCGACGGTTGCGAAAATCTCCGGGCCGCCGAAGCGGTCGATCTCTACGGCTTTCATCTTCATGTCCTGACGCTGACGTTGCTGAGGACCGCTGTTTACTGTACCCTCCCTTTTGGTGTTACAGACAAGTTTGTCTGATACAGACCAGGAGGTAAGTATGGCCGATCAGACCAAACGGCTGCCTTCGCTGCCGGCGGAACGCGCGCTCAAGGTGATCTCGGGGCGCTGGAAGGCGATCATCCTCTACCACCTGTTCGACGCGCCGCAGCGCCTGTCGGAACTGCAGCGCCTGATGCCCGAGGTCAGCCAGAAGGTCCTGATCCAGCAGCTGCGCGAGCTGGAGGAACATGGCATCGTCCACCGCGAGGTCTATCGCCAGGTGCCGCCCCGGGTCGATTACAGCGCCACGCCGCTCGGGCTCAGCTTTGAACCGGTGTTGCTGGCGCTCTGCGAATGGGGCCGCCGCCACGCGGTGGAGCTGGACGAGGTCGACCGGCTTGCCAATTGCCCGGTCGGGGCCCTGCCGCAGAAAGCCTAGGCCGCCCGCTCAAGGGTGCAGCCGGTCCTTGATGCTGGCGAGACCCGCCGCGGCGCAGGCCTCGTCCTTCTCGCCCCCCGGCGCGCCGCCGACGCCAAGCGCTGCGACCATCTCTCCGTTCTGGTGGATGGCGACTGCGCCGGCCAGCAGAAGGATGTCGGGCAGGCTCGCCAGCGCCGGCGCGTTGGGATTGTCCTTCAGACGGCCCACCCAGTCGCCCAGGGCGTCGAAGTGAAACACCGGCCCCATGGTCACCGCGGTATAGGCTTTCCGAAAGCTGGAGGTCTGGGTGTGGACCGTGCTGTGATCGCCCTTCAGCTGGACCTTCACGCGGCCCGACATATCCACGACCGAGGCGCTGACGAACCAGCCCTGCGCCGCGCAGGCCGCTACCGCCGCCGAGGCCGCCTCGACCGCGAGGGGCAGGCTCAGGCCCGGGGCGTCATCGGCCAGGCTGGCAAGGGGGTAAAGCGCCGCCACCATGGCCAGCGCGCCCGCAGTCCGGGCGTTTCGTTTCAGGTTTCGCATCAGGCATACCGCTTTGAGGTGAAAGATAAGGGGGCGCAGCCCGAACCCGGGGCCCGGGCTGCGGCGCGGGGTTACTTCGGCAGCCCGTCGAGGAAGCTGCGCATTTCGGCGGCAATCTCGGGCGCATGGGTTTCCAGCGCGAAGTGGCCCGCGTCGTAGGAATGCACGATCGCACCCGGCACCAGGGTCTTGAAGGCGTCCCGGCCGGCCAGGGTGAAGAAGGGGTCGTTGTTGCCCCATTCCACCAGAAGCGGCGGCTGTTTGCGCTTCAGGAAGTCCTGCCATTCCGGGTAGTGGGCCACGTTGTCCTGATACTGGTAGAGCAGTTCGACCTGCACCTCGGCATTGCCGGGGCGGTCCAGCAGGGCCTGATCATAGACCCAGGCATCCGGATTGACCCGGTCGCTGCGCGAGACGCCATGGGTGTACTGGAACTTGGTCGCCTCGGCCGTGAAAGCGCCGCGGAGCGGCTTTTCGGTCTCCGGCGTGCGGTTCTGCCACGCCGGGGCAAAGGCTTTCACGACCTCGGGATTCCAGCCCTCGACCGTGACGACGGCGTTCTGCACCACCAGCCCGCGCACCTCCTCGGGGTGTTTGGTGGCAAGGCGCATCCCGATCGGGCCGCCGTAATCCTGCATGTAAAGCACATAGTCGTGCAGGCCCAGGGTCATGATGAGACCCTCCATCACGCCGGCCAGATTGGCGAAGGTATAGCTGTAGTCGCTGACCCGCGGGGCGCTCGACTGGCCGAAGCCCGGATAGTCGGGGGCAAAGACGTGGTACTTGTCCGCCAGCAGCGGGATCAGGTCGCGGAACATGTGCGAGGAGGACGGGAAGCCGTGCAGCAGGATCACGGTCGGCGCATCGGCGGGACCGGCCTCGCGGTAGAAGATGTCCAGCCCCTCGACCTTAACGCTGTGGAAGGTGACAGGCCCGGCGCTGGCGGCGCCCGCGATCAGGCTTGCGCCCAGCGTGGCGGTTGCGGCGGTGGTGATTTCCTTGATCATCGTGATGTCGACTTTCGCATTCTGACAGGATGTGTGGCACGCAGTCCGGAACCACCGGCCATAGACCGGCACGGCAAGACGCCGATGACCTGCCTGCAACCCCCCAAACTGACCCGCATCCGGCAGGCCGATCCTTCAGGGTTGAGGCAAATCATGTCCCGGCAAGAGCTGGGTAGATCCTTTCAGAAATGAGGAATATTGAGGAAATGCGGGATCTTGCCTTGCACAATCCGGAAGGATGGCCGGGCTCTGCCGATCTGCGCCGCCAAATCACCCGTCGCAAGCTTCTCTGTACAACGGAGGGCGCCGTGGCTCCGGTGGCCGGCCCCTTGGCCATTCCCGGCCCTGTCGTCAGGGTTCAACGCCTGCAAGACGCAGGGGACCGTTGCGTCCGCCCGCCAGATCTCGTGTTCGGCCAGCGACTCCCCTAAGCCGTCTGGCCTTTGTGGCTGCGGGGCCCGAAGGCCCCGCCGGATGGTCACGATACCGCGCGCTTCACGGCGGGGAGTGCCGCCAGCACGATCCGGTCGATGGCGATGATGCCGATCAACGTGATCCCGAGGACGGGAACGGTCAGCGACAAGACGATGGCGCAGAAGACCACCCAACCGGTCAGCGGCACCCGGTCCGGCAAGGGTGGTGCCGCCAGGTTCAGGGCTTTGGACGGCCGCCTGATCCACCACATGACCACACCGCCGATGCAGAGGAAGATCACCGAAAGGCAGTAGGCGATGTTGAGGGCGATGTTCAGCGGTCCCAGCTGGCCCTCGTGCAGCGCCACTCCCACCGCCATGGACTTGCCCATCACCGAGTAATCGGCAAAGCGCACATCAGCCAGGACCTTGCCGGTGTACTGGTCCAGATGCACGGTGCGGTCGGCGGTGGGGTTCGGGCTGTCATAGCTCATCGAATCCTGGCTGATGGTCCAGACGCCAGTGTCGCCTTCGGGTTTGGTGACCTGCAACCGGCCGGTAAAGCCGAGCGCGCGGGCCTCTTCCACCACGGTCTGCAGGACGACAGGGGTGCCCGCCGGCAGGACCTGCCTGCCCAGCATCGAACCCGACATCGGCAGCGGCGTCAGCTCCAGCGCCCAGGGCACTTCCTTGACGGCGGTGTGGTTGAGGCTCGCCTCGGTCTTGTCGGACAAGGGGGCGCCGAACTTCTCGGCCGGAAAGCTGGACCAGGGCTGCACCATCCGCCCGCCCCAGACCCCCGCCCAGGCGAGGCCGGAGATCAGGAAGAACATCAACACGAGGCCCATCCAGCTGCCAAGCGCGCGGTGGGTCGATTTCCAGAAGCCGCGCCCCTTTGCCAACAGCCGCGGGATGAACATCGCAGAGAATCCCTCGCCATTGCGGGGCCAAGCCATCCAGAGGCCCGTGAAGACCATGAGGATGCCGAGCGAGGCGGCGGTTTCGATCATGTAATCGGCCCAGCCCTTGTCCATGCCGGTCAAGAGCTGCCCGTGCAGCGAAGTGGCCCAGGCGTTCCAGGTCCCATCCTCGGGCCGGTCGCGAAGGACCTTGCCGGTATAGGGGTCGAGCGCCACCATCATCGCGCCCTCGTTTGTCTGCACGCGGAAGATCGCGGGCTTGGCGGCGTCGATCGGGGCTATGTATTTGTCCACGCTGCCGCCGGGATGGGCTGCGATGGCGGCGGCCTCCTGATCGAAAAGGCTCAGGGCCTGCCCGCCGGGTGTCACGGCGATCCGGTCGCCATATTCGGGCGCGATCGCGGTGACCCAGAGGATGATCAGGCCGGAGGCGGCCAGCATCACGAGGAACGGGATCACGTAGATTGCGGCGTAGAAGTGCCAGCGCCAGACGGCGAAATAGAGGCGTTGGTTGCGGTCTTTCACCGCGGGGGCGTCAAGCCCCGGGTCGATGGTGGCCATCATGGTCTCCGATGTGTTGAGGTTTGAGGTTCAATCACAACGAAACGGGGGGACCCCGCGCCCAGACAGCGGTGACCTTTCGGGCCACAAGCCAGACCACGTCACCGGAAAATGCGGTTTCATAGCGGGTCTCGAGGATCTGTGCCGAACTCGCCCTGCCTGGGATCAGGCCGCAGCCATGTGCCGCCGCCCAGTCGCAGCCTCCGGCGCTATTCCGGGCGGGATCGGCGGGGCTGAACTTGCCCGTCACCGGATCGAGCACCAACTGCATCGGCCCGGACCCGGAACAGAGCACGAGGATCTGTTGCCCATCAGCCGCGCGGGCGGGCATCAGCCCGATATCAAGGACCAAGGCGAGCAACAGCGCCAGAACCGCCAGGAGGCGGAGCACAAAGGGCGCGCGACTATGTGTCATGGCCGAACGGCGACAGCGTCGCGAGAAGGCTGACAAGCAAGAGAACGCCAGCAGACAGGGCGATTTCGCCCAAGGTTCCCCGGCGCAGGGCGGCCAGACCATCGGCGCCCTGCGGCACCAGCCGATAGCGGTTGTGCAGGGCAAGCCCGGTCATTGCCAGAACCACGAGGACCTTGACTGCCAGAAGGATGCTCCACACCGGCGCGGGGTCAAATGCCCCGCGAGAGGTCTGGATCAGGACGGTCTTTGCAACTCCGGTCAGAAGGACCAGCGCCACGGCCCAATGCCCCGCCGTCGAGAACCGCAACAGCAGCCGCGTGCCCACGGGCCGGCGCACTTCGGCCAGCACGAAGGGCAAGGCGCCGACCCAGTAGCCGCCCGACAGCAGGTGCAGAACCGAAATCGCCTGATGCACCAGTCCAAGCCCGCCCGAAGGCAGAACCGCATGCCCGGTCAGACCGATGCTGCAAAGGTTCAACCCCGCCAGCACGAGAAGGGTCCAACCGGGCGGCCGAAACGACCAGACGGCAAGCGCCGCCGCCACAATCAGGTGCGGGACCCAGACCAGGCCAAAGCGCGTGTCGGTTGCCATCGCCCACATGACATCGGGGTTGAAGGCGTCCCGCCATCCCTCCCCCGCGATGGCATTTTCGGCCAGAAACCACGCCAGCGCGCCAAACAGGTTGAGGAAGGCAAGGACCCGCGCGGCTCTGTCGATGCCGGACCGCACCGGCGCGCCGGGATAGAGGCCGGCAGCGCCCCACAGCAGCATGGCTGCGGCGAAGTGAAGGCACCTCGACAGGATCAGCGCGGTCTCGATCATCGGCCTATTGCACCGTGAAGGTAAAGGTGCCGTGGGTCTTGTGACCATCATCCGACAAAGCGTGCCATGTGACGGTATAAACCCCGGCGCCGGGTTTCGCGGTCAGCGGGATGGTCAGCGTGACCTTGTCATCGGAAAGTTTTGCATCGCCGGTGGCGACCGTGCTGCCATCGGCGGCTTTGACGACAACCCCGCTCAAGGTGGCGCTGACGGCTTCGGTGAAGGTCAGAACAAGCGCATCGGGTGCAGCAACCGTGGCGCCATCGGCGGGAACGGCGCTTTCCAGACCGGCATGGGCAAAGGCGGAACCGGCGTGCAAGGCCAGAACCAGAACGAGGGGAAGAATGCGTTTCATCAGCGTGCTCCTGCACGAAGAAGGGCGCGGCGGGATGCCGGCCCGATGGGGAACTTGGGAAGAAGAAGGGCCGCAAAGCCCCAAGATCACACCGTCAGAGCGCGGTTGGCGGGCCTTGTCCGTGCGGTCGCGTTGCCGCGAAAGGCCGCAGCACGGCCGCCACGGAGGGCCAGGCGATGCCGGCACCGGCGCGGATCGCGGGAAGCGGAACCAGCGCGGGTTCGGGCATCACCGAGGCGGCGGTCGCGGCGCAAAGACCGCAGGTGTCGTCGGCACAGGGCGCAGGCCCCCTGCCCTCCTCCAAGTCGCCGCAGACCGCTTCGAGGCCCAGCCCGATGACCTGCAAGGCCTGCAGTTGAAGCTCTTTCTGCGTCGGCATGCGGTGCGCAAAGGCCGAAGTCGCCAAACCGAGGCCGACGGCAAGCGTCAGCAGAAGGGAAAGGACTGAGGAACGGACCCGGCGCATGCGCCCATGGCTAACAGGAACTTCCGCCGGCACCAAGAGGCGAGATCGCGTTGGCAGGCAATCACCTCACCTCCCGCCCAGACGTCCGGATGGGTCGGGTGCCAAGCCGGGAGGTGTCGCAGATGAGGTGGAGGGTCGGGGGCCGGGCGGCGACAACGGACATGCGGTGAAGTCACGCGCGAGCACTGTTTAACGACAACTCACGCCGCCTGATTTGCGCAATGCGGCTTGCGAAAATACTCTGAAACCAAGGTCTGAGCCGACTTCGATCAGCCGCTTCTGGAATGGGCGCGCAGTGTCCCTGCCGCGAAAGATCTGCGGCATTTCAAGACCCGCGACCAATGACCATCCCAAGCCGGGCTCATCTGCCCGTCCGAACCCAACCGGCATTCTGCCGGCCTGGAGGATCACGATGACGAAGAAGACCATTGCCGCTGGCCGGTCCTTCCCGGGCTCACCCGCCCTCACACGGCGGAATTTTCTGGTGGCCGGCGCGCAGGGCGTTGCGGTTGCGGGCCTCGCGCAGGGGGCCATGGCGGAAAGCCTTGCCGATGTCCCGGCGCGCGGGCCCGGCGAGGCCTTGTCGGCGACCAGTGCGCGATCCGACTTCGTCGAGATCGGCAGGGTCTTTGAATCCGCCCCGGGCCACAGCACGCTCGACCCCGGCGAGGCGATCAATTCCAAGACGCCGCTGCACAAGCTTGTCGGCACCATCACCCCCTCTGACCTGCATTACGAACGCAGCCATGCCGGGGTGCCGCAGATCGACCCTTCGGCCCATCGGCTGCTGGTGCATGGCATGGTGGGCAGGGCCATCGTGCTGGACATGGCGGATATCCGCGCCATGCCTGCCGTGTCGCGGGTGGCCTTCCTCGAATGCACCGGCAACGGATGGGAGAACTGGAAATCCGCGGCGCCCGACCTGACGGTTCAGAACACCCATGGCCTTGTCAGCACCCATGAATGGACCGGGGTGCCTTTGTCCCATCTCATTGATCTTGTTGGCGTGGACCCCAACTCCACCTGGATGCTGGCCGAGGGTGGCGACGGCGCGGCGGTGGCGCGCAGCATTCCCCTGACCGATGAGATCATCGCCGAGGGCATGCTCGCCTATGGCCAGAACGGCGAACCCCTGCGCCCCGCGCATGGCTTTCCGCTGCGGCTGTTTCTGCCGGGCTTCGAGGGCAACCTCAACATCAAATGGCTGCGGCGCCTGAAGTTCGGCACCCAGCCTTTCATGACCCGCTGGGAAACCGCGCGATATACCCAACTGCAGGCCGATGGCCGTGCCCGCCAGTTTCAGCTGCGACAAGAGGTGAATTCGGTCATCACCGCGCCTTCCGGCATGATGCGGATCGCGAAGGGCTACAACCGCATCACCGGTCTGGCCTGGAGCGGTTACGGCCGCATCCTGAAGGTTGAAATCAGCAGCGATGGCGGCGCCAGCTGGCAGGAGGCCGAGGTCAGCCCGGAAGCCCGTCCCAAGGCGCAGACCCGGTTCCAGATGCCATGGACCTGGGACGGCACGCCGGCAAGGATCGCCAGCCGCGCCACCGACGAGGCGGGAAACCTTCAGCCAAGCCGCGCCGAGCTGATCGCGCGGACCGGGACCAATGCGCTGTTCCATTACAACGCCCAGCAGACCTGGGCGATCGATGCAGAGGGGAACGTGCGCAATGTGCTGGCTTAGGATCACGGCCCTGGGTTTGGCCGTCACGGGCCTTGGCGCGGCGGGTGCCGCGGCGGACCCCGTCGGGCGCCCGGCGACACCGGCGGAGGTGGCGCTCTGGGATATCGACATCCTGCCCGACGGCACCGGCCTTCCCCCCGGCAGCGGCGATGCCGTGACGGGCGAACAGGTCTTTGCCGACAACTGCGCCGCCTGCCATGGCGACAGGGGCGAGGGCGGCATCGGTGGCAGGCTCTTCGGCGGCGCGGGCAGCCTCGCCTCGGACAAGCCGGTCAAGACGGTCGGCAGCTTCTGGCCCTATGCCACCACCCTCTTCGACTATGTCCGCCGCGCCATGCCCTACAGCGCGCCCGGGACCCTGACCGATGACGAGGTTTACGCCGTCTCGGCCTATATCCTGAACCTCAACGGCATCCTCGGTCCGCATGATGTGCTTGACCGGACAAGCCTGCCAAAGGTCCGGATGCCGAACCGCGATGGCTTCGTCCCGGACGCCGCCTTCCTGACCATCCACAACGCGCGGCAGAAGAAGTGACTCGCCCGGAAGCGGCGGGGCAGGTCAGGGCCAGATCAACCAGCGAGGCGACCATGACGACCAGACGGCAAATGCTCTTTTCTGCGGGTGGTGCGGCGCTGGCCTTCGGGGCGGGGCTGACGGGCGCGGCCTCGGCCGAGACGGTGACGCTGCCCTTCGCCAATGGCACGCGCGACCTTGTGGCCTATCCCGGCAAGCGGCCCCTCCTGCAGTTGACCGCCCGGCCGCCACAGCTTGAAACGCCGTTTTCGGTCTTCGACGAGGGTCCCTTCACCCCGAACGATGCGTTCTTTGTCCGCTACCATCTGGCAGGCATCCCGACAGAGATCGACCCGGACACCTACCGGATCGAGATCGCCGGCAGCGTGCATGCGCCCTTCTCCATCGCGCTGAAGGACCTGATGGCGCTGGACACCGTGGAGCTTGCGGCGGTGCACCAATGTTCCGGCAACAGCCGCGGCTTTGCCGCCCCGCGCGTCGGCGGCGGTCAGGCCGGCAACGGCCTGATGGGCTGCGCGCTTTGGAAGGGGGTGCCGCTCAAGACCCTGCTGGAGAAAGCCGGGGTGAGCGAGACTGCGAAATTCGTGGCGTTTGAAGGGCTTGATGCGCCCGTGTTGGACGATACCCCCGATTTCATCAAGTCGCTGGAAATCAACCACGCGCTGGACGGCGAGGTGATGATTGCCTGGCAGATGAACGGCGCGGATATTCCCTGGCTCAACGGCTATCCGGTCAAGCTGGTGGTGCCGGGCTATTTCGGCACCTATTGGGTCAAGCATCTGAGCAGGATCACCGTGCTGGACAAGCCGCTCGACTCCTTCTGGATGACCAAGGCCTACCGCATCCCCGACACCGCCTGCGCCTGTGTGGAACCGGGTGCGGCGGTCCTGTCCTCGGTTCCGATCAACCGGTTCGGCGTCCGCTCCTTCATCACCAATGTCCTGGATGGCGCCAGGGTGGCGCCGGGACCCCTGGCCCTGCGCGGCATCGCCTTCGATGGCGGCTATGGCATCACCGAGGTCGCTCTTTCCACCGATGGCGGCCTGACCTGGCAGGGCGCTCACCTGGGCGTGGATCTGGGAAAATACGCCTTCCGCACCTGGACCGCCACCCTCACCCTGCCAAGGGGCGAGACCGCGATCCAGGTGCGCGCCGTCAACAGGATCGGGCAGACCCAACCGATGGAGCCGCTTTGGAACCCGTCGGGCTATGGGCGCAACAGCGTCGAAACCACCCGGATCACGGCCGACTGAGGAGGTGAGAATGAACCGAATGCTGCGAAATGCCGGGGCAATCGCCCTGGCGACCCTGCCCATCGTCGCCCTGGCAGCGCCCGTCACCTACACGGTCCCAGACGAAACCGCGACCTTTCCGCCCGGCCCGGGTGTGGATGCGGCCGAGGCGAATTGCGCCACCTGCCACTCGACCGATTACATCAACTATCAGCCGCCCCATATGGGCGAGGCGTTCTGGGCAGCCGAAGTCGCCAAGATGATCAAGACCTATGCCGCCCCGATATCGGAGGAGGATGCCAAGGCGATCACGGCCTATCTGGTGGCAACCCATTGACCGGACCGCGCGCCGGAGCGGGCCCCTCGACCCCGCCCTCCCCTGATCTCGCGCGCTTTCACGACAACTGGTTGGATCGATCCGCCGCATCGGCCTAGGCTTAAGACAGGGGCTGGTACAGACAAGGCGGAGGCGCCACAAGGCGCCAAGCGCGCGCCGCCCTGCCCGGCCCGGCCCGGCCTTTCCCCTCGTGTTCGACCCCTCGCCACGCTTGTCCTGCTCTCTGAAGACCCGGCCTGACTGTCCCCTCCCCGTGACAGGCCGCCAACTGCGCCACGCGGTCGAAACCCTCCCGCGTGGCGTTTTTTCACTCTTCATCGCCCTTCCGGAGTTCAAGATGCACCGCATGAAATTCAGGCTGGACGAGATGGCGCCGCTGATCCGCGATGTTCTGGGCCGCGCGCGGCCCTGACCCGAACCTCCCCCCGCCTTTCCCCGGATGACAGGACACAAGATGCCCCACCTTCAGAAGGATCTGCTTGCCATGACGGCTTCCCTGCTGCTTGCCACCCCCGCCCCGGCGCAGACCGCGCGCGAGATCGTCGGACCCTCGCCCCTCGTCGCGATCGAGGCCGAACCGCCCGCCCGGCTCGTCGTCGATCCGCCGCTGGCAGAGCCCCTGTCGCGCGGTCTGGTCTTCATCCAGTATCGGGCGGAGAACCTGCGCGTGGTGCCGGTCTTCGGCCCCGGTGCGCTGGATGTGTCGCCACGGATCGGCCATGTCCATATCACGGTGGACGATGCGCCCTGGCATTTCGTCGATGCGACCGGCCAGACAATCATCGTGGTCGGCCTGCCGCCGGGTCCGCACCGGGTGCTGGTCGAACTCGCCGACCCGACCCATCATGTGATCGATCGGCAGACCGTCAGCTTTGTGCTACCCTAGGGGCGTCCGGACCTTTGTCTTCCCCTCCCGCCGCGAAAGGAAAGAACATGAGCCTTGGCAAGATCACCCGTCGTGACCTTCTGCTTGGCGCCGGCGCCGTGGCCGCAGCCGGCGCGCTGCCCGCCCGTGCCACGGCGCAGCCGAGCTACCGCTTCACCCACGGCGCTTTCGATGTGACCGTCCTCAGCGACGGGTTCATCACCCTGCCGGGCGAGATTCTGGTGCCCGATGGCGCAACTGCGGACCGCGCCGCCGTGCTGAGCCAGGTCGACGCCCCGGGCGGCATCGTCCATGCGCCCTGCAACCTGCCCCTGATCCGGTCCGGTCAGGAGGTGATCCTGGTCGACATCGGCTCGGCCGGACGGTACCAGCCCACCGACGGGCAGCTGACCGAAAACCTGCGGGCCGCGGGGGTCGAACCGGCCTCGGTCACCCGCGTGGTCTTCACCCATGCCCATCCCGATCACATCTGGGCCACCCTGGCCGAGGATGGCGGATTGCGCTTTGCCAACGCGACCTATCATGTCGGCGCGACCGAGTGGGACTTCTGGATGGACCCCGATTACGCGACCAAGGCCCCCGCTGCCTTTCATGACTTCTTCCGCGGCGCGCAGCGCGATCTGACGGCGGTGCGCGACCGCGTGGTGAGGATGAAACCGGGCGAGGATGTGGTGACCGGCCTGCGCGTCCTGGACACGGCAGGACACACACCGGGCCATCTGTCGCTGGAGCTCGCCGGGGCGGAGGGGCTTCTGATCACCGCCGATGTCGCCAACAACCAGATCGTCTCCTTCGCGCATCCGGACTGGGCCTTCGGCTATGACACGCTGCCCGACCTTGCGATCCGCAACCGGCAAAAGCTGCTCGACCGGGCCGCGACCGACAGGGTCAAGCTGCTGGGCTATCACTGGACCTATCCGGGTGTCGGCTATGCCGAACGCAAGGACGGCGCCTATCGCTTCGTCAGCGCAAGCTGAGATCCGCCCCGGCCCCCATGCAGCCCGCCTCCTCGCCGGAGGCGGGCTTTCGCGCGGGGTGCGGACCGCCTTTCACCCGCTGATCCGGCGCAGATCGCCGCGCAAAGTGCGGTAAAGCGTCTGAACCGCCAGCACGGCGATGGTCAAGGAGGCGAGGGCCAGCAGCGCCAGGGCAACCCCCTCGGTCACGGGGCCCGGCCTTGCTGCGGCAAAGCGCAGCGCCATCACGGCGGCCGAGGCGAGCGGGAAGCTCACCGCCCACCAGGCCAGCCGGAAGGGGCAGCACAACAGCACATGGCGCAGCCGGCCCGCCAGCACCACCAGCATGAACAGCGACAGCCCGTAAAGCGCCGCCGCAAAGTCATCCACCGCGCCGATGACCGAGACATAGGTCAGAAAGCCCACGGCAAAGGGCGCCAGCAGGATCATCAGCGTCGGCTGCAAATGGTTCGGCAGCGGCGGCTGGAACAGCACGCGCGAAAAGACCATGGTGAACAAGGGGATGGCAAAGAACATCCCGATCGCAAGGCAGGCCAGCATCAGCCCGTGCAGCGGCGGCAGGCCAAGCGATGGCACCGCCAGCGGCACATCCAGCAGCCCCACCACCGGCACAAGCCAGCTTGGCGCCGCCTGTTCCACCTGTTGCGGCAAGCCGATCCAGCGATCGACCACATGCCAGGCAAAGGCCAGCATCGCCACCGCCCCGATAACCCAAAGCCCCTGCGCCAGCCCTGGCGCATAGGGGACAAGCACGATCGGCAGCAGCAGAAGGCTGATCAGGAAAGTGCCGAACAAGGGGCCCGCGATCGGGTGGCGGAACTCGGCCAGAACCGCATCGGGGGCCGAGATCGCCTTGACGCCGTAAGCCAGCACCAGAACCACGAAGACCGCGATGGCCAGGACGCCGATGGCCTCGGCCACCGCCAGAGGCAGGCCGAACCGCTCTGCCGCAAGGCGCCAGGCCACGCTCAGCCCGGTCAATCCCATGACCGAACCGAAGAGCGAGACCGGCAGATACTCCATCCGGCGCAGGCTCATGGCCGGCGGCTCGCCCTTGCGGGGAAGGTCTGTCACATCGGCTGTGGTCATGGCGTCACTCTTTCACTTTGCATCTGCCTTGGGCCGCCGCCTGCGCCGCAAGCCTGGATGCGGCGGCAGCATAAGGCGACGGAGGTGAGTTTAGATTTCATGAACTGTCGTGAGAAGTCCCGTCCTGCCAGGGCCGCGCTGGCCTTACGCGCCTTCGTCGACCGCATCCGTGGCCCAGAGATAGGCCACGAACATCCCCTTGGACAACCGCAGCACCACCAGTGTCAGGACCGAGAAGATCACCGCAACCAGGCTTGCCAGAACCAGGGGATCGGGGCGGAACCTGACATAGCCCACGCCGACCACCGGGATCAGCAACAGGCCCAGAACCGTCATGGTGAAGAAGGCCGGACCATCGGCGGCGCGGTATCGCCCGAGGGGTGCGGCGCAGACCAGACATTGCGGCGTGACGCTCAGGTAACCCGAGAACATCTGCCCCACGCCGCAATTCGGGCAAAGGCCACAAAGCCCCCGGCGCATGGCCCGGCCCACGCCGGGATCAGAAGTGGACATGTGCAGACCTCCCGCAGGGTGACAAAGCCGGTGCGCGCTTCCCGTCTATCAGGCCGCCAAGGTCGGCTCAAAGAATATGCCGAGAGACGGTGCAAGATGGTGCAAGCCGGGCCTGATCCGAGGGCGGCCCGCCCTGCCCCGGTCCCGTCCTGTCCGGTTGCTAGGGGCCAGGAAAGCAGCGCTGATCCTGCCGCTTGTTAACGCGCCTGCACCGGGGGCCTGCGTCTCCGGGGTGCCGAGGCGATTTCAAGCCATTGATATTACATAGAATAATCCCAACGCTCTCCCAGCAACGGCGCGGGCTTAACATGTCTTAACAACTCGTGACTCACGCTCTGCCGTCAAAAGAGCGAGCATGATCCCAGAACATCTGCCCCACGACACTGTTGCACCGGTGAGGCGCGCGGCACGGCCTTGCGCCTCGGATTTGAACGCCTTGGAGGATTGAACATGATCAAACCTGACCCTTTCCCGCAAGACAGCGCCTTTGTGCCCCCTGGCGATGACAGGGCCCCTGCGGCGCAGGATGCCATTGCCTTCAGAGACTTCCGCGTCTGGCCGACATCCCGGCTTCTGCTGCGCTCGGGCGAGGTGATCTGCGTCGGCAGCCGGGCCTTCGACCTTCTGGTCGTGCTGCTGAACTGTCGCGGCACCGTGGTCGACAAGGCCGAACTTTTGAAGCGGGTCTGGCCCTCGACCATCGTGGATGAAAGCAACCTGCGGTTCCAGATCGCCACCCTGCGCAATGTGCTGGGGCCCGACCGTGATCTGGTCAAAAGCGTTCCGGGCCGCGGCTATTTCTTTGCCTTCGATCCGCAAACCGATGCCCTGCCAGCGAGGGAGCGCGAAGAGGCCGCCCAAGATGGCAAGACCGAAGCGCCGGCACCGCCCCGCCACGACGCGGCGGAGGACGCCACCCTCCAGATCGCGATGAACGAGACCGCCCTGCACAAGGATCATGTCGTCGACCTCTTCATGCATTTTGCCCAGCAGCTGGTCGCCTATTACGGGTCGGTGGAAACCGCCCGCAAGGCGCTGTCCAGCCTGAATGGCTGAGGCGGGGCCATGGGTATCTGCGTCACGACGGCGCCGCTGCGGTCGCGGGTCAGCAGGCGCTCAGGTAGGCCGCTCTGGCGGAGGGCCGAGCTTGTCCAGAAGCTCCCGCGCCTCGACCATAACCTTGGTGGCGAACCCTTCGGTGAAGCGATCATAGACCGGTTGCAGAACGGCCCGCGCCTCTGCCGGCCGGTGCTGGCCGTGCAGCAGTTGCGCCAGGGCCAGGGCGGCGTCGAGTTCGCGGCTGAGCGAGGTCTGCCTGACGGCGGCGGCCAGCGAAAGCCGCAGGAGGTTTTCGATCTCGACCGGGTCCGCGCCCCGCATCGCCATCAGGATGCGTGCCTTTTGCAGAAGGTATTCCGACCGGAAACCGGTTCCGGCAAAGGTGGATTCGTAGTCCAGCGCCTCGTCGATGATGGCCAGAGCCTCGTCAAAGCGGCCAAGCCGGGTCAGGCCATCACACATCGGCGCGTAAAGCAGGAAGCGGCCGGGCGACAGCGGCGGCACCTCGGCAAGGTGCTGTTCCAGCCGGGCGACGCTTTCCTTGAACTCGCCGCGCACCATCAGAAGCCGGCACCAAATCACCGAGACCACATAGTTCAGCCGATCCGAGGGCTGGTCCATCTGGATCTTGACGAAGAGGTTATAGATCCGGGCGACCATGTGCCATTCCTGCATCCATTCGAAGATGAAGGAGATCCGCGGCATGATTTCGGCGCAGGCGGGATAGTCTTTCGAGGTCTCGAATTCGTCGATGAAGGCCTCGCCCAACCGCGCCGCCTGATCGAAGAAGCCGCAGGTGTAAAGATTGTTGGTCCGCGTCGCCCGCATCCGCCGGAACGCCTGTTCGTCGATCTCTTCATGCGCCTTTTCGCCGGCGCGCTCGACATGGGAAAAGGCCGTGATGAAATGGCGATAGGCCTGATCATCCGCCCCATAGGTATGCGAGATGCAGGCGATCGTCGCCTCGGCGATGGCAAGCTCGATCGGGTCGTCCGTCTCGGCCAATTCGGCGCGCGCGGCAAAGGCCGCCTGCAAAGCGATCTCTGGCTGACCCCAGAAAGCCTGATCGTAGAGGCGGTCATAAAGCAGGGTGCGCGACAGGCGCCGTTCGCCCAGTGCCCGCGCGAGCGCAATCGCCCGGTCGATGACCGGGGCGCGGATCGGGTAATCGGCCAGCGTATGGGTCGAGGCCAGGACGATCAGCAGATCGAGTTCCAGCCGCGTGCCGCGCTCCTCGGCGCCAAGCCGGGCCAGGGCGGCATTGGCCCGGGTTCTGCAATCCATCGTCAGGCCCTGCGACAGAAGAAAATTACCCGAGGCCGCGACCAGACGCAGGCCAAGACTTCTGTCCCGGGCGCCATCGGGCGAAAGGCACCATTCCAGCGCGGCATGGACATTGCCCAGCCGGGTGGCCGGCGGCACGTTGCGCCGCATCGGCATCTGGCCCGCGCCGGTGCCCGCCACATCGGTCAGGACTTGCAGGAAATATTCGGCATGGCGCCGCGCCAGCGCAAAGACCTCGTCCACCGTCGCGATCTTGTCCCGCGCAAATTCCCGCGTCATGTCCAGAAGGCGGTACTGCGCCGGCGGCCGCGTCAGATCGACCGCGATCAGGCAGCGGTCGACCAGACTGCCCAGATGCTGCGAAATCTCCAGTTCGGAAAGCTGCGCATCGGCCGCCACCGCCCTGGCATCCTCCAGCGTGAAGGTGCCGACAAAGATCGACAGACGGCACAGCAACAGCTGTTCCGCCGGGCTCAGGAGCTTGAAGCTCCAGTCCAGCGTCGCCGACAGGGTCTGCTGCCGTGGCGGCGCCGTCCGCCTGCCCTGCCAGAGCAGCTTCATCCGCCCGTCGAGCTGGCGGTGCACCTCGGCCAGACCAAAGGCGCTGACCCGGCCCGCCGCCAGTTCCAGCGCAAGGGCGATCCCGTCTACCCGCTGGCAGATGCTGGCGGCGATCGGCGCCTCGGCGTTCTGCAACTGGAAGCCCTGGTCGCGGGCGCTGACGCTGTCGACGAAAAGCTTGACGGCGGGATAGGCCAGCGCCTCCCGCGCGGTCAGGGCCTCGGTCGAGACGGGCACCGGCAAGGGCGGCACGCTGAAGACCTGCTCGCCGTCGCAATGCATCGGCTCGCGGCTGGTCAGCAACAGATGGCAGCCCTCGGCATCCTGGAAGATCCGCTCGGCGATCAGGGCAACCTCATCGGCGACATGTTCGCAGCAGTCGAGCACGAGAAGCAGGCGGTGGCCCCTGAGGACGGCCACAAGCAGGGGCAGCGCCTCGATCCCGGTCGAAATCTGCAGCGCCGAGCGGATCTTGGCGAGCACGATCTGCGGGTCACTGATCGCGCCGAGGTCGACGAAGATGACCTTGCCGTCAAAGTCCTCGACAAGGGAGTAACAGACGGCGACGCAGAGCGTGGTCTTGCCCACGCCACCCGGGCCTACGATGGTGATGAAACGATGGGCGCGGACGCGGGTGGCGATCTCTTCGGCGATGGCGTCGCGCCCGACCATGCGGATCGGCGCCGGGGGCAGTCTTTGCTGCGGGACCCAGCGGATTTCGCTGATCGTCCAGGACTTCGCCGTGGGCAGGCGCGAGACCGGCTCGACGAAACGGTACCCCCGGCCCGGCACGTTCTGGACATAGCGCGCGCTGGAATCGGCTTCGCCCAGAACCTGGCGCAGCTTGTTGATATGCACCCGCAAGGCGCTTTCGGCGACATTGAGATTGGGCCAGACGCTGGCCAGCAAGTCCTGCTGGCTGACCGTCTGGCCGGCCTGTTCGACCAGCACGATCAGGATATCCAGCGCGCGCGCCCCGATCGCGACCGACTTGCCATTTCGTTCCAGCAGCCGTCCGGCCGCGGAAAGTCTGAATGGCCCGAAGAAAACCAAGTCCTCGATGTCTTGGATCGGTTTCGGTCGCAAGGGTGCCGTCCCCGCCTTTTTGCTGAATTATGGACTTTAGATCGCCAAGGACGAATGGCAAACATCTTTTGCGCGCGTCGCCAAAATTTCACAAATGCAGGAAGTCCAGCCCGAACAGATGCGCTTTTTAAGGCCGCGGGCAGGGATACCCCGGCGCGGGTTAAGCGGGAAGGCCCCAATCCTGTCGGCCTGCGTGCCAGCGCCGGGAAATACGGCAAGGCCGGTCCCGAGGCGCAGGAAGTTCAAAAGACGCCCTCCCGAATTGCAATTCCGCCTATGCAAATGGCCAAAACGCCATATGGTTGTGGCAAAGGAAGTGTTGCAGACGGTGGAGCCCCAAAAAAAGGTAGGTCCATGACGCGTAGCCTTTTCGCCCTGATGCTGATGTTGATCTTCGGCGCGCAGATGGTGGTGGCGCAAACGCCGCCCGAAGTCACGGTGATCACCCCGATCAAGAAATCCATCGTCGAGGATGACGAATTCGTCGGGCGTTTCGAGGCGGTCCAATCCGTCGATGTGCGGGCTCGGGTGTCGGGCTATCTGCGCGATGTGGATTTCAAGGACGGCGCCCTCGTCACCAAGGACGCGGTTCTCTTCACCATCGACCAGCGGCTGTTCCAGTCGGCGTTCGAGCAGGCGAAATCGCAAGTCTCGGTGGCGCAGGCCGGCTACGATTTCGCCAAGGAGCAGTTTGACCGCGCAACCGCCCTGACCGCCAATGGCACCGCGACGCAAAGCCTGCTCGACCAGCGCCGGCAAGAGTTTCTGGCCGCGACCGGGGCCCTGGAACAGGCCAACCAGGCGCTGGACACGGCGCAGATCAACCTGGACTTTTCCACCATCCGCGCGCCGATTTCCGGCCGGATCGACCGGACGCTGGTGACCCCGGGCAATCTGGTGCGCGCCGATGACACGGTGCTGACCTCGATCGTCTCGATGGACCCGATCTATTTCTACTTCGACATCGACGAGCGCAATTTCCTCGCCTATGCCAAGGATGCCCGCACCCGCGGCAGCGCCCTGCAGGAGGGCGGTGGCGGTCTGGACGTGACGGTGACGCTGTCCGATCCGGGGCTTGGCCCCTTCACCGGCAAGCTCGACTTTTCCGAGAATCGCATCGACGCCGCCACCGGGTCGATGCGGGTGCGGGCGCTGATTGCCAACCCCGATGGCGTGCTGACGCCGGGTCTGTTCGGGCGGGTCAATGTCCCGGGCTCGCTGCCGCATGACAGCGTCCTGATCCCCGATGCGGCGCTGGTGGCGGACCAGAACCGCCAGCTGGTAATGACGGTCGGCGCCGATGGCACGGTGACCCCCAAGGTGGTGCGCCCCGGTCCGCGCATCGACGGCTACCGCGTGATCCGCGAGGGCTTGGACGGCAGCGAAAGCATCGTGACCGAGGGGCTGATGCGCGCCCGGCCCGGGTCCAAGGTCACCCCGGTCCATGCCGATCTTCCCCCCGTGGCGGAGAACTAGGGCGTGGGCCGCTTTTTCGTCGATCGCCCGATCTTCGCCGCGGTGCTGTCCATCGTGCTGACCCTTCTGGGCGCGCTGGCCTATTTCCGCCTGCCGGTCGAACAATACCCCGAAATCGCCCCGCCCTCGATCGTGGTGCGCGCAAGCTACCCCGGGGCCGATGCCGAAACCGTGGCCGCCACCGTGGCCACCCCGCTGGAGCAGGAGATCAACGGCATCGAGAACATGCTTTACATGTCCTCCTATGCCACTTCGGACGGGTCGATGGCGCTGACCATCACCTTCAAGCTGGGCACCAACATCGACGCGGCCCAGGTCCTGGTGCAGAACCGCGTGGCGGTGGCCGAACCGCGCCTGCCCGACGAGGTGCGCCGCCTGGGCCTGACCACGACGAAAAGCTCGCCCAACCTGATGATGGTCGTGCATATCCTGTCGCCGGATGACACCTTCGACCAGCTTTACGTCTCGAACTATGCGAGGGCGCGGATCCGCGACCGGCTGATCCGGCTGGACGGGGTCGGCGACATCTCGATCTTCGGCGAGCGGGAGTTTGCGGCGCGGGTCTGGCTGGACCCTGACCGGCTGTCCTCCTTCGGGTTGACGGCGGGCGACGTGGTGGCCGCGATCCGCGAACAGAACGTGCAGGTGTCGGGCGGCACGCTGGGTGCCCCGCCCAACGACGGCGCGGCCGATTTCCAGGTGGCGGTGACGACCCAGGGCCGCTTGCAGCAGCCCAAGGAGTTCGGCCAGATCATCGTGCGCGCCACCGACGATGGCCGCGTCGTCCGCGTGTCCGATGTGGCGCGGGTCGAGATCGGGGCGCTGAACTATTCGACCAACTCCTACCTCAACAACAAGCCCGCCGTGGCGCTTGGCATCTTCCAGCGCCCCGGCTCCAACGCGCTTGGCACCTCGGATGCGATCATCGCCACGATGGAGGAGCTGAAGAAGGATTTCCCGACCGGTCTGGAATACCAGATCGTCTATAACCCGACCGAGTTCATCCGCTCCTCGGTCGAGGCGGTCTATCACACGATCTTCGAGGCGGTTCTGCTGGTCGTGGCGGTGGTGCTGATCTTCCTGCAATCCTGGCGCACGGCGCTGATCCCGCTGATCGCCATTCCGGTGTCTCTGGTCGGCACCTTTGCGGTGATGCTGCTTCTGGGCTATTCGCTGAACCTGCTGACGCTGTTCGGCCTGATCCTTGCCATCGGCATCGTGGTCGATGACGCGATCGTCGTGGTCGAGAATGTCGAGCGCAACATCGCCCTTGGCCTGACGCCGACCGAGGCCGCCCGCCGCACGATGGACGAGGTGTCGAGCGCGGTGATCGGCATTGCGCTCGTGCTGATCTCGGTCTTCGTGCCCACCACTTTCGTGCCGGGGATCACCGGCACCTTCTATTCGCAGTTCGCGGTGACCATCTCGGTCGCCACGGCGATTTCGGCCTTCAACTCGCTCAGCCTGTCGCCGGCGCTGGCGGCGCTGCTCTTGCGGCCGCATGACGTGCCGCCGCCGCGCTTTCTGCCGGGGCGGATCCTGGCGGCCGGGGCGGCGGGGTTCAACCGTGGCTTTGAGGCGCTGTCGCATGGCTATGGCGCCGTTGTGCGGGCCTTCGTTTCCTCCTGGGGGCGGCTGGGTGCGATGCTGGCTGTCTTTGCCCTGCTGATCGGCGCCACCGTCTGGATCGTGGGCCGGGTGCCGGCGGGCTTCATCCCGCAGGTGGACGAGGGCTATGCCATCGTCGTCATCCAATTGCCCGACAGCGCCTCGCTGGCGCGGACCGACAAGGTCCTGCGCGCCGCCTCCGACATCGCGAAGGAAGTGCCGGGCGTGTCCAACGCGGTGGCCTTTGCGGGGTTCTCGGGAGCGACCTTCACCAATGCCTCGAACCAGGCGGTGCTCTTCACCCCCTTCACCTCGTTTGACGAGCGCATCAAGACCGGCCGCACCGCCGGCGCGATCATCGGCGAGCTTTCCGGCCGGTTGCAGGCCCTGCGCGAGGCCTTCATCATCGTGATCCCGCCGCCCTCGGTGCCCGGGGTCGGCAATGGCGGCGGCTTCAAGCTGCAATTGCAGGACACCGACAGCAGCGACATGCGGCGCGTGCTGGGCGTGGCCTATGCGATCATGGGCAAGGCGCAGCAGGACCCGAACCTGGCCGGCGTCTTCACCACCTTCTCGGCCGGCGGGCGGCAGGTCTTCCTCGACATCGACCGGGTCCGCGCGCAGATGCTGAACGTGCCGATCGGCAATATCTTCGAGACGCTGTCGATCAACCTCGGCTCTTCCTATGTCAACGATTTCAACGCTTTCGGCCGCCTGTTCCAGGTGCGCGCCCAGGCTGACCAGCGCTTTCGCATCGATCAGGACAGCATCCCCAAGCTGAAGGTCCGCTCGGCCACCGGGGCGCTGGTGCCGCTGGGTTCGGTCGTGACGATCCGCGATGCGACCGGCCCGCAGCTGGTGCAGCGCTACAACATGCTGGTGTCTGTCCCGCTGCAGGGCAGCCCCGCCCCCGGCCATTCCACCGGCGAGGCCCTCGCCGCGATGGAGAAGCTGGTGGCCGAGGTCGCGCCCCGCGGCGTGACCTCGGAATGGACCGAGCTGGCACTGCAACAGAAGAGCCAGGGCAATACCGGCACTTACGTCTTCGGCCTGTCGATCGTCTTTGCCTTCCTCGTCCTTGCGGCCCTTTACGAAAGCTGGTCGCTGCCCATGGCCATCGTGATGATCGTGCCCTTGTCGATCCTGGCCGCGCTGATCGGGGTCAGCCTGCGGGGCATGGACAACAATGTGCTGACCCAGATCGGTCTGATCGTTCTGGTCGGGCTATCGGCCAAGAACGCGATCCTGATCGTCGAGTTTGCCAAGCAGAACGAGGCCGACCACGGCCTCTCCCCCGCCGCCGCCGCGATCGAGGCCAGCCGCCAGAGGTTGCGACCAATCCTGATGACCGCCTTCGCCTTCATCCTCGGCGTGGTGCCGCTGGTGATCTCGCAAGGGCCGGGGGCGGAACTGCGTCAGGCGCTTGGCACGGCGGTGTTTTCCGGGATGATCGGGGTCACCTTCTTTGGCCTGCTGCTGACGCCGGTGTTCTATGTGGCGATCCGGCGCATCGTTGGGCGGCGCTGAGGCGCCTCGTCGCGGTGCGACCGGGGGTCAGCCGGGATCGGGGGCGTGATCCGGGTCTTCCCCTGCCCCCGCGGCGGTCAGCAGGGCTTCAAGCCCGGTCCGCATCGCCTTGACCTTCGGATCTTCGGACAGGGCGGCGGCGTGGCGCCGTGCCAGCCAGGCCGGGTCGTTGGTCACCATCCGGACGCGGCCCGCGTCATCCTCCCAGACCAGAACGCGCAGCGGCAGGTCGATGGCGATGCCGGGACAGGCCTCCATCAGCGGCGTCCCGGCGCGCGGATTGCCAAGGATCAGAACCACGGTGGGCCGCAGGGCAAGACCCACGCTGGCCGCCGCCGCCGCATGGTCGATCCGTGCGAAAAGCGCCAGACCCATCTGGGTACTGGCGCGTTCCAAACGTTCGAGAGTTGCCGCGAACCCGTGCTGACTGGTGAAGGAAAGGAGGCCGTCCGGTTCCATCTGCACGCTCCCTCGCGGCATGTCCAAGGCGCGAAGGATCTCAGACGCCTTCGTAGACCAGCCGCGTGAAATAGCCGGGATCGATGAGGAATCTGCCGTAGGCGGAATCGAATTTCTCCGTGGGCTTGGCCGCCACCGCCTCCTCGGGCGTGCGGCCCTCGGCCTTCAGGGCAGCGACATTGTCGCGAATGGCCACCAGCATGTCCCGGAAGGTCTGCAGCTCGGTCCGGTTGCTGACCGGATTGCCGTGGCCGGGGATGATGATCGTCGACTTGGTGGAGGCGGCCAGGTTGGCATCCGAGGCGGCGATCATGCCGTCGATGCTGCCCCCGGTCGAGTAATCGATGAAAGGATAGATCCCGTTCCAGTAGGTATCGCCGGCATGCAGGATATCGGCCTCGGCAAAGGTCACCGAGATGTCGCTGTCGGTATGCGCCGCACCATAGGATTTCAGGCCGATCGTGGCACCGTTCAGCGCCATGTCCATGCTTTGGGTGAAGACCTTGGAGGGCAAACCCTCGTCCGGCAGGGGCAGGAAGTTGTAATCCCAGTCCGAGACCCGCTCCACCTGCGAGAGGTACTTGCGTGTGTTGTCATGCGCGACGATGGCCGCGCCCTCGGCGTTCAGCCAGGCATTGCCGTCGGAGTGGTCGAAATGCCAATGCGTGTTGATCAGATGGGTCACGGGTTCCGGCCCAAGATCGGCCAGCGCCTTGGTCATCTGCGTGCGCGAGACGGCGATGCCGCCATCCACCAGAACCTTGCCATCGCGGCCGGTCAGCACGGCGATATTGCCGCCCGACCCTTCCAGAATGCTGACATTGCCGCGCAACTTGTACGTCGTGATCGGCGAAGTGGCGGCGCTGTCCTTGATGAGCGAGACGAGGCCCCGCGCCTCGGCAAAGGCCGCGCGCGGGGTGAGGAAAGCGCCGGCCAGCGCCGCGCCCTTCGCGGCCAGGCAGCACAGGCAAAAGCCACGGCGCGACATGATATGCTGGGTCTTCTGGGGCATGATTTCATCCTCGGACTGGGGGAAAGGGATAGGGGGCGCCGCGGTCAGGCAGAGCAGAAGGCCAGCAGATCGGCGTTGAGCCGGTCCTTGTGCGTCGTGGGCAGGCCATGCGGCGCACCGGCATAGACGCTGAGCACCGCCCCGGGGATCAGCCGCAGCGCCAGTTCGGCGGAATTGGCGATGGGCACCAGCTGGTCATCCTCGCCATGGATCAGCAGGGTCGGCACGTCGATCTGCTTGAGGTCCTCGGTCTGGTCGGTTTCCGACTGCGCCTTGACCCCCAGGTAACAGGCCGGAAAGCCCGCCATCATGCATTGCTGGACGAATTGCGCCTGCACACCCTCCGAGACCTTCGCGCCGGGGCGGTTGTAGCCGTAGAAGGGCAGCGACAGATCCTGCCAGAACTGGGTGCGGTCGGCCTGCAGGGTAGCGCGCAGGTCGTCGAAGGCCGCAATCGGCGCGCCCAAGGGATTGGTGGGCGTCTGGGCGCGGATCGGGGGAATGGCGCTGATCAGCACCACCTTTCCCACCCGCCCGGTGCCATGCCGTCCGATATAGCGGGCCACCTCGCCGCCGCCGGTCGAATGGCCGACGTGGACGGCATCCTTCAGATCCAGCGCCGCAGTCAGGGCGGCCAGGTCATCGGCGAAAGTGTCGAGGTCGTTACCCTCCCAGGCCTGGCTTGACCTGCCGTGGCCGCGCCGGTCCGCCGCGATGGCGCGGAACCCGTGCGAGGCGAGGTGGAACATCTGGTCCTCGAAGGCATCCGAGGTCAGGGGCCAGCCATGGCTGAAGACCACCGGCCGCCCCCTGCCCCAGTCCTTGACATAGATCTCTGCGCCATCCGACGTGGTCAGCCTGCTGCCGACCATCTTCTGATGGACAGGCGCCGACTTGGCATGCGCCGGCCGCAGCGCCAGGCCCCCGATCCCCAGAACCGAGGCCGCAACCAGCCCTGCCCCGCCGGTCAGAAGGTTGCGCCGTGCGGTTTCCGTGGCGGTAAGTGTATCCTTGGTGGTCATTGCCGATCTCCCGGATGTGCAAGGGATGCCTTTGCTATGCGCCCCGGTTCGCTCGCGGCGCGCGGGGCAGGTCACGCCTCGATGAAGGCCAGAAGTTCGGCGTTCACCTGGTCCTTGTGGGTGGTGCACATCCCGTGCGGCGCCCCCTTGTAGACCACCAGCTTCGCGTCCTTGATCAGCTTGGACGACAGAAGTGCGGAATCCGCGATCGGCACGATCTGGTCATCGTCGCCATGCAGGACCAGCGCCGGAACGTCGATCTTCTTCAGATCCTCGGTCAGGTCGGTCTCCGAAAAGGCCTTGACGCAGAAGTACGAGGCCGGGAAGCCGGCCATGATGCTTTGCAGCCAGAAGCTCTTGCGCACCCCTTCCGAGACCTTGGCCCCGGGCCGGTTGTAGCCATAGAACGGCAGGCTCAGGTCCATCCAGAATTGCGACCGGTCGGCCAGCACCGCGGCGCGGATCTGGTCGAAAGCCTCGATCGGCGTGCCGCCGGGGTTCTTTTCGGATTTGACCATGACCGGCGGGATCGCCCCGATCAGCGCCACCTTCGCCACGCGCCCGGTGCCGTGCCGGCCGATATAACGGCAGACCTCGCCGCCGCCGGTGGAATGGCCGACATGGATGGCATGCTTGAGGTCAAGCGCCGCGGTCAGCTCGGCAAGGTCATCGGCATAGCCGTCAAGGTCGTTGCGGGTCCAGGGTTGGCTGGACCGCCCATGCCCGCGCCGGTCATGCGCGATGCAGCGGTAGCCCTTGGAGGCCAGAAAGAACATCTGGTCCTCGAAAGCATCGGAAGTCAGGGGCCAGCCATGGCTGAAGACGATCGGCTGACCAGAGCCCCAGTCCTTGTAATAGATTTCGGTGCCATCCTTGGTTTTGAGCATGCTCATCGTGCGATCTCCTGAGGCTGCGTTCCCCAAGGCTAGCCAAACCCCGTCCGGCGGGCCAAAAAGATGGCATGAGCGGGGGTGAGAGTTTGTGAGCCTGCCTAACGACTTATGGCGTCTCACACCGGCATGGGCGCTGCGCTTCGGGTGTTCAAACGCCGCCTGATGCCGCCTCACGAGGCTTCACTTTCGGCAGGGGCTTCCGTCTTGCTAGACTTGCCCGGGAATGCCCCGCGCCGGCAGGCCGGGCTGTCTTTGGCAGGATGGAGGTCTGGCATGGATGACGCGGCAATGATGGCCCAGCTGCGGGCGGGGGCCGGGATGTTCGCGGCGCTGGACCAGAGCGGCGGCTCCACCGCGGCCACGCTGCAGGCCTATGGCCTGTCGCGCGACAGCTGGGCCGACGAGGCCGGAATGTTCGCCCTGATCCACCAGATGCGCCTGCGCATCATCACCGCGCCAGTCTTTTCCGGCAGCAGGGTGCTGGCGGCGATCCTGTTCGAACGGACGATGGAGGGCGCGGTCGCGGGGCAGCCGATCCCGCGTTACTTGCGCCATCGCGGCGTGGCACCGTTTCTGAAGATCGACCAAGGGCTGGAGCCCGAGGCCGGGGGCGTCCAGCTGATGAAACCCATCGCAGGCCTTGCCGACCTGACCACCCGGGCCAGGGCGCTCGGCGTTCTTGGCACCAAGATGCGGTCGGTCATCCGCAGCCCGGACCGCGCCGGGATCGCCGCCATCGTGGCGCAGCAATTCGACGTCGCGGGCCAGATCCTCGCCGCGGGTCTGATCCCGATCATCGAGCCCGAGGTTCTGACGGCCACGCCCGACCGCGCCAAAGCCGAACAGCTTCTGGCGGAGGAGATCACCAGACACCTCGACGCGCTGCAGGGCCCGGTTCAGGTGATGCTGAAGCTGACACTTCCCGAACACCCCGACACCTATGCCCCGCTCGTCGCCCATCACCGCGTGCTGCGCGTTCTGGCGCTGTCCGGGGGGCTGTCGCGCGCCGAGGCCTGCGCGCGTCTGGCCTGCAACCACGGCATGATCGCCAGCTTCTCCCGCGCCCTGCTGGAGGGGCTCCGCCATGATCTGGACGCCGCCGCCTTCGATCTGACGCTGGGCGCGGCCATCGACCAGATCGCCGCGGCCTCCACCCACAAGCGGTTGGCCTAGGCAGAAGGGCGCCGGTGGCACAGGCCACCGGCGCCGCCTGTCCTTCACACGCCGACGTCTTCGGTGGCGTTCGGGTAATCCACATAGCCCGCCGCACCGCCGCCGTAATAGGTGTCGCGATCGCTGGGGCTAAGGTCGAGGTTCCGCGCAAACCGCGCGACCAGATCCGGGTTCGAGATATAGGGCGCGCCGAAGGCCACCGCATCGGCGATCCCGTCGCGCAGCACCTGATTGCCCGTCTCGAAACTGTAACCGCCATTGGCGACCAGCGGCCCGGCAAAGAGCGGCCGGAAATGCCGCGTGACATGCTGGCCAAGAACCTCCAGCGGGGTGCCGGTCAGATCGCTGATCGGGTTCATCAGCTGCAGATAGGCCAGATGGCGCAGCGACAACTGGCCGATCAGATATGTGAAGGTCTCGAGCGTCTCTGCCCCCGCGATGAACTTGCCGACGCCGTTGAGGCCGGGGCTGAGCTTGACCCCGACCCGATCCGGCGCCCAGGCATCGACAAGCGCATCGACCACCTCAAGCGGAAAGCGGGCACGGTTGCAGGCAGAGCCGCCATAATCATCGGTACGGTGATTGAGCGCCTCATAGAGGAAGGTCGGGATCAGATAGGTGCTGATGCCATGCAGCTCGACCCCGTCAAACCCGGCGGACTGCGCCAGCCTAGCGGCCTTGGCATAGTCGTCCACCGTGCGGGCGATATCGCCGGCCGTCATCGCCTGGGGGACCACCGTCTCCTTGAAGCCCGAGGGCGTATAGGCCTGCAACCCTGGGTTCACCGCCGAGGGGGCCATCGGCAAGGCGCCATCCAGAAGCTCGGGATGCGACGACGATCCGATATGGCCAAGCTGGACGAAGATCCGCCCGCCCGCCTTGTGGACGGCATCGGTGACCCGGTGCCAGCCATCGGCCTGCGCCTGGGTGTAAAGCCCGGGCACGTTGATGAAGCCAACCCCGGCGCGGCTTGGCCAGGTCCCCTCGGTCAGGATCAGACCCGCGGAGGCGCGCTGCGCGTAATACTGCGCCTGCAGCGCATTGGGCACGAAGCCGGGATTGTCCGTCCGCGCCCGGGTCATCGACGCCATGAGGATGCGGTTGGGAAGGTCGATGGCGCCCAACCGGATGGGCTCCAGCAAGGGGGTGTGGAAAGGTTTCATGGGTGTTCACCTCGGTTGGCAGCGCCGGCGGGCAAGTTCCGCGGCGTGGCGCAGGATCATGGATCTCTGTGGCCAGTCTGGGTCTGCGGGCTTGGCAAGTCGAATGAGGTGGCGTGAGGCGGAATGTGAATCCGTGGGGTGCCGGGCCTAAGCGCCCTGGGCCGGCGCGGCGCCGAGGTTCAGCCAGTAGCGGGTATGCCGCCTTTCGCCGGTGCGGGTCAGCGCGCCCTTTTCCACCAGGTCGTGCAGGTCCCGCGTCGCGGTGGCGGGTGAGGTTCCGGTGATCGCGATGTATTTCTCGGCGCTGAGGCCACCGGCGAAACCGGCGGGGCCTTCGCGGAACATCCGGGCGACGGCGCTCGCCTGCCTGTCGTTCAGCCCCGCGCGGTGCAGGTCGTAGAACCGCGCCTTGGCGATGAAGAAGGCGACCCGGGTCAGCGTCACCTCCTGCGCCTTCAGCACGGTCTCGCCGAACCAGACGAGCCAGGGCGTGATGTCGAGCGTCTTCTGGTGCCGCTCCAGCTGGTCGTAATAGGCCCGGCGGTCGCGTTCGATCGTGAAGGACAGCGCGATCAGGCTGGGCTGGCCGATGCTTTGCGCCAGGGATTTCTCGGCCAGGGCGCGGCCCAGACGCCCGTTGCCATCCTCGAAAGGGTGGATGCTTTCGAACCAGAGATGGCCGATCCCCGCCCGCGCCAGGGCCGCAAGCGGGGTGGGTCCCCCCGGCGCCGTCCGGTTGAACCAGTCCACCAGACCCTGCATTTCGCCCGGCACGCGGGCCGAAGCCGGCGCTTCGAAATGCACGGTCGGGCGGCCCGGCGCGCCCGAGACGATCTGCATCGCCTCGGCATGGGTGCGGTAGCCGCCCAAAACCTGCAGGCTGCGGTCATGCGCCAGAAGCATCGCGTGCCAGGTGAACAGGGTTTCATGCGCCAGCGGCGCGTTGAAGCCGGAATAGACATCGACCATCATCGCCGACACGCCCTGCTCTCGCGGTTTGACGGGATAGGCATCGGGGACCAGACCCAGATGACGGCGGAGTGAAGACTGGACGCTCATCCGGTCCAGAACCTCGCCCTCGATGGCGCTGGTGCGCAGCGCCTCTTCGCTGAGGAATTCGATCTGCAACTGGGCGCGGTCATCCGGCCCGACATGGCGGAACGCGCCCAGAACCTCGCCCGAGGCCAGAAGGAACCGCCGCTCCAGCGCGTCAAGCGCCGGGGTATCGTAGCGGAAGTCCGGCCAGCCCTCTTGCGCCCAATTCCATGTCATGAGTGATAGGCCCCTTCCCTATCGCTCAATCTACTGCAAATGGATGAGCGATAGAAGCGCTTTCTATCGCTCATCCTTCCGCTACAGCCGGTAGAAGCGGGCGGCGTTGTCGTGGAACAGCGCCATGCGCTCCGAATGGGCATAGCCTGCCGTGATCGCCCTGAACGCGTCGAAGATCGCGCCATAGCTGGAGAAGAGCTTGTCCACCGGGAAGTTCGAGGCGAACATGCAGCGGTCGGTGCCAAAGGCCTCGATCGCGGCTTCGACATAGGGGCGGATCGTCTCGGTCGTCCAGGTCCAGTCGCCCATCCCGAGGCCGGAGATCTTGCAGGCGACGTTCGGCGCCTCGGCCAGGCGGCGCATCGCAGTGCGCCAGCCGGCGAAGAGATGCGGCCCGTCGACCTGCATCCCGGTGTGGTTCAGGATGATCTGGGTATCGGGGAAATCGCGGGCGAGGTCGATGAATTCGTCGACCTGCCAGAAGTAAAGCTGAAGGTCATAGGACAGGCCGCGCCGGGCCAGTTCCTTGAAACCGCGGCGCCATTCGGGGCTGCGGCTGACGAAGGGTTCGGCCAGATAGGTCTTGGCCGGATCGGGGTGAAAGTTCATCGACTGGCGGATGCCGCGAAAATTCGCGTATTGCAGGTGCTGGTCCAGGAGGTCCGCCACATCGGCCTTGCGGAAATCGGCGTAGCCGACGATGCCATGCGGAAAGCCGTGCTTGTCGGCCACGCCCTGCAGCCAGCGGGTTTCCCCGGCGGGGTCCTTCGGGTCGTAGCCCACATCCAGATGCACCGCCTTGACCAGGTTCTGGCCGCGCGCATCGGCCAGAAAGTCGTCGATCAGATAGGTCTTGTTGATCGCCGTGTAATCGCCGAAGGCCGAGGGCTTCACCCCGTCCGAGAGCCAGGGGTAATAGTTCGTCTCCAGATCCCAGAGGTGGAAATGCGGGTCGATGAGCGGGATCTCGGTCATGGCTTGCTCCTGCGATCGGTTACGGCGTGGCGCCCGATCCCGGACCGGGCGCCACGGGGTGGGTTCAGTTCGCCGGCGGGAAGACGCGGGCGATGACCGCCTTGGCCTCGGGCGTGTCAATCTTGTCGGCGGTGACGAGGGGCATGACCAGCGCCATGTCCTGGGTCACCTTGCCGCCGGTCAAAGCGTTATAGACCTGCTGCGTGCCGTCAATGCCCTGGCCCACGGCCTCCTGGAAGAAGATGCCGTTGATCGCGCCGGACTTGAGCAGGCCGATCGTGGTGGGGCTGCCGTCGGCGACGGTGATGCCGACCTTGCCGGTCAGGCCCATGGTCTCGATCACCTTGGCGGCGCCGGTGCCGGCCTCGTCATACATGCCATAGATCGCCTTCACATCGGGATGGGCGGTCATCAGGTCATTGGCTTGGGTCACCGCCTCGTTGATCGTCAGGCCGCGGGTTTCCAGCACCTGCACCAGATCGCAGCCATCGGCGGCAAAGGCCTCCTTGGCGCCCTTGAGGTACTTCTGCGCATTCTCGCGGTCCTGCGGCAAGGACAGCATGCCGACCTGAGTGCCGCCGCGCTGCTTGGCCAGCTCGCAGGTGAATTTGCCTTGCGCCTTGCCGGTCTCGTAATTGTTGGCGGTGACGGAAGAGGTGTAATTGGTCAGGCCGGGCTGCGGGCCGATGCCGGCAAAGGCCACGGGGATGTTCTCCGAAGCCAGATAGTCCAGAAGCGGCGGGGTCGAGGTCGAGGACACCGGCCCGATCACGATGGCATTGACGCCCTTGGTCACGGCGGTGCGGGCATTGTCCATCTGCTTGGCGGGCGAGTTTTCCGAGGTGTATTCGACATAGTCCATGCCCAGCTCGGTCGCCTTTTCCTTCACGCCATAGCCGACCCATTGCCAGTAGGAAATGTCCAGCGAGGGGGCCAGATAGGCCACGGTATACTTGCCCTCGGCCATGGCGGCCCCGGTGAATGCGGCCAGGATGGTGGTGGCGGCCAGGATCTTCTTCATCATTGTGGTTTCCTCCCTTTTTGATGATCTTCAGCTGCGCCCGGCATTGCCGAAGCGGTCGATGAGAACGGCGATCAGGATCGCCATGCCGGTGACGGAGCCCTGCCAGAAGCTGTTGACCCCGATCAGGTTCACCCCGTTCTGGATGCAGGTGATCATCAGCGCGCCAAGCACGGCGCCGATGGCGCTTCCGGTGCCGCCGGCGAGACTGGCCCCGCCGATGACCACGGCGGCGATGGCCTGCAGCATCAGGCTCGACCCGGCCATGGATTCGGCATTCAGGATGTAGCTGACGGTCAGCAGCCCCGCGAAAGAGGCCAGCAGGCCAGAGACGACATAGGCGGCAAAGCGGGTGCGCTGCACCGGCACGCCCAGAAGCCGGGCGGCGGCGGCAGAGGTGCCCACGGCATAGAACCAGCGGCCCAGCACCACCTTGCGCAGGGTGAATTCGATCACCACCATCAGGATGATGCAGAAGAGGATGTGGTTCTTGACCCCCGGCACGAGGTGGCCCGCGTTCAACAGCCAGAAGTCCGGCGCGCCGATCGGCATGGACCGCCCGTTGGTCACGATGAAGGCCAGGCTGCCCGCGATCGCATAGGTGATCAGCGTCACGACGAAGGGCGCCAGCCCGACCCGGGTGACCAGGGCGCCATTGATCGCGCCGAAGACCAGCCCCACCCCCAGACCCGCGGCCGAGGCGACCAGCCCCCCGGCGCCCTGATCCATCGCCAGCGCCGTGATCATCCCGGTCAGCGAGAAGACCGAGCCGACCGAAAGGTCGATCCCGCCGGTGATGACGACCAGCAGCACGCCCAGCGACATGATGACCAGAGGGGCCGCCGCCTGCAGGATGTTGCGGAAGTTTCCCGCGCTCAGCGCCTGCGGCACGAAGGCGCCCACGGCCAGCATCAGCACGACGATGGCGGCGAAGATCGCGATCTCGGTCCTGTAATCGCGCCAGAGCGCGGGCTTGCGGTGGATCGTGGCCGCCACGGCGGCGGTCTTGTTCGGCAAGGCGTTCATGCGGCCATCCCCGTCAGTTCGGCAATTGTGTCTTCGGTGAAACTGGTCTGCGGCAGCTCGCCCGCGGGCATGCCTTCGGTGTCGAAGGCGTGGATGCGGTCGCAGAGCTCCAGGAGTTCGGCGTTTTCGGTGGACCACCACAGGATGATCGAGCCGGCCTCCGCCATGCCGCGGATCAGGGCGTAGATCTCGCGCTTGGTGCCGATGTCCACACCGCGCGTCGGCTCTTCGAAGACCACCACCCGCAAGGGCAGGCCCAGCCAGCGCGCCACCAGAAGCTTCTGCTGGTTGCCCCCCGAAAGCGCGCGCGGCAGATCGCCGGTCGAGGCGGCCTTGAGCTTCAGCGCCGCGACGAGGGCGCTGCATTCGGCCTCTTCGCTGGCGCGGATCAGCCGGCGGCCCTCGCGGATGCGGCGGGCGGCCATGACATTGTCGAAGATCGGCAGGTCGGCGAGGATACCCTTGCCCCGCCGGTCACCCGAGACGAAGCCGAAGCCGTGGCGGATCGCCTCGGCGGGGGTGCGAAAGCTGGTGGGCAGGCCCTCGCCCTCGATCCGCCAGAGCGGTTTGGCGGCATTGCCCACCGCCGCGTCGATCAGGGCGCCGGGCCCGGTCGGTGCCCCGGCAAGGCCGATCACCGTGCCCCTGGCGCACAGAATCCGGTGCCCGCCCGGCCCGTGCAGCACCAGATCGGCGGCGGCCGAAAGCTTGCGGTCGCGGTGGGCGGCCTCTCCGGCCGGCTGGCCCATCTCGGCCACGATCTCACTGTCGGTCAGCGCGGTCAGCGCCCGCCCCTCGACCACGCTGCGCCCGTCGCGGATGATGGTGCAGCGGTCGCAGAGCTGGCGGATCTCCTTCATCCGGTGCGAGACGAAGACCACCGCGATGCCCTGCTGGCTGACCAGCCGCCGCAGCACGGCAAAGAGCGTCGCGGTTTCCTGCGAGGTGAGGTTGGCGGTCGGTTCATCCAGCAGCAGGATCTCGGCCCCGGTGGACAGGGCCCGGGCAATCTCGACGATCTGCGCCTCGTGCAGAGAAAGCGCGGCTGCGGGCAGATGCAGCACGCGGCGGGCCATGTCCGGGTCGATCAGCTGCAGCGCATCGAAGGCGATGCTGGCTTGCAGGGCGGGCCGGTGCAGACCGAAGCCGCGCCTTTCATGCACCAGCCCGATGTTTTCGGCCACGGTCAGCTGCGGCAGCAGGGCCAGTTCCTGATGCACGACGGCGATGACCGGCGCCTGCCCGCTTTGGCGCTGCGAGGCCGTGGTCAGTTCGCCGCCATCGCGCGGAATGGTTCCGGTGATGATCCGGATCAGCGTGCTTTTCCCGGCGCCATTGCCGCCCAGAAGCGCATGGATCTCGCCCGATTGCAGCGTGAAATCAACGCCGTGCAGCACCTTTGTCACGCCGTAGCTTTTCTCGATGGCCCGCGCCGTCAGCAGCGCATGGCCAGGACGATCAGTGACCGGCATGGCACAGCCTCCCCCAGGGGCCGAAGACGGCCCAGCCCAACCCCGCAGGGTTGCATCCTTGCAATGTCATCGGGTTTCTCCTCCGCCCGGACCCATCTTCCGCAGGAGGGCAATCTATCGCAAGTCTGGATTCTTATTGATCTGTGAAGCCAGACTTCATAACCTTGGGCATGGCCCGCGATCTCAACCTCAACAGCATGGCGCATTTCGAAGCCGTGGCCCGGCTCGGCGGCATCGCCCGTGCCTCCGAGGAATTGCAGGTCTCGGCCTCGGCGGTCAGTCAGCAGATCCGGCTTCTGGAACATCAGCTGGGCGTCAAGCTCTTTCACCGGGAAAAGCGCCACCTGCGCCTGACCATCGACGGCGAGCGTCTGTTCCAGACCGCCACCCAGGCCTTCCAATCCATCCGCGAGGTGCGCGCCGCCATCGTCCGGCAGCGCGAAAGCCACAACCTGTCGATCCGGGTCAGCCCTTCCTTCGGGGTCAGGTGGCTGGCGCCGAGGCTGATCGAATTCACCCGCAGCCATCCGAACTGGGATTTGCGCGTCGATGCGACCCCCAGCTTTTCCGAGTTCGAGACCGAGGTGATCGACCTCGACCTGCGCTATGGCGAGGGGGGCTGGGCGGGGCTCCATGCGGCCTGCATCGTCAACGACCTCGTCCTGCCGATGTGCGCCCCCGCCTATCTGGAGGAATTGCAGGCCCTCTCCGCCGACCCGCGCGAACAGCTGGCCAAGGCGCGGCTGATCGATTCGGTCAAAGGTTACTTCCGCTGGGACACCTGGCTGCCGCGCAATGGCATTGCCGGTGCGACCCTGGCCTATCCCTACCGCTTCGACCGCTCCTCCATGTCGGTGCAACTGGCCAAGGATGGCGGCGGGGTGATCCTGGAAAGCACCACCCTCGCCTTCGAAGAGCTGCGCACCGGCCAGTTGGTGCCCCTGTCCGATGTCTTCGAGGTGATCGAATTTCCCGCCTATTGGCTGGTTTGCCCGGCCCGCCACACCGGGCGCCGTTCGGTCCGGCTCTTTGCCAACTGGATCGAGACCACCGGCCAGCGCGACATGGCCATCGCAAGGTCCTGGCTGGAAAGCCGCGGCCACCGCATCCGGTTCGAACGGCGCGCCGGCTTCGTCGATGCCGAGGGCGGGCAGGACGGCGCCTGAGCGCCCTTTCGGGTTGTGAAGCAGGGCTTAACAGTTACTAAATGATCGGTAACGGACAGGCTGCCGCCCGCTTGCTATCTCTTCCCTCGAGGGTCTGACCGACCGGTGAGGAGCACAAGATGGCAGAGCAAAGCCGCCAACACGCGGCATCGAACGTGTCGCTGGCACAGCGCGCGTGGAACATCCGGCGCAAGGCGCTTTTGATGGGCGAGGTGCAGGGTCAGGGCTATATCGGGCAGGCGCTTGGCGTGGCCGATGTGCTGGCCGCCTCGTATTTCCACGCCCTGTCCTACCGTCCCGAAGACCCGGAATGGGAGGGGCGCGACCGCTTCTACCTGTCGATCGGCCACTATGCCATCGCGCTTTATGCCGTGCTGATGGAGGCCGGCATCCTGCCCGAGAACGAGCTGGAGACCTATGGCATGGACGACAGCCGGATGCCGATGTCGGGCATGGCCTCCTATACCCCGGGGATGGAGATCACCGGCGGCTCCTTGGGTCAGGGTCTGGGCATCGCCGTGGGCGCGGCCCTTGGGCTGAAGCGCAAGAAGAACCCGGCCTTCGTCTATAACCTGATGTCGGACGGCGAACTGGGCGAAGGTTCGACCTGGGAGGCGGTGATGTCGGGCGTTCAGCACAGGCTGAACAACCTGATCTGCCTCGTCGATTTCAACAACCAGCAGGCCGATGGCCCGACCCGCAATGCCTTGGCCCAGGGTCAGGAAGAGGCGAAATGGGCGGCCTTCGGCTGGCATGCCCAGCGGGTCGACGGCAACGACCTTGCCGCCGTGGTGGCGGCCTTCGATGCCGCCCGCACCACCGACCATCCCGGCCCCCGCGTCATCATCTTCGACACGCGGATGTGCAAGGGCGTCGATTTCCTCGAAAGCCGCGAGATCACCCATTTCGTACGGGTCGAGGCCGATGAATGGGCCAAGGCGCTGGCCAGGCTGGAAGAAGGAAAGCCGCAATGACCCTCGCCTCGATGACGCGCAAATATGAACCGCGCCAAGTGCAGCTTGGCCCCGACGGGCAAAGGGTCGCCACGACCGCGATGATCGCCTCGCTCGCCGCCGAGGGTTATGACACCGTCACGGCGCCCTTTGGCCATGCGCTGGTCGCGGCGGCGCAGACGGATGACCGGATCGTCGGCCTGACCGCGGATCTGTCGAAATACACCGACCTGCACATCTTCGCCCAGGCAATGCCTGACCGGTTCTACCAGATGGGCATGGCCGAACAGGTCCTGATCTCGGCCGCGGCGGGTCTGGCGCGCGAGGGGTTCAACCCCTTTGCCACCACCTATGCCGTCTTCGCCTCGCGCCGGGCCTATGACTTCATCGCCATGGCGATCGCGGAGGAGAACCTGCCGGTCAAGATCATCTGCGCCCTGCCCGGCCTGACCACCGGCTATGGCCCGAGCCATCAGGCGACCGAGGATCTGGCGATCTTCCGCGGCCTGCCCAACATGACGATCATCGACCCCTGCGATGCCTGCGACATCCTCGGCATGGTGCCGCAGATCGCCGCGCATCAGGGGCCGGTCTATTCCCGCCTGCCGCGCGGCAAGGTGCCCAGCGTGCTGACCCGCCACAAGCCGGATTACCAGTTCCAGCTTGGCAAGGCGCAGATCATCCTTGAGGGCAAGGATGCGCTGATCATCGCGACCGGCTTCATGACGATGCGGGCCCTGGATGCGGCGGTGAAGCTCGAGGCCGATGGCGTCTCGGCCGCGGTGCTGCATGTGCCGACGATCAAGCCGCTCGACACCGAAACCATCCTGGCCGAGGCCCGCAAGGGCGGCCGCCTGGTCGTGACGGCCGAAAACCACACCGTGGTGGGCGGGCTTGGCGAAGCGGTGGCGCGCACGCTTCTGACCGAGGATGTGACGCCGAAGTTCCGCATGATCGGCCTGCCGGACGCCTTTCTCGAGGCTGGCGCCCTGCCGACCCTGCACGAGATGTACGGCCTGACCGTCAATCAGGTCGCAGCCCGGATCAAGGCCTGGCTTTAAGGCCAAGCCCCTGATCCGTCAGGAAAACCAATGAGGGAGGACTGAAGCCATGCAGCTTCTGAAGGACAAGTATGTCATCGTGACGGGCGCCGCTTCGGCGCGCGGGCTGGGCAAGGCCACGGCACGGATGTTTGCCGGCCACGGCGCCACGGTCGCCATCCTGGACCTCGACGCCGGCGCGGCAGAGGCGGCGGCGGCGGATCTGGGCCCGGGCCACCGCGGCCTCGCCTGCAACGTGGTCGACAAGGCCGCCTGCGAAGCCGCCGTGCAGAGCCTGCTGCAGGCCTGGGGCCGGATCGACGTTCTGGTCAACAATGCCGGCATCACCCAGCCCCTGAAGATCATGGAGATCAGGCCGGAGAATTACGAGGCGGTGACCGATGTCAGCCTGCGCGGCACGCTTTACATGAGCCAGGCGGTGATCCCGGCGATGCGGGCGCAGAAATCCGGCTCGATCGTCAACCTGTCCTCGGTCTCGGCGCAGCGCGGCGGCGGCATCTTCGGCGGCCCGCATTATTCGGCGGCCAAGGCCGGGGTGCTGGGCCTGACCAAGGCCATGGCGCGCGAACTGGCGCCCGACAATGTCCGCGTCAACGCGATCTGCCCGGGCTTCATCGCCACCGACATCACGGCGGGCAAACTGACGGCGGAACAGCAGAAGATGGTGCTGGACGGCATCCCGATGGGACGCGCCGGCGAGGCGAGCGATGTCGCAGGCTGCGCGCTGTTCCTCGCCTCCGACCTGTCGGCCTATTGCACCGGCACCGAAGTTGATGTGAACGGCGGCTCCTTGATCCACTGAGCCAATGCGCGGCGTCCGGAGGAATGGCGCCACACCAGCCAGCGCGCTGGCCCGATCTTCCCCGGGATCGGACTCTTGCGGGTCCGCCCTTCCTCCTCAAGAACCGGCCGACCGCGCGGCAACCGGGGGGCGACGGGCAGGAAAACCCGCTGGCCAGTATCTGCGTGTTAAGGTCCTTCAAATCACCAGATGCATTTTGCGGGTGGGTCAAAAGGCCCGCCCGGACCATCCGTTTTGCCACCTGCGGAGATCCCCTTGCGCCGGGCGCGTCGGCTGCCGCATCGGGCAATGACCTTGCGCGCACTGCAAGAACGTTCAATCGACACGGGCCGGACAAAGGTATCCGTGACCCCGGCGCCGTCAGGAGCGGCGCGGGGCAAAGCACGATTGGAGATGTCATGCCGAACGCAACCACGATTGTTCTGGTCCACGGCGGGTTTGTCGATGGGTCCGGCTGGGAAGGGGTCTACGAGATCCTGACGAAAGCGGGCCACGCGGTGATCATCGTGCAAAATCCGACCCTCTCGCTGGACGGTGATGTTGCCGTCACGCGGCGCGCCATTGCGGCGGCTTCGGGCCCCGTCATCCTCGTCGGGCATTCCTACGGCGGCGCGGTGGTGTCCGAGGCCGGGACGGATCCGAAGGTCAGCGCGGTCGTCTATATCGCGGCCTTCGCACCGGATGCCGGCGAATCCGTCGCGAGCCTGATCGCCGATCCGCCTCCCGGCGCGCCGGTGCCGCCGATTCTACCGCCGGTCGATGGGTTTCTGCTGCTGGATCGGACGAAATTCGCAGCCTCCTTTGCCGCCGATGTGCGGCCGGAACTGGCCTCATTTCTGGCCGACTCCCAGGTGCCCTGGGGGCTGGAGGCGTTGAACGGCCAGATCCGCGCACCGGCCTGGCGCTCGCGCCCCAGTTGGTATCTTGTCGCGACCGAAGACAGGATGATTCCACCGGCGGCGCAGCGGATGATGGCGGCCCAGGCCGGGGCCAGCGTGGTCGAGGTGCCCGGCAGCCATGCGGTCTATATCTCCAATCCCGGCGCTGTCGCAAATCTCATCATGCAGGCCGCGGCGCGCCTTCAGGACGCATAGACCAGTCTTGACCCTTTGGCAGATCGCGCGGGCCCGGTTTCGGACGCGCGCGATCCTGCGTAACCTGAAACCCGCCCTTCGGGAGACAGCACCGCAATGACCCTGAATGTGAAACTGGTTGAAGTCGCGACGATTCCCATCGGCTTGCCGCGCAAGACCGACTTGAAACTATCGGTCCGCGGTCTTTCGCGGTCCCGTCTGATGGCGGCGGACGTCAACTATAGCGCCAACCCGTCAGAAGCCAACCCCGACTTTCCCGCCTGGGAGGGCGCCTACAGCATCGGGGTGCATTTCAATGACGATCTGACCGAGGTCTTCCTCGGCGACCGCTGCCATTCCTATCCGGTGCGGCGGGGGCAGACGCATTTTCTTTATGTCTCGGATCTGGCGCATATCGACTTCAAGACCCCGCGCCATACCCAGGAAGTGATCCTGCAACGCAGCTTCCTGCGCGAGATTGCCGATGATCTGGAGGTGCCGCAGGTCACATGCCTTGGGCGTGGGCGATATCACATCACCGACGACCCGGTCCTGCGCCGGCTTGCCCTGCAGATCCATCCCTATTTCGACGCGCCAGAGACGATCGACCCGCTTCTGGCCGACCACTACATGTGGAGTTTGGGGATCTACCTTGCCGCACAATATGGCGGGCTGGCGATCCGCCGGCCGGTCAAGGGCGGGCTGACCACCTGGCAAGAGCGGATCGCCAAGGAGGTGATCGAGATCAGCCTCGTGGGCGGCATCGCGCTTTCCGACCTGGCGGGCCTCTGCGGCCTGCGGACAAGCCAGTTCAGCCATGGTTTTGCCAGGTCCACCGGAATGGCGCCCTACCAATGGCTGAAGCGCCGCCGCATAGCCCGCGCCAAGGAGATGCTGTCCCATCCCCGGGCGTCGATTGCCGAAGTGGCCCTGAGCTGTGGCTTTTCCGATCAGGCGCATCTGACCCGCACCTTCGCCAGGCTGGTCGGGGCGACACCGGGGCTCTGGCAAAGGCAAAGGGAAAGCTGACCAAACGCGCCTCAGGTGATCAGGAAATCCGCGGCGGTCAGGACCGGGGCGTGTTCCAGCCGGGCAAGAAGGGTCAGGCCGCCCGCCGCACTGCCATTGGCGTCGAACCACAGCGTGTGGTTGCTGGTGTTGTAGATGACGTGATCGTTGCTGTCTTGCGCCTGGGTGTCGGCGCGGATCAGGAACTGGTCCGCCGCAAGCACCCCGGTGGGAATCTCCGCGCCAAAGCCCGCCGCGCGGATCTGGATGCGGTCGTCATTGCCGGGGCGGTTCGAGAAGTCGGTGATCGTGTCGCCGGCCTCGGCGGCGCTGGTGAAGACGAAGGTGTCGGGACCAGAGCCGCCGGTCAGCCGGTCTCGGCCCGCACCGCCATTCAGACTGTCGGCGCCGGCATTGCCGTAGATCCGGTCCGCGCCGCTGCCGCCAAAGCATCGGTCGGCGCCATAGCCGCCCACGAACAGGTCATTGTCCTCGCCGCCATAAAGGCTGTCGGCCCCTGCCCCGCCGCGCAGCGTGTCGAGGCCCGTGCCGCCGGTCAAAAGGTCCGCCCCGTCGCCGCCATAGATCAGGTCATGGCCACCCCCGCCCTGCACCGTGTCATTGCCCTGCAAGGCCACGATCGTGTCATCGCCGCCAAGCGCCGCGATGAGGTTGTCCAGCGCCGTGCCCTGCAGGAAATCCGCCCCCGCCGTCCGCTGCAGCGAGACGGTCCCCGAGGCGCCATTCACATCCCACCCGGCGCCGAAGTCCTGCAGCGGCGTATAGCCGCTTGCCGTGATGCGATAGGCGACATGGCCGACAAAGCCGATCAGGCTCTCTCCATCATGGGTCAGCCCCTGGGTATCGGCGGCCAGCGGATTTTCCCAGCGGTCAATGATCGCGCCGGTGGTCCGGTCGTAAAGGATGATCTCGTCAGGATGCGAGGTGCCAAGCGCGTGTTTGGCGGCAAAATACAGCGTGTTGCCGACCAGAACCAGATCCCCGGCCGAAGTCGGCCCGCCGAAGAGCGAGCCCGCCTTCGGGTCGGTGCGGAAATGCTGCAGCACGGCAAAGGTCTCGGGGTCGAAGACCTCGATGAAGTCGCGGCTGTCATAGCCAAGGATGAAGCGGCCCTGCGGGTCGATCTCCAGCGCGCTGATCACCTTGAAGGTGTTGAAGAGCGCCGTCGCCAGATGGGTTTCCAGATCCAGCCGGAAGATCTGGCTGCCGCCCACGACATAGACCTGCCCGTCCGGCGCGACCGCCACATCCAGAAAGCGCAGCACGGTGTCCGAGCCTTCCAGATGGAAGGTGCCAAGGTTGGTGCTGGCCTGGGTGGCGCTGTCCCAAAGCCACAGCGTGCCGTCGTCGTTGATGATGTAGGTTTGTGGCGCTACAGCCATGATAATCTCCTGTGTCGATCAAAAATCAGCCGTGAAATGTCCTTCCCGCGCGCCCTGCCTCGGCAGGTGGCGGTCTGATCATTTTGGCAAGGTTAGGCGGCGGTCGCAATCCGTCCCATCCCCTGCCCTGCCGGTGGCGCCCTGCCCCCGCCCGGCGCCGGGAATTTTCGACGAACCGCTTGCCCGGGGCGACGAAGGGCACGTGGGCTTGATCGCCAGGGGGCCGCGATGTTCAATCAGGCGCAGGGCGGCGCGGGCCGCCGGACCAGGGGTGGAGCGGCGCATGGGCGGATTGTCGGTTCTGGTGGTCGATGACGAGCCCCTCGCCCGGCGCCGGCTGACCCGCCTGATCGGCAAGATCGCCTGGGTCGGCCGGGTGGACGAGGCGGGCGATGTGGCCCAGGCCTGCCATCAGGCCAGGACACATCCGCCCGACATCCTGCTTCTGGATATCCAGATGCCGGGCGGCAGCGGGTTCGAAGTGCTGGACCTCCTCGCCCCCGCGCCGCCTTCGGTGGTCTTCGTCACCGCCTTCGATCACCACGCGCTGCGCGCCTTTGACGCCAATGCCGTCGATTATGTGACCAAACCGGTCGAGCCGGGGCGTTTTCACCTCGCCATGGAGCGCGCCCGCGCGGCCGCGGCCCACCGCCTGCACAGCGACCGCATCGCCGAGCTGCAAGAGACGGTGACCGCCCTCAAGCGCGCCCTGAACCGCCGCGCGGCGCAGGGCGGCGCCTTCTGGGTGAAATCGCAGGGCGCCTTTCTGCGGGTCGCACCGGAACAGATCCTGCGCATCCAGGCCGAACGCGACTATGTCCGCCTGCATCTTGCCGGCGCGGATTACCTGTTTCAGGAAAGCCTCGCCTCGCTGGAACGCCGCCTCGACCCGGGGGAGTTCATGCGGATCCACCGCAGCACGATCGTCCGGCGCAGCGCCGTGGCGCGGATCAGGCCGGCCCGCTTTGCCGCCCTGATCGTGGTCCTGACCGATGGCAGCGAGCAGCGGGTCGGGCGCACCTATGCCGCGGCGCTGCGCGCGAGCCTCGGGCCAAGGGGCTGAGCGTCAGGGCGTGCCCGCCTCGCGCCAGGGCAGGCTCAGACTGGCGCGAAACCGCCCGGGCGCCACCGGGCCCGCGGTCAGCTGCGCCGCCGCCTGAAACCGCGCGGCAAGACGCTCGGCAATGTTGCGCAGGCCAAGGCCCATGCCCTCGGGTGGCTCGCCCTCTGCTTGCGCCGGCATGTCGTTTTCGACCGTCACCAGCAGCCGGTCACCCTCCCTCCGGGCACGCAGTGCAATCTCCACCCTGCCGATGGTGGCACTGACCCCATGCTTGACCGCGTTCTCGATCAGCGGCTGCAGGATCAGGCTGGGCACCAGGGCCGCGCGCAAATCGGGCGGCAGGTCGATGCTGAACACCATCCGGTCAGAGAACCTCTCGCGCTCGATCTCGAGATATTCCTCCTGCAGCGCCAGTTCCTCGGCCAGGGGCACGTCCTGCAAGGGGTCGAGCGTCAGCGTCGTGCGCAGGAAGGTCGACAGCGTCAGGATCATCCGCTCCGCGCGCGAGGCCGAGCCCTCCTCGATCAGTCCGGCCACCGCGTTCAGCGTGTTGAACAGGAAATGCGGGTTCACCTGATAGCGCAGGGCGCGCATCTGGGCCGACAGCGCCTCTTCCCGCGCCGCGGCCAGCCGCAGCCCGCGCTCGTGAAGTTCAAAGCTGAAGATCAGGCTGATGAAAAGGCAGGACCAACCGAAGAACAGCGCGGCGCCTAGGGCCGTGTCATTGATGAACATATTCCAGTCGCGCGCCTGGGCCAGGGGACGCACCGCCTGCGCCGCCGCACCGGCCAGCGCCCAAAGCGGCGCTGCGGCCAGCGCCAGAAGGAAAGCCGCCACGATGAAGACCGGCAGCGCGCTTTCCGCCGGGCCATGCCGGCTCGCCCGCCTGTGCAGGCGGAAAAGCAGGTAGGAAATCGCCGCCGTCACCAGCCAGCCCGACCCGTAACGGACGAATTTCTCCGCGATATAGGCGATGTGATCGCTGTAGTCGGCAGCCTCCGTCACCTTCAGGGCGTAGAACACCGCCGAAGACAGGAAGGCCCCGCCCCAATAGACCAGACCAAAGCGGAGGAAGGCCTGGCGCAGGGCACAGTCGGTGGAAGAGGCGTTCGTCATGTGCAACCGGAATCGGGGACTTTGACAGGCGCAGAGCTGGACCCGCGCGGCACCAGGTCGGCGAGGTCAAGCGCCGCAGCATCGCCGCGCCAGCGCAGGCGGTCCAGCAAGAGCTTGAAGGCAGGCGAGGCCTGCATCCGCGACGGGTAATAGAGATGATAGCCCGAAAAGACCGGCGCCCAGTCGTGCAGCGTCACCTCCAGCTGGCCGCTCTGCAGCCAGGGCAGCAGATGGCGGTCGGGCAGACAGCAAAGCCCGTCTCCGGCAAGGGCGGATTCGATCAGCAGATCGACGTCATTGGTGATGAACTGCCCCGCCACCCGCACATTGAGGGGATGGCCGTCCCTGCTGAACTCCCAGGCGTAAAGCCCGCCCAGGGTCGGCAGGCGCAGGTTCAGGCAGCTGTGCCCGGTCAGATCATGCGGCGTCTGCGGCCGCCCGCGCCGCGCGAAATAGGAGGGCGCGCCCGCCACGATCATCCGCATGTCCGGCCCGATGCGGACGGCGATCATGTCCTTCTCGATGCTCTCGCCCAGCCTTATCCCGGCATCGAACCGGTCGCTGACGATGTCGGTCAGCTTCTGGTCGACCGAGATCTCGATGTTGATGTCAGGGTAGTCCGCCATTAGCGCCCGCGCCTTGGGAAACAGCAGATCCTGCGTTGCATGGCGGCTGGAGGTGATGCGGATCGTCCCCGCCGGCCGGTCGCGCAGCGCGTTCAGGCTTTCCAGCCGCGTGTCGATATCGGCAAAGGCCGGGCGCAGCGTCTCGGCCAGGCGATCGCCTGCCTCGGTCGGGGCGATGTTGCGGGTGGTCCGGGTCAGCAGCCGCAGGGCCAGCCGCTCTTCCAGCCGCTTGATCGTATGGCTGATCGAGGATTGCGAGGTGCCCATGCGGGCCGCCGCACGGGTGAAGCTCTTCTCCTCATAGACTGCCAGAAAGGCCAGAAGGTCGCCCAGCTCATCGCGCTTCATTCATGAACCTCGCAGATCGGAAATCGCGGCGATTGCGCCCTCAATCCGAAAAATCGACCCTTCCCGCCGCAAATGCAATCCACGACCAGCACGCCCCTGCCCTTCCTCCTTCATTGGTCCATAAATATCCCGGGGGTGCGGGGGCTGGCCCCCGCTTCTTCCCTTAGGCCACCCCACATCGCACCGCAGGCCGGAACTTGATTCGTATCCACACCCTTGCGTCCCGATCGGCGTCTTGGCACACTCCAACCCGCACGCCCCGCCAAACCCCGGCCAAAGCACGCTTTAATCATTCTTTATCAACATATTGCGATGCAAAGTTGAGATCTTTGTTGAACTGTGCCCCGTAACCTTCTGTTCGACCCTCTCAGAAAAAAGTTGCCCGACCGTAAGTTGCGTGCCATCACTGGTGTTGTCGCAACATGCCGATTATGACGCATTCTTGCGACGAAACATTCAAGGTCCACTAAGAGACCCATGAGGGCACATGACGACGAGCACGCCACTCCCACCGCCTGGCTCGATCGCGAGCACGATCAGCGCCAATGCCGCCCGGTTGTCCGAGGCGCTCAACACCCATATGCGCAACAGCTTTCAGCCCGAAAGCCGCAAGACGCTGCGCAAGCTGCATCCGGCCGAGGTCTCGGAACTGACCGGGATCAGCATGTCGAACCTGCGCACCCGCCACCAGGAGGGCGACTTCCCCGAGGTGGAGACCGATGCCCGCGGCAGGCGGCTCTATTCGGCCGAAGAGCTCGACATGATCCGCCAGGTGATGGCCCGTACCGGCCGCAATGGCGAATCCTACCTGCCCGGCCGGCGCGAGGGCGACGGGTTGCAAGTGATCTCGGTCGTCAACTTCAAGGGCGGGTCCAGCAAGACCACTTCGGCCATTCACCTCGCACAGCGCTATGCCCTGCGCGGCTACCGGGTTCTGGCGATCGACATGGACCCCCAGGCCAGCCTGACCACCATGTTCGGTTACCGTCCCGAGATCGAATTTGCCGAAAGCGGCACGATCTATGACGCCCTGCGCTATGAAGAGCCGGTGCCGCTGAGCCAGGTCATCCGCAAGACCTATTTCCACAAGCTCGACCTTGCCCCGGCGGGTCTGCTTCTGTCGGAATATGAAACTGAAACCGCCTATGCCCTGCAGCACCGGATCGAACCGCCCTTCACCCAGCGCCTCGCCATCGCGCTCGGTGAGGTCGAGAAGGACTACGACCTCGTCCTGATCGACTGCCCGCCGCAGCTTGGTTTCACCACGATGACCGCCTTGCTGGCTTCCACCGGGCTGCTGATCACCGTGGTACCCAGCATGCTGGACGTGGCCTCCATGGCGCAATTCCTTGAAATGGCTGGAGAAACTGTTCGCGTTCTCGAAGAATCCACCGGGCCGACCGACTGGAAATTCCTCAAGTTCCTGATCGCGAGATACGAGCCGACCGATGTGCCGCAATCGCAGATGGCGGGGTTCCTGCGCTCGATCCTGCTGGATCAGGTGCTGACCATGCCGATGCTGAAATCTACCGCGATTTCCGATGCCGGCATGACGCAACAGACGATCTATGAACTCGACCCCACCCAAGTCATCCGCAAGACGCTGGACCGCATCCTGGAAAGCGTCAATGGCGTCGCGGATGAGTTCGAGAAGGTCATCCAGGAAGCCTGGGGACGGAGAGCAGACTGATGGCACGTCGCAACATATTCCAGCCCCCTCCCCCGCCCGCAGCCCCCGTGGCAGAGGCGGGTCCGGGCGATGGCAAACCCCGCTTCCCCAACACCGGGGCGATGTCGGGCGTCAAGTCGACGCTGCGGGACCTGTCCTCGAACGCGGTGCGCGAGATCGACGCGGCCCTGATCGACGATGGCGGCCCGAAGGACCGGTTGAGCATCACCGATGCCGATGTGGCGGATCTGGCGCAAAGCATCCGCACCCATGGCCAGCAAGTGCCGATCATGGTGCGCCCCCTGCCCGACAACCCGGGCCGCTACCGCATCGTCTATGGCCGGCGGCGCCTGCGCGCCCTGAAACTCGCTGGCCTGCCCGCCAAGGCGCTGATCCGCACCCTGACCGACGAACAGGCCATCCTGGCCCAGGGTCAGGAAAACAGCCTGCGGCTGGACCCGAGTTTCATCGAAAAGGCCATATTCGTCACGGATCTGACCGATGAAGGCTATGACCAGACCGTGGTTCTGGATGCCCTGGCGATCGACAAGCCGATGCTGTCGCGGATGACCAAGGTCGCCCGCACCGTGCCGCTTGGCGTCATCCAGTTCATCGGGGCCGCCCATGGCATCGGCCGCCGCCGCTGGGAGGAGCTGGCCGATCTGCTGCGCGAGGGCGAGATCGCGATCGAGAACCTGGTGGCCGCCCTGCCCGCTTCGGCGCGTGCCGCAGGTTCCGACGAACGCTTTGCCCTGGTCGCGAGCCTCGCGGCCAAGGCGGTGCCTGCCGATGCCCCCCTGCCCGGCGCGCCCCCTGCCCTGCCCATCCTGGACCGCGACGGCGCCCGCCTGGGCGAGATCAAGGACACGCCCCGCGCCCTGACCCTGCGGTTTTCCGGCTCTGATCAGCCGGAATTCACCAAATGGATGCGAGAACATGCCGCGTCAGAGGTCTTGCGCCTCTACGAAGCGTGGAAGTCGGCCGCTACGGCCGGCTGAACCGAGACGAGCAGATCAACAACAAAAGGAGCACGCGCAGCCCAAGGAAAAAGAAAGAGCCCCCCAAAGTCACCTTCGGAGAGCCCAATCTGTTGCTTAGCACCATCAGGTTTACCAGCTTCTCCCCGACAGTCAAGAACAACCGAATTGGTTGAACGGATGAATATTGCCAAAAGCCGGTAATATTCGTGGTGCTTTGGCATGGGCAGCTTCCGCCTAGGCCTGCTGTGAAGACTCATGAGCTTTCAACATGTCACCGCCCCCACCGGGACGCGGGTTTCCGCCCTATTGCCCGCGGACAACGGCCGCCCCGACCGGTTCCAGCTGATGGATGCCTTGCGCAAGGCCAGCCCTGCGCTGAAGCTGAAAGCGCCGGTTCTGGCGACGCTGGACGCCCTGCTGTCCTGCCTGCCGCCACGGCGCAACCACGACTTCGTCTTCGCCTCGAACGCGACGCTGGCCTTCAAGCGCAACGGCATTTCGGACCGGACCCTGCGCCGCCACATCGCGCAGCTGGCAGAGATGGGCTTCCTGACGCGTTCCGACAGCCCCAACCGCAAACGCTTCAGCAAGGGCGATGCGGCCACGGGCCAGGTCCTGCGTTTCGGCTTCGACCTTGCGCCGCTTTTCGCCGCCTACACCCGGATCTGCGAGATGGCCGAGGCTTGCGTCGCAGAGGCGAGCCACCTGGCCTTCCTGCGCACCAAGCTGCGCTGTGCGGTTGCCCGGACGCTGGCAGAGAACGGCGCAAGCCCCGCCCTAGAGGCCGCCCAACACACCCTGCGCCGCAAATGCGATGCCGCCGATCTGGAAGTCTTGCTCGCCGCGCTGGTGCCCGTCGCTGATTTCCCGCAATCCGAACCCGAGGCTCTTGCGTCAGAACCGAAAGAAATGACCGCCACTGGCGGACAAAATGACCGTCATCTTCAGAACTCAAAAAAAGAACTTAAAGATTCTGACAGCGCAGAGCCCAAGACGCCCAAGCTTCGGGGCAGGGAGCCAATATCGCTGAGAAGCCTTGTGGGTGCCTGCCCAGAGGCGGTGAGTTACCTGCAGCGAACGCCGGAAGGGCCGGGCGACGTGGTGAACCATGCCCGAACGCTGGCGCCGATGATGGGCATCGACCGGGCAACCTATCATGCCGCCGAAAGCAGGCTTGGCGCGCTGGAGGCGGCGGTCACGGTCTGGGGCTTGCTGGAGATGCAGGGAAAGATCCGCCAGATCGGTGCCTATTTCCGTGCCCTGACCACCGGGGCGAAAAGTGCGGGCTTCGATCCCTGGGCCTTTGTCGGGCGTCTGGCGCAGCAAAGGCCGCAGGCTGCGCTGTGAGATTGTCCGCGGACAACGCCAACAAATGGCCTCAAGCCGGCGGCGCGAGAAATTGTCCGCGGACAAAAGGGCAGGGGTCACTTGTTCCCGTCGATCCACTTCGACATCAGGTCCTTGTCGCGGAAACAGGCATCGGGAACCGCGCGGTGTTTGATCCGCGCAATCCGTTCCGCAAAGGCCACTTGGCGGGAGGAGGGCAAGCCGTCCAGCGCCGACATCGGTTTCAACTTGGCCTGCGCCTCGATCCAGGCGCTGAGACTGCGGCGGTCCTGCTGAACCTCCCAAGGCAGCAAGGTCTGGTTCCGCAAGGCCAGCGACCGTGCATAGGCGATCTGGCGGGGCGTTGCGGGCAGGGCAAAGCTTGTATCTTCCATCGGGAAACTCCCTGTCTGGGTGGTCTCCTTATATGGAACAGAAAGAGAACAATTTCAAGATCGGCGGCCGCCAAACCGGACGATGCGCGCTCACCCGCCGCGTCGCATGCGGGACCGCCGGGCCGGATCGGTCGCCAGAAACGCCAGCGCGGCAAGGGTCATGGCCCCCGCCAGCACGGCATAGGCGGCAAAGCCGGTGCGGATGCCCCAGCCTTGGGCGAGGGCCGACATCAGGAACGGAAAGGCGAAGGCCCCAACCCCGCCACCGGTCGCGGCAAAGGCGATGGCCTGGCTTTGCGCCTCGGGAAACCGCTGGCCCAGCAAGGAGATCATCGCCGGGTAATAGATCGAGCAGCCAAGGCCCGAAAGTGTCACCAGGACAAGCCCGATGTCCGCGGCACCGGCAGGGGAGGGGGCAAAGCCCAGCCCGCACAGCGCCGCAGTCGCCGCCGTAGCAAGGGCAGAGAGGGCCACCAGCACCGCGCCCTGATGCGGGCCGTGGTACAGCATCGGCACCCCCAGCCGCCCCGCCAGAACCCCCGCCCAGAAGAGCGAGACGAGAAAGGCGCTTTCCCCCGGCTTGTAGGCAAAGACCTGCACGAAATATTCGGCGAGCCAGCCGGTCAGGCCAAGCTCGACCCCGACAAAGCAGAAGAGGGCGGCGAAGGAAATCCAATAGGCCGGCTCGCGCCCCAGGTGCTGCGGTGTGGTGGAGCCCTCTCGCGTCTGGCCCAGCTGCATCCTCAGCGGCAGCACCAGAAGGATCATCGCGCCGAGGATGGCAGAGATGCCCCGGTAGACCGTGATCCAGTCCAGCCCGGCCTTTAACAGCAGACCGACCGCGACGGGCCCCAGGATGGCCCCGATCGCGAAGGCGCTGTGCATCATGTTCATCGTGCGGCCCTTGCCCTCGGTATCGATCCGCAGCGTGGCCCAGTTCGCCCCGACCTCCAGAAAGCCCTGACCGAGGCCGACCAGACCGCAGAGCAGGAAGTTGACCAGCGGGTCGGCTGTGGCCGCAAAGAACAGCATCCCCAGCGCCGCGCAGGACAGACCCAGCAGGATCGCCCCCTTGGCGCCCCAGGACCGCACCAGAAAGCCCGCCAGGAAGGTCGCGGTGAAATAGGCGACCGAACCTGCCGAAAGCACAAGGCCCGCGGTCACATAGCTCCACCCGAGGCCGGAAAGGATCTTGGGCAGCGTCGCGCCGAAGATCGTGACGAAGGTGCCGAAAATGGTGAAGACGCCGAAGATGGCGCAGAACAGGGCGCGGTGGCGCGGGTCGATCAGGGGCATGGGATGTCCGGTTCAGGGTATGGTTTCGGTCGGGCCGGGGGCGGTGTGGACCTCGACCCCGGCGGCGCGGAAGCGGGCGAGTTGCACGGGATCGGCGGAGGCGGGCACCACCAGATGCGCGATCGTCGCCACCTCGGAGACTTTGAAGGGCGCGGCGGTGCCAAGCTTGTCCTGCGTCGCCACGACGATCACCTGCGAGCTTTGATCGACCATCGCGCGCTTGACCTCGGCCTCGGCAGGGTCGAAGGCGGAAATGCCGTGGAGCGCGTCGACCCCGCAGGAGCCGAGGAAGAACAGATCGGCGTTGATCTGGCGGATCGCCTCCAGCGTGGCGCCGCCAAGCGCCGCGCCGATCTTCAGGTCCAGCTGGCCGCCCAGAAGCACGACCCGGGCACGCGGATGGTCCGACAGGGCCATGGCGACGGCGGGGGCATTGGTCAGGATCACCAGCTCGTGCTGGCGGGGCAGGGCGGCGGCAATCGCGGTGTTGGTGGAGCCTGCGTCGATGAACAGCGTCTGCCCCGGCCTGACCAGCGCCGCCGACGCGACGGCGAGGCTTTGCTTGGCCTTGGCATCGTCCTGCAGCCGGGTCGCAATCGGCGCGGGCAGCGGCGCCTCGAGCAGTGCGCCGCCATAGACCCGCCGGCAGAAGCCCGATCTTGCAAGATCGCGCAAATCCCGGCGGATCGTGTCTTCAGAGGTGCCGAACTCCTCGGCCAATTCGGTGGAAACCACCTTGCCATTCAGCATGAGGCGGTTGCGAATGATCTCGTGGCGCTCTTTGGTCAGCATGTTTGCACACTCTTGCACGGTTTGCGCCATTTGGCGGCAAGAACCACGAAAGATCAAGGGGCGGGGTCAGGCGGTGGCGTAGCGAGTGGCCAGGGCGCGGACCTTGTCGGCGGAGGCGGCCAGCGCTTCGGCCGAGATGCGGCCGGTGTTCGCGGCGGCGATGATGGCCTGGGCGATATCCTCCACCTGGGTGCCGACATCGGCGAGCAAGAGGAAATCACAGCCGGCGGTGAGCGCGTCCAGCGCAACCTCGGCCACGGAATCGCCCCGCATCGTGGCCTGGCTGTCCAGATCGTCGGCCATCACGACGCCGGGGAAACCAAGCGCGTCCTTCAGCTTGCGCACCACCTTGGAGGAGCGGAGGGCGGGTTTCCCTTCATCCAGATGGCGGACGATGGCGGGGCCGACCATGATCATCTCCACCCCTGCCGCAATGGCCGCGCGGAAAGGTTCAAGCCCGGCCTCGAGCGTCGCGGCATCGGCGAGGCAAAGCGCAGAGGGGTCAATCGCCGGATCGGCGGTCGTGGCGCTAAAGCCCGGAAAATGCTTGCCTGTTACGGCAACGCCACCGCGCTGCGCGCCGCGGATATAGGCGGCGGACAGGCGGGCGATCAGGGCCGGATCGGTCGAAAAGGTCCGCCCGGCAAGCCAGGCATTGGTCCCGGTCACCACATCCAGCACGGGCGAGAGGAAGACATTGACGCCCATCCCGGCGGCCTGATGGGCGATGCGTTGGGTCAGCGCCTCGATCTCTTCCGGGCTGGTGGTGGGCAGGTCGGCGCGGGGCGGGAACTGCGGTACGAGGTCGTGGAGCCGGCAGATCCCGCCCATTTCCTGGTCAATGGCGGTGAGCAAGAGACCCGAACGCGCGCGCGCCTCGGCGGTGATGCGGCGGAAGGTTTCCGGCGTCTCGGCGCGGCGGCGTTCGGCATTCATGGCGCGGGCGACATATTCCGCCCGGCTTTCCCCGATCAGGATCGACACGCCGCCCCGATCCAGAAAAGCCTGCACCGCCGAGCTGAGGGTGGTGGCATCGAAGGCCGGCAAAAGAACGGCGCGGGCATTTTCCGCTATTGTATGGGTCATGGGAGGCTCCGGTTGATGGGGGTTTTGCGGATTTCTGCGTGATCATCGTAGCACAGTCAAGAAAAATGCGGCAAAACGTGTATAAACGTGCAAAAAGACTTGCCGGATTGCCCGATCGCATCTAGGACGCGCCAGCAGCACAGGGAGGTTCGCGATGAAGATGGCTCATGTGGCACTTTGGACCCACGATCTGGACGGGCTTTGCCGGTTCTGGGCGCGGGTCTTCGGCGCGCAGATCGGCGAGGTCTACGACAGCCGGAACCGCCCCGGCTATCGTTCGCGCTTTCTGACCTTCGCCGAGGGTCCTTCGGTCGAGGTGATGACCGGGCCCTGGGTCGGCGATCCCGCGGGCCATGAGGCCTGCGGTTACGCCCATCTGGCGCTGTCGCTGGGCAGCCCCGCCGCGGTGGACCGTCTGGCCGAGGCGATGCGCGGCGAGGGGCGGCTCGTCTCCGGGCCGCGGCGGACCGGGGATGGCTATTACGAGGCGGTGCTGCGCGATCCCGACGGCAACCTGATCGAGATCGTCGCCTGACCGGCAGGCTCAATGCGCATGAAAGCGCAACAGCCCCGGCGCCGCCTTCAACGCCAGCGCCGCCACGGTGAGCGAGGGGTTCACCGCCGCCGAGGTCGGCAGAACCGCGGCATCGGTGATCCAGAGATTGGCAATCTGATGCGCCCGGCAGTCGGGCGTCACGACCGACAGGTTCGGGTCCAGCCCCAGTCGTGCGGTGCCGCATTGGTGCGAGGTGGTCTTGCGGCCGAAGGTGCGGGTCAGGACGATGGGAAAGCCTGCACGTTTCATCAGCGCCCGGGTGCGCGCGATCAGCGCCTCATGCGCTGCCATGTTGGAACGCTCCCACTGCATGGTGATCTGGCCGTTCTGCACCGTCACCCGGCTTTCGGGGTTGGGGATATCCTCGCTTTGCAGGAACCAGCCGAAGGCATAGCGCGCACAGAGCCGCGCCAGCGGCATCGGCAAGAGCGGCATGTTGGCCTTCAGGATCGGCCCGGTGATGCGGCCAAGGCCCTGGACATTGCCCAAGGGGTAGCCGGTCTCGGGGTCCTTGTCGTAAAAATCGTTGAGGCTGAGGGTCTTTTGATAGACCGAGGTATTGGGCAGCCGCGGGTCGATCGTCAGCATGGCCGAGGAGTTGTGGTTCATGAAATTGCGCCCGACCTGATCCGAGCCATTGGCAAGCCCCTTCGGATGCGCGTCATTGGCCGACCGCAAAAGCAGGGCCGCGCTCTGGATCGCACCTGCGGCAAGGGCATAGCTGCGGGCGGTCAGGCGGATTTCGCGCCCCTGATGGCGGACCACGGCGCCGGTGATCTGGCCGCCGGCGCTGTCGGTGTCCAGCCGCAGCACCTCGGCCCCGGTCATCAGCGTGACATTGGGGTGGCGCAGGGCTTCGGTCAGCGGGCCGGATTCCGCGTCGATCTTGCCGGAGCCGGTGTTGGGAAAGGCATCCCAGCCGGTCTTGCCCCCGGCGAGCCAGGCCTCGATGTCGATGGCCAGCGGCAGGGAGGCGGGATGCGCCCCGGCCCTTTGCAGCCGCTGGCGGACCTTTCGCATCACCGGCTCGTCGGGGACCGGGGCGAAAGGGTAGGGCAGGGCGTGCGGCGGCTCGGTCAGATCCTCGGTCGCGGTGCCGCGGACCTGAAACAGCGCCTCGGCCTTGTCGTACCACGGGGCGAGGTCGGCATAGGTCAGGGGCCAGCCGGGCGTGGCGCCGCCCAGATGGGCGCGGGGGCGAAAGTCGGCCTCGCGGTAGCGGTACATCACCGCGCCGTAGAACTTGGAATTGCCGCCGACGACATAGTAATTCCCCGCCACGAAGGGCGTGCCGTCAGAGCCCATCCATTGTTCGGTCGGCGCGAAATGGCCGCGCTGGAAGATCGCCACGTCATCGCGCGTCTCGGGCGAGGGGCGCAGATGTTCGCCCTTCTCCAGGACCAGAATCCGCAGACCCGATGGCGCCAGGGCAGAGGCGAGCGTCGCCCCGCCCACGCCCGACCCGATGATGATGACGTCGGCCTCCATCACGCGCTCCTCACACTAGGCGGGTTTCGGTTTGGGCGTCGAAGAGCACGATCTTCTCGGTCTTGACGGCCAGCGTCACCTTTTCCCCCGCCGCCGCCGCAAAGGGTTCAAGCCGCGAGATCACCTCGACCCCGCCCATGCCGAAAACCGCCAGCGTGTCGGCGCCGGTGGGTTCGACCACGTCGATCTGCACCGGCAGACCCGGCCCGCCCTTGCGGTCGAGCGAGAAATGCTCCGGCCTTATGCCGACCAGCACCGGCTTGCCGTCGTAAAGCCGCGCCGTCTCGGGCGAGAGGGTGATGCCGTCGATCTGCAGCGGGCCGCTGCGCCCCTCCAGCACAACGGACTGGCCCGACAGGCGGCCCGGGATGATGTTCATCGCCGGGGAGCCTACAAAGCGCGCCACATAGGTATTGGCCGGGCGGTCGTAGACCTCTTGCGGCGGGCCGAATTGCTGCACCTTGCCGTCCTTCATCACCGCGATGCGGGTGGCCAGCGTCATCGCCTCGATCTGGTCATGGGTGACATAGACGATGGTGGTGCCAAGCCGCTGGTGCAGGCGCTTGATCTCGGTCCGCATGTCGACGCGCAGCTTGGCGTCGAGGTTGGACAGGGGCTCGTCGAAAAGGAACAGCTTCGGCTCGCGCACCACGGCGCGGCCCATCGCGACGCGCTGGCGCTGGCCGCCCGACAGCTGGCTGGGCCGGCGGTCCAGAAGCTGGCCCATCTGCAGCATGTCGGCGGCGGCCTGGGTGGCCCTGGCCCGGACCTCGGGCTTGATGCCGCGGATCTTCATCCCGAACTCGATATTCTCGCGCACGGTCATCGTGGGATAGAGGGCATAGGACTGGAACACCATCGCGATGTCGCGGTCCTTGGGCGGCAGGTCGTTGATCACCTCGCCCGAGATGCGCACCTCGCCCGAGGTGATGCTTTCCAGGCCCGCGATCATGTTGAGAAGGGTGGACTTGCCGCAGCCGGACGGCCCCAGCAGCACGAGGAAATCGCCATCCCCGATCGAGAGGCTCACCTCTTTGAGAACCTCATGGGTGCCGTAGGATTTGCGGACGCGGTCGATTTCAAGAGTTGCCATCAGGGTCAGCCTTTTACTGCGCCTGCCGTCAGGCCCCGCACGAAGTAGCGGCCGGCGACGACATAGACGATGAGGGTGGGAAGGGCGGCGATCATGGCGGCGGCCATGTCGACATTGTATTCTTTGCGCCCCATCGAGACATTGACGATGTTGTTCAGCGCCACGGTGATCGGGGCATTCTGGCCGGCGGTGAAAGAGGCGCCGAAGAGGTAGTCGTTCCAGATCTGGGTGAACTGCCAGATGCAGGAGACCACGATGATCGGCAGGGCCGTCGGCAGCATGATCGAGACGAAGATCCGCACGAACCCGGCCCCGTCGATCTGCGCCGCCTTGACCAGCTCGTCCGGGATGCCGATGAAATAGTTGCGGAAAAACAGCGTGGTGAAGGCGATGCCATAGATCGTATGCACCAGGATCAGCCCGGGCAGCGTGCCGGCCAGATGCAGCATCCCCAGGGTCTGCGCCATCGGCAGGATCACCGCCTGGAAGGGCAGGAAGCAGCCGAACAGCAGCAGGCCGAAGATCGCGTTCGAGCCGGCAAACCGCCATTTGGTGATGACATAGCCGTTGATCGCCCCGATGCTGGTGGAGAGCAGAACCGCCGGGATCGTCAGCAGGATCGAGTTGATGAAATAGGGCTTCAACCCCTGGCAGGCGGTGCCGTTGCAGGCCTGCGACCAGGCGGTCTGCCAGGCTTCGAAGGTGATCTCCTTGGGCAGGCCGATGAAAGAGCCGGCATAGATCTCGTCCAGGTGCTTGACCGAGGTGACGATCATCACCCAGAGCGGCATCAGGTAGAAGGCGGCCATGGCGATCAGGGCGCCATAGATGACCACGCGGCCCAGAAGCTGCTGGCGGCGCAAAGAGGTGGCGTTAGTGGCCATCGCGGGTCTCCTTCAGTTCGGAATAGAGGTAGGGGACGATGATGGCCGCGACCGTCATCAGCATCATCATCGCGCTGGCAGCACCCACCCCCATCTGATCGCGCCGGAAGGTGGCGGAATACATGAAGGTCGAGGGCATCTCGGTCGCAGATCCCGGCCCGGTGTTGGTCAGCGCGAGGATGAGGTCGAAGCTTTTGATCGCGACATAGCTCAACAGCACGATCACGCTGAGGAAAGCCGGCCGCAGCATCGGGATGATGATGGAACGGTAGATGCGGGGCAGGCCCGCGCCCTCGATCTGGGCCGCCTTGATCACCGAATTGTCGATGCCGCGCAGGCCGGCCAGGAAGATCGCCATGGCAAAGCCGGTGGATTGCCAGACGGCGGCGATCACGACGCAGTAGATGGCAAAGCTGGGCTGGGCGATCCAGTCGAAGACGAAGCTGGTCCAGCCGAGGTCGTTGACCACCTTCTGCACGCCAAGCGCCGGGTTCAGGATCCATTTCCACGCCGTGCCGGTGACGATGAAGGACAGCGCCATCGGGTAGAGGAAGATCGCGCGCAAGGCGCCCTCGGCGCGGATCTTCTGGTCCAGCAGGATCGCCATCAGAAGGCCAAGGCAGGTGGTGACGCCCAGAAACAGCGTGGTGAAGATGAAGAGGTTGGCCACGGCGGTGTGCCAGCGCGGGGTGGACCACAGGCGGACATATTGCTCCAGCCCGACGAAATCGTATTTCGGCACGATCTTGGAGGAGGAAAGCGAAATCCAGCCGGTCCAGGCGATGAACAGATAGACCGCGACCAGAACCACCAAGAGGCTGGGGGCAAGAACCAGCCGCGGCAGCCAGTTTGCCAAACGTTCCGAAAAGGGTTGAGTTCTCGTCATCGGGATGTCCTGTGGTTTGAAGGATCAGACGGCGACCTGCCGGGGCGGGGAGCGGCTGCCCCGGCAGGCCCGGCGCTCAACGGGCGTTGTCGATGCCGTCGACCAGCGCCTTCACGGCATCTTCCGAAGACATGTCGGTGACGAAGAACTTGCCCACCACATCGCCGAAGACGCCCGAGAAGCGCGGCTCCACCGCGAAACCATCGGTGACAGAGCCCCACATCGCATTGGCCTTGATCGCATCGGCCCGGTCGGCAGAGCTGCGCTTGGCGCAGTCGTCGAAGCCGTCCATCGGCACATCGGTCCGCGCCGGGATCGAGCCCTTGATCATGTTGAAATCACGCTGGACCTGCGGGTCCATGATCGCCTCGGCCACCGCGTCCTGGCCCTTGTTCATGTCGGCGTTGTCGTTCTTGAAACCGCCGAAGGCATCGAAGACGAATTTGTAATTGGGCGTGGCGGTGGGCGTCGGGAAGCAGAGGAAATCCACGCCCGGCTTCATCCCCTTGGCCAGGAACTCGCCCTTGGCCCAGTCGCCCATGATCTGCATGCCCGCCTGACCATTGGCGACGAGGTTGGTCGCCGCCGCCCAGTCGCGCCCGGTATAGCCTTCGTCATGCAGGCCGCGGACCTGGCCCAGAAGGTCGAAGACCTTGACCATCTCGGGGCTGGACAGCGCGGTTTCATCCAGATCGACCACGGCCTTCTTGTAGAAATCCGGGCCGTTCACGTCCGCGACCATCGCCTCCCAGATCTCTTCGATCTGCCAGCTTTCGTCGCTCATCGCGATCGGGATGACGCCGGCGGCCTTCAGCTTCTCGCCCGCGGCGATCAGCTCTTCCCAGCTGGTGGGCGGGGTGATGCCGGCCTTGTCGAAGACCGCCTTGTTGGCCCAGACCCAGTTCTGCCGGTGCATGTTGATGGGCGTGGAGAAGTAGTCGTCGCCGCTTTTCAGGAACTGCGTCATCACCGGCGGCAGCACCGCCGCCCAGCTGTTCGCATCGTAAAGCCCGTTGAGCGAGCGCAGCGCGCCCTCACCGGCCCAGCCGAGGCCCTCGTAGCCCAGAAACTGCATCACGGCGGGCGGGTTGCCGGCCGCGACACGGGTGCGCAGGGCCTGCTGGGCATTGGCGCCATTGGCCCCGCCCACCGCACTGTCCTGCCATTCAAAGCCCATCGCGGCGAGCTTGTCGGTGATGACCTTCAGCGCCTTGACCTCGCTGGCCGAGGTCCAGACATGCAGGCCCTCGATCTTGATCTGGGCGGGGGCCGGGGTTGCCACGGGCAGCGCAAGGGCGGTGGCCAGCAGAAGTTTCTTCAGGTTTGTCATGGTCTTCCTCTCTCTGTTGCAGGGGCCCGTCGCGTTTTCGCGTTATCGGGCTGTCGGGGTTGGGGGGATCAAACCGGGTCGGCGGGCATCGCGTAGGCGACGTTCCTTTTCCCGTAGCGGCGCACCCGCAGGTTGGCCTGTTCGGCATGGCCCACGAAGCCCTCCATGAAACAGAGGCGCGAGCCGTACTGGCCGATCAGCGCCGAGGCCTCGTCGGTCAGGATGCGCTGATAGGTGCAGGTTTTCAGGAACTTGCCGACCCAGAGCCCGCCGGTATAGCGCGCGGCCCGCTTGGTCGGCAGGGTGTGATTGGTGCCGATCACCTTGTCGCCAAAGCTGACATTGGTGCGCGCGCCCAGGAACAGGGCGCCGTAATTGGTCATGTGGTTCAGGAAGTAATCCGGGTCCGCTGTCATCACCTGCACATGTTCCGAGGCGATGCGGTCGGCCTCGGCCACCATTTCCTCCAGCGTGTCACACAGGATGATCTCGCCGAAATCGGCCCAGGCCTTGGCGGCCACGGCGGCGGTCGGCAGGATCTGCAACAGGCGGTCGATCTCGCGCAGCGTGTCGCGGGCCAGCGCCTCGGAATTGGTGATCATCACGGCGGGAGAGTTGGCGCCATGTTCGGCCTGGCCCAGAAGGTCGGTGGCGCAGATCTCGCCATCGGCGGTGTCATCGGCGATCACCAGGGTCTCGGTCGGGCCGGCGAAAAGGTCGATGCCGACCTGCCCGAAGAGAAGGCGCTTGGCCTCGGCCACATAGGCGTTGCCGGGGCCCGCCAGCATGTCGACCGGGTCGATGGTCTGGGTCCCGTAGGCCATCGCGGCAATCGCCTGGACGCCGCCGATGCAGTAGATCTCGTCCGCGCCGGCCAGATGCTGGGCCGCCACGATCTTCGGCGCGATCTGGCCCTTGAAGGGCGGGGCGCAGGTGATGACACGGGCACAGCCCGCCACCTTGGCCGTCAGCACCGTCATATGGGCCGAGGCAAGCAGCGGATAGGCGCCGCCCGGCACATAGCAGCCGACATTGGCCACCGGGATGTTGCGGTGGCCCAGAACCACGCCAGGCAGGGTCTCCACCTCCAGATCCAGCATGGTGGCACGCTGCGCCTGGGCAAAGTTGCGCACCTGGTCCTGGGCAAAGTCGAGGTCGATGCGTTCCTGCCTTGTCAGCCCGTTCATGCAGGCGGCGATCTCGGCATCGGTCAGCCGGTAGCTGTCACGCTCCAGCCCGTCGAACTGCTTGCTCAGCTTTCGGATCGCCGCATCGCCACCCTCGGCCACCTCGGCCAGCAGTTTTTCAACCACGGCGGTGACGCTGCTTTCGGTGACGGAGGCTTCGGTGGGTCTGGCGGATTTCATGTGGCGGATCATCGGGTAAACCTATCCAAGACGGTGGCCCGCAAGGGCACCGGGACTGAGCGATTTGCGAAAGGGGAGGGGGGTCAGAAAGGGGGCGGCGCGAAACAGGGGAGAATACGCGCCGCCCGAGGCTTACATATGCTGTTCAAGCGCACGCTTGGCCGCATAGTCCGCCTGTTCCTTGTCGTAATAGGCGGGCGAGGGGAAATCCCACCAGCCGGTGGCGAAGGGCCCCGCCGCATCGCGCGAGGTCATGATCTCGACCAGGGCCGGCCGCCCGCAGTCAAGCGCCGCCTTCAGCGAAGATTCCAGCTGGTCATCCGAGGTGACCTTCCAGCTTTCGACGCCGAAGTTCTTCGCCACTTCCGAGATATTGGCGCTATAGGGCTCGCCATTGCCCGCGTGGTAGTTGAACTCCGACGCGACATGCCGGCCCATGAATTTGCGCTGGCCGCCGCGGATCGACATGTAGCCGCAGTTGTTCTGCACCATGAAGACGACGGGGATGTTGTTCATCACGGCGGTGCCAAGCTCCGGCAGGCTCATCATGAAATCGCCGTCGCCGGTGATCGCCACGACCTGGCGGTCGGGCATGGCGAGCTTCGCCCCCATCGCGGCCGGAACCGCCCAGCCCATCGGCGAGAAAGAACCCGAGGTGATATGGGTGCGCGGCGTATAGACCGGGAAGGTCTGCTTGACCGCCCCTTGGGTATTGCCCGACCCGACCACCACGATGCCGTCACGGTCCATCACCTTGCGCAAGGCCCCGAGCGGGCGCTGCGAGGTGAAGGGGGCTTCGCGGCTGTCGCGGCGGGGGGCCAGCAGGGCCTCCCAATCGGCCTTGGCCTTCATCACATCGGCGAGGAACTTCTCGCGCCGGGACAGGGCCTTTTGCGCCTCGGCATCCGAGATCATCGCGAGGATCGCCTCCAGCGTGGCCTTGGCATCGGCGACGATGCCCACCTCGGTCGGGTAGTTCTTGCCGATCTCGTGGTGATCGAGGTCGATATGGATCAGCTTGCCCGGCGGGATCGAGAAGCTGACCCCCTTGGCATAGCTCGAGGCCGACCAGTCGGTGAAGCGGCAGCCGACCGACATGACGACATCGGCGCTGGCGGTGATGGCATTGCTACAGGTGGTGCCGGTCTGCCCGACCGCGCCGATGAAGAGGGCGTGATCCTCCGAAATGGCGCCCTTGCCGTTCCAGGTGATCGAGACCGCGGCCCCGATCTTTTCGGCCAACCGGGTCAGTTCCTCGGAGGCCCCGGCAGAGATCGCACCGCCGCCCGCCACGATCACCGGACGTTCGGCCTGCAACAGCAGCGCCACCGCCCGTTCGATCGCCCGCGGGTCGGGATAGGCCACGCCGCGCGCCATCCGCAGGTCCAGCGGGTGGATCGCCACATCGGCAGCCTCGACCTGAATGTCCATCGGCACTTCGACATGGACCGGACCCTGCCGCCCGCTCATCATCGTGTTGAAGGCGCGGTGCATGATGAAGGGCAGCTCGTCAACCCGGCCCGCCTTGAAGGCGCGCTTGGTCACCTGTTCGGTGATGCGGGGGAAGGCGTTCTCGTTCTGGCGCTCGATCTCCTGCATGACGCCGTGGCCCTTCATATGGGTCGCAGGGCCGCCCGAGACATAGAAGACCGGGATGCTGTCGGCATAGGCCGTGGCCAGGCCGATGATCGTGTTGGTGGCGCCCGGCCCGATCGAGGTGGAACAGGCCATCGGCTTGCCGCTGGCGCGGAAATAGCCGTCGGCCATGTGGACGGCCGATTGTTCGTGCATCACCTGGATGAAGGGCAGCTGCGAGCCCTCTTCCAGGAAGGCGTCGAACAGCGACCAGATGCCGTGACCCGGCACACCCGCCACATATTCCACGCCATAGCTCTTCAAGGCCGTCGCTACGATCTGCCCGCCAGTCAGTTTCATGTCATCCCTCCGGTCACATGAGGCTGTGAACACCCTCATCTCTGCTGTTGGGATAAGCCTCAATTCTTTCGATGTTTCTTGCAATTGCGCTCCCGTCATATTACTGACGCAATATGAAGCACCCTTTGCGAAGGTCCTGATGACAGCCCCGGATGAGGCCATCGACAGCAAGGCCGCGAACTTTGCCGCCAACCTGCGCTTCGTCTGCGAGCGGCACGGATCGATCTCCTTGGTCTGCCGGAAGATCAGCATCAATCGCCAGCAATTCAACAAATACCTCTCGGGCCGCCACCGCCCCTCGCCGGCCAATGCCAGGCTGATCGCGAATTTCTTCGGCCTCGGGCCGGACATCATGTTCACCGATCACGACCGGTTCCGCGCCCTGGTGGAGGGCAATTTCTTCAACGCGCTGGACAAGCTGCGCGAGGCGCCGCAGGTCATCCGCTTTCTGGATACGGCAACGCTGTCCTCGAAAGTGGCCGAGGGGGAATTTGTCGGGATTTACGACCGTTACCAGTATTCCTCGATCTATGCCCGGCAGGTCCTGAAATCCGCCCTTTGCGTCTTTCGCAATGGCGACATCCTAAGCCATTATTATGTCGAGCGTTTTCCAAGCTACGACAATCCGCGCAAGGCCGAATACATCTTCAAGTATCATGGCTTCTTCTTTCCGATCGAAGGCCGGATCTTCACGGTGGATTTCGAATCCGTCCAGAATAACGAGATGACCTTCGGCATCTATTCCAACGTGCAGCGCAATTCCAAGCGCTTCCTCTTCGGCATCTGCAGCGGGATTGCCGCCACCATGTTCCGCCAGCCCTATGCGACGCGGGTCGTGCTGCACTACCGCCGTCCGGGGCTGCTGACCCGGCAAGAGCTGATGGCGCTGACCACGCTGGACGCCAAGGACCCCAGCATCCCGCGCGAGGCGATGGACTATCTCGGCGACGGTCTGGACATGATCAAGCCGACCTGAGGCGACCTGGCGCAAAGCCCTGCGTCAGGTTGCGCCATATATCTGCGCGGCGCGCAATAGCAGGCCAGCCCTTTCCATGGTCACTCTGCGCAAAACCCAAAGCCCGCATTCGAGATCATCATGCAGAACAAAACCCGCGACCTGAACTTTGCCGATGCCTTCATCCATGCCGAGCTGGTGGAGAACCCGCGCGATTACGCGGTGGATGATGCGGTGGTGGTCAACCTTGGCCCCTCGCCGATGGTCACCGGCACCGACGAGCCGGCGATCGTGCCGGCCTGGAAATCGACCTGGCTGATCGGCGGGCAGATCAAATCGGCCGAGCGCGCCGCCGTCATCAAGGTGCGCAAGGCGACCAACCTGGGCGGCGTCGGCCTGCGCGGCTGGGACTGGCTCGGCAACCGGATCAAGAGCTTTCCGCGCGACACGCCGCTGTACATCTCGCCGCAGGACTTCATCGGCACCGTGACCACCGACCCGCTGGTCTTCACCAATGAAAGGTCGGCGCCGAAGGATTTGCAGGAGTTCGACCTGAAGCTGAACCTCTGGTGGGCGCCCGGCGACACCGATTGCTTCATCCACAACGAACATCCGTTCCTGGAGGTTCACACGCAGATTCATGGCCTTGGCCGGATGCAGAAGTTCAAGGAGCGCGATCCGAAGACGGTTTATGAAACCGTGATGATGCCGATCGGCTATACCCATGACCCTTTCTGCCGGGTGACCGGCCATAACGAATGGGCCTATCCCTGGCACCATTACTATGCCGATACCGACAGCATCTGGCTAGCGATCGAGCTGCATCCCAAGGGCTGACCGCTCCCGCCTCACCGGGCGCCCAGGCCTCGCGATGGGCCTCGGCGCCCTTTGCCTTGGGCCCTACAGAACCAGATCGGACATCAGGGCGTGCAGTTCGGCCGCGACGGCGAAACTGTCGTCCTGTTGCTGCCTGCGGCAGAACAGCTCGCAGCTCCACCAACCGACATAGCCGGTCGCCTTGACCGCATCGGTCCAGTCCCGCAGGTTCAGAACGCCGCGCCCGGTCGGCACATCGCGCAAGACCATCTCGTTCGGGATCCCGCCGCTGAAGGTCAGGGAATCGCAGATGTGGACGCCGTAGATCAGGTTGCGGTCCAGCTTTGCGACCTGATCGGGCCTGTCGCCCGAGGCATAGCAATGCCAGAAATCCACCACCAGCCGGACATTGCCGCGCCCGGCGCGTTCGATCACCTCGACCTGATCGGCCAGGGAGTTGAGCGGCGTCCAGGCCAGCGCCTCCAGATACAAAAGCAGGTCGTAGGTCGCGGCAAGGTCGGCCAGCCGGGCGAGGTTCCGGGCGGTGATCGCGATCTGCTCTGCCCGGTCGAGGCCAAGCACGCCTTTGTAAAGCGGGGTCGGCAGGCCTGCGGCGTGCTTTTGCACAGCCTCCACCTGGACCGGGCCGGTCAGCACCTGCACGCCCCTGGCCCCGGCAATCCGCGCCAGATCGAAGAGCGCGGCCGCCTCCTGCATCAGCTGAGCTTCCGCCGCGCCCTGCCGTTCGATGTCGAGAAGAAAGCCGATGCCGGGGATGGTGACCCCTTTCAGACGCTGCGCCAGCTCGTCCGCCGAAAAGCCGGCCGCCAGCACGTCGCGCATCTTGGCCGCCGAAATCTCCAGCCCGTCGAAGCCGGCGGCGCGCATGATGGCAAGGTCGATCGACAGCGTCGAATGGCGTGAGACCAGACCGTGATAGATCAGCGTCTGCTGTGCCATGAAGTTCTCCTCCCTCGAAAGGCGCGTCCCATGCCTAAGCCAGATGGCGGGGCGCAGGCAAGCACCTTATGCACCTTGGCGCACAAGATTCCCCATGTTGCGTCAGGTTGCTTCAAACATTTCGTCAGAGCGAAGTTGCTGCCCGGAGCATGGCCGCCTTACCCTTTCGCCAAAGGGATCGCGTCCCGGGTCCGCACAGGGCCGGGATGCCGCATCGGGGCTTGGGGCGAGATGGACAGCGTCGATTACATTGTCATTGGTGGCGGCTCGACCGGCTGCGTGGTTGCGGCACGCCTGTCAGAGGAGGATGCCTGCAGCGTGGCGCTGCTGGAAGAGGGGCCGTGCGACCGCAGCCCCTATATCCACATTCCCGGCGCCTATTACAAAACCGCCCAGGGCCCGCTGCTTAAGCGCCTGCCGTGGGAGAATTTGCCGGGTCAGCCGCCGCATGCCAACCCGACGATGGTGCAGGCCTCGGTCCTGGGCGGCGGAAGTTCAGTCAATGCGATGATCTACATCCGCGGCAATCCGGCGGATTACGCGGCCTGGGCGGCGCTTGGGGCGGAGGGCTGGGGCTATGACGACGTGCTGCCCTATTTCCGCAAGGCCGAGGATAACAACCGCTTCTCCAACGCGGCCCATGCGACGGGCGGCCCGCTGGGCGTGTCGGACAATGCCCATATCCACCCGCTGACCCGCGCCTGGCTTCTGGCCTGCCAGCAGGCGGGCCTGCCGCTGAACCCCGATTTCAACGCGGGCGACCAGGCGGGCTGCGGGCTTTACCAGATCACCGCGCGCAACGCCCGGCGCAGCAGCGCCGCCACCGCCTATATCCATCCCGCCGAAAAGCGGAAGAACCTGCATCTGCAGACCGGCGCCCGCGTGACCCGCATCCTGATCGAGAAGGGCGTGGCGGTCGGCGTCGAATATCTGCGCCGCGGCCGCCTGCAGACCCTGCGCGCCCGCAAGGAGGTGATCCTTTCGGCCGGGGCCATCGCCTCGCCCAAGCTGCTGATGCTGTCGGGCATCGGGCCTGCCGCGCATCTGGCAGGGCATGGCATCAAGGTGGCAGCCGATCTTCCCGGCGTCGGGCAGAACCTGCAGGATCACGTCGAGATCTCGCTCGTCTACCAGCTGAACGGCCCGCACAGCTATGACAAGTACAAGAAGCTGCACTGGAAGGCGCTGGCGGGGCTGGATTACGCGCTGTTCCGCGGCGGGCCTGCGGCCTCGAACCTGATCGAGGGCGGCGCCTTCTGGTGGGGCAACCGGACCGAGGCGCTGCCCGATGTGCAGTTCTTCATGGTGGTCGGCGCCGGGATCGAGGAGGGCGTCGATGCGGTGCCGGGCGGCAATGGCTGCACGGTCAATCTGGGCCAGATCCGCCCCCGCTCGCGCGGCGAGGTGCTGCTGCGCAGCGCCGATCCGATGGACTTTCCGACGGTGCGCCCGAATTACTTCGCCGATCCCTATGATCTGGACGCGGTCACCGAAGGCGGCCTTTTCGCGATGGAGGTGATGGAACAGCCCGAGATGCGCCGTTTCATCGCCCGGCGTCACATCCCCGATGCGGGTATGACCCGCGCGGCCTTTCGCCGCTTCTGCCAGACCGAGGCCCATGCCGCGCTCCACCCCGCCGGCACCTGCCGCGCGGGCGGCGATGCGCTGTCGGTCGTCGATCCGAAGCTGAAGGTGCATGGAATCGCGAACCTGCGGGTGGCCGATGCCTCGATCATGCCGCAGCTGATCTCGGGCAATCCCAATGCGGTCTGCATCATGATCGGCGAGAAGGCCGCCGACATGATCAAGGCCGGGGCCTGACTAACGTTTGCGCTTCAGGCTGCCGTCGAACTGGGCGCCGGTCTCGATCGTGATCAGGTCATGGGTGATGTCGGCCCGCACCTGCGCCGACCCGGCCAGCACCACGGCCTTGGCGGCGATCGTGCCCTCGACGGTCCCGAGGACCGAAAGGTTGAGCGCCGCGACATGGCCCAGAACCTGCCCCCCGGCCGAGATCAGCACATCGGGCGCACGCACCGCTCCGCGGACCCGGCCAAGGATCTCGACCGGCCCCTGCGAGGTCACATCGCCATCAAGCTCGAGGTCTTCCGCCAGGACCGACGGTTTCGCGCCCGTCGCCGCAGCCGGCCAATCGGTCACTGTCATCTCTGTGCTCATCGCCTGACGCTCGCCTTGCTCTTGTTCATTGCCTGCATAGGACCAGATGCGCGGGGCGCGTCAATGACGGGCTGGTTTTGCCGCAGAAATCGGCAAGGGCCCGCTGGAAGGCAGCGGCAAAGCGCCGGTCGGGGTGTCAGGCGTTCAGAAATCCAGACCCAGGTCCAGCGTGCGGGCCGAATGGGTCAGCGCCCCGGCCGAGATATAATCGACCCCGGTTGCGGCCACCTCGGCGATGCGGGACAGCGCCATGTTGCCAGAGGCCTCGGTGGTCAGGCGCCCGTCCACCAGACCCACGGCCTGCCGCAGGGTCGGGGTGTCCATATTGTCCAGAAGGACGGCATCGGCGCCACCCACCGCCAGCACCTCGGACAGCTGGGCGAGGGTGTCGACCTCGACCTCGATCTTCATCATGTGCGAGGCACCTGCGCGGGCCGCCTCCAGCGCCGCGCGGATGCCCCCGGCGGCGGCGATGTGGTTGTCCTTGATCAGGATCGCATCGCCAAGGCCGAAGCGGTGGTTGAAGCCGCCGCCATGCAGGACGGCGGCCTTTTCGACCAGCCGCAGGCCGGGGGTCGTCTTGCGGGTGCAGGTGATGCGGGTCCGGCTGCCGCTGGTTTCGGAGACGAAGGCGGCGGTCAGCGTGGCGATGCCGGAAAGCCGCCCGGCAAAGTTCAGCGCGACCCTCTCGGCCGACAGGATCGCGGCGGCCGGCCCCTCGACCTCCATCAGCAGATCGCCCGCGGCGCAGGGGCTGCCATCGGCGCGGTGCAGGGTGAGGGAGAGCGCGGGATCGACCAGCAGGAAGGCGATGGCCGCGACCTGCAGCCCCGACACGACCCCCGCCTCGCGCGCGTTCAGCCGGGCGCGGTAGCGGGTGGCGGGCGGGATGACGAGCCGGGTGGTGATGTCGCCGGCGGGGCCCAGATCCTCGATCAGGGCGGCGCGGACGAGGGGTTCCAGCAAGAGGTCGGGCAGGGCAAGGGTCATCGGGCAGGTTCCAGAAGGGTTTGGCGCAGGGCCAGGGCTTGCGGCAGGGTCAGGCGGCTGCGATGGGCCTGGGCCGGGTCGGTCAGGGGAAAGTCGCTGCGACAATGCGCGCCGCGCGATTCGCGCCGCATCAGGGCCGCGGCGGCGATCAGGGTGGCGGTGGCCGTCATGTTGCGGAAAGCGGCATGGGCACCGGCCTGCGCCTCCAGCGCGGCGATGCGCAGAAGGGCGGTTTGCAGCCCCTCGGCCTGCCGCACCACGCCGACCTCGGCGGTCATCACCTGGCGCAGCTGATCGGTCAGGGCGGCGACGGAGGCCGAACCCCCCGGCGGCAAGGAAAGCTGGACGGGGGCGAGACCTCCCTGCGGCGGCGCCTCCGCGGCGATGTCGCGTGCGGCGCGGCGGGCATAGACCAGCGCCTCGAGCAAACCGTTCGAGGCGAGGCGATTGGCGCCATGCAGGCCGGTCGCACTCGCCTCACCGCAGGCCCAAAGCCCGGCGAGGCTGGACCGGCCGGTGGAAGTGACCGCGATCCCGCCCATGTGGTAATGCGCGGCGGCGGCGACCGGGACGGCGGCGGTGGCGGGGTCGATCCCGGCGCGGCGGCAGGCCTCGGACACGGCGGGAAAGCGGGTGGTAAGGTCGGGGATCTGGCGCAGGTCCAGCATCGGGTGCCGCCCGGCCCGGGTTTCGGCAAAGATCGCCCGCGCCACCACGTCGCGCGGGGCCAGTTCAGCATCGGGGTGCAGCCCCAGCATGAAGCGGGTGCCGTGGCGGTTGATCAGGGTGGCCCCCTCGCCACGCAGCGCCTCGGTGGCCAGCGGGGCAGGGTCCTGGCCGCAGTCGATGGCGGTCGGGTGGAATTGCACGAATTCGGCATCGGCGATCACCGCCCCGGCGCGGGCCGCCATGCCGATGACCTGACCCCGGATGCGCGGCGGGTTGGTGGTCAGCGCGTAAAGCCCGCCCGAGCCGCCCCCCGCCATCAGCACGGCCGACCCGCGCAAGGTCAGCGTGCCGCTGCTGCCATCCGCCGCCGTCACCTGCACGCCGGTGACCCGGCCCGCCTCGGTCGCCAGCGCCACGGCCACCAGACCCTCGGCCACCTGGATCGAGGGCGTGCGGCGCACCTCGGCGATCAGGCTGGCCATGATCTCGCGCCCGGCCTGGTCGCCCTGCACCCGCACCACGCGGGCCATGCCATGCGCCGCCTCGCGCGACAGGACATAACCGCCGGCAGCGTCGCGATCGAAGGGCGTGCCAAGGGCGGTCAGGTCCAGGATATGGGCCCGCGCCTCGGCGGTGACGCTGGCGGCCACCCCGGCGTCCACCGTGCCCGCGCCCGCCTTGACCGTATCGGCGGCATGATCCTCCGGACTGTCCGCCGCAGCCATCGCCGCCGCGATCCCGCCCTGCGCCCAGGCCGAGCTTGCGCCCTGGCCCAGAACCTCGGGCGAGATCATCAGGACGGGCAGGGGGGCGAGGTTCAGCGCGGCATAAAGCCCGCCGAGCCCCGCGCCGACGATGATCACCCGGCCGGTTTCGATCCCGGGGCCCGTTCCGGTCAGGCTGGCCTCTGCCATCTCAGGCCGCAGCCTTGCGGCTGATGTCGATCATCCGCTGCACCGCCAGCCGGGCGCGGGACGCGACCGCCGGATCGATCTCGATCGCGCCGGTCATGGAGTGGAGGGCGTAAAGCACCTTCTCCAGCGTGATCATCTTCATATAGGGGCAGAGGTTGCAGGGCTTGGCGAAATCGACCTCGGGCAGTTCATCGGCGATGTTGGAGGCCATCGAACATTCGGTGACAAGCATCGCCTGCGCCGGTTTATGGGCATGGACCCAGTCGATGATCCCCTTGGTCGAGCCGGTGAAATCGGCCTCGGCCACCACATCGGGCGGGCATTCGGGATGGGCGATGATCGCAACGCCGGGATGGCCCTCGCGGTAGGCGCGCAGATCCTCGGCCCGGTAGCGTTCATGCACGATGCAGGCGCCGTCCCACCAGACGACGCGCTTCGGCGACAGGGCCGCCACGTTCTGCGCGAGGAACTTGTCGGGCGTCATGATGACCGTGTCGCCCTCCATCGCGTTGACGATCTGCAAGGCATTGGCAGAGGTGCAGCAGACGTCCGAGGCGGCCTTCACCTCGGCCGTGGTGTTGACATAGGACACCACCGGCGCGCCGGGATAGCGGGCGCGCATCTCGGCCACGCCTTCGGCGGTGATCGATTCCGCCAGCGAGCAGCCCGCCGCCATGTCGGGCATAAGCACGGTCTTGGCCGGGTTCATGATCTTCGAGGTCTCGGCCATGAAATGCACGCCGCATTGCACGATGACATCGGCCTCGACCTCGGTGGCCTTGACCGCCAGCTGCAGGCTGTCGCCGACGAAATCGGCCACGCCGTGGTAGATCTCGGGCGTCATGTAGTTGTGGCCGAGGATCACCGCGTTGCGTTCGGCTTTCAGCCGGTTGATGGCCTGGACATAGGGCGCAAAGATCGCCCAATCGGCGAAGGGCACCACGCGCGCCATCTTCGCATGGATCTCGCGCGTGGCTTCGGCGGCGGCGAGCGAGGGGGCAAGGTCGTAATGCGCGGCCAGCTCGGCGCGCATGAGGGTGAGGTCGGGCAAGGCTTCGGTCCGTCTCTTTGCGGGGGGCAGTTGAGGCCGTCGTGACGGCAGGTGCAGCGCTATACGGCTTTGCAGGATGCCGCAAGTGGCATTCAAAGCGTCGTTTTTTGACCTTTTGGTTCGAAAACCGGGTCAAAGCGTGCCACGCAGGGCTGAAAACCACCCTAGGGCCAGGCCGGGGCTTTGGCCAGCACCAGATTGCGCCCTTCAGCCCCGCGCCGCCCGAAACCTGGCAATTCTCATCTTCGCCCCGGACTGAAAGCTGAATGAAAGCTTCAGGGTTCATAGAGGACCGCAATGAGAGTCGCGGCGGGTCCGACCCCGGCACGCGGCACCTGAACGGGAGGAGATGACGGATGTTGCACTGGCAGATTTTGCCGGAAGGCCCAGCCATGCCGCGGCGCGGGGGTGGGGCATGACGGGGCGCAGCGATGGTTTGGGCGGGGTCGAGCTGACCAATGTCACCAAGCGGTTCGTCACGCCCACCGGGGCTGCGATGACCGCGATCCGCGATGTCACCCTGGTGGTGGAGCCGGGCCAGTTCTGCGCCGTCGTGGGCCCCACTGGCTGCGGCAAATCCACCACGCTGACCCTTGCCGCCGGGTTGGAGCGGCCAAGCGCCGGCACGGTCCGCGTCTCGGGCCGGCCGGTCGATGGCGTCACCCGGGGGGCGAGTTTCGTCTTTCAGGCCGATGCCCTGCTGCCCTGGAAACCGGTGGCCGACAATGTGGCGCTTGGGCCGCTGTTCCGCGGCATGGCCCGCAAGGAGGCGATGGCCCGGGCGATGGACTGGCTGCAGACCGTGGGTCTGGCCGGCTTCGAACACCATTACCCGCACCAGCTGTCGGGGGGGATGCGCAAGCGCGTCAGCCTCGCCGCGGCGCTGATCAACGACCCCTCGATCCTGCTGATGGACGAGCCCTTCTCGGCGCTGGACGTGCAGACCCGCGCCATCATGTCGAACGAGCTTCTGACCCTTTGGGAGCGTCAGCGCCCCTCGGTCATCTTCGTGACGCATGACCTGGAGGAGGCGATCTTCCTCGCCGACAAGGTGGTGGTGATCACCGCCGGGCCGGGCACCGTCAAGGCGGTCTTCGACATCGACCTGCCGCGCCCGCGCGGTGCGCTGCAGGACATCCGCTTCGATCCGCGGTTCCTGGAGCTTTACCAGCAGATCTGGGGCGCGCTGCGCGAAGAGGTCGAACAGACCTACAGCCGGTCCGCCATCGCGGCCAAAGCCAGAGGAGCCCGCGCATGACCGCCCTTTCGATGACCGCCCCGCCCGCCGCCTCGGACGAGGCGAGCCTCTCTGCCCAGGCGCGGGCGCGCTTGCGGCGCTATCGGCAGATGGTCCTTCTGGGCCAGGTGGCGATCTTCCTCTTCATCGTGCTGGGCTGGGAGGTGGCGGCGCGGACCGGCTTCATCGATCCGTTCTTCTTCGGCTCGCCCTGGGGCATCTGCGTGCGGCTTTACACCTGGGCGCTGAACGGCACGGCCTATGGCTCGTTCTGGCTGCAGATCTGGGTGACGCTGGAGGAATCCCTGCTGGGCTTCGTCGCCGGGGTGACGAGCGGCGTGGTCTTCGGCGTTCTTCTGGGAGAGATCCCCTACCTTGCCGATGTGATCGGGCCCTATATCAAGATCGTCAACGCCTTGCCGCGCATCGTGCTGGGGTCGATCTTCGTGATGTGGCTCGGGCTCGGCCTGCCGTCCAAGGTGTTGCTGGCGGCGGTGCTGGTCTTCTTCGTGGTCTTCTTCAACGCCTTTCAGGGCGTGCGCAGCGTCGACCGCAACCTGATCTCGAACGCCCGCATCCTTGGCGCCTCGCGGTGGCAGGTCGTCACCCATGTCGTCTTCCCCTCGGCCATGACCTGGATCATCGCCAGCCTGCATGTGGCCCTGGGCTTCTCGATCATCGGGGCGATCGTCGGAGAGTTCCTGGGCGCACAGCGCGGCCTTGGCCTGGTGATCGCCACGGCGCAGAACACCTTCGATGCCAATGGCGTCTTCGGCGCGATGCTGGTGATCGGGTCCCTCGCGCTTGGCGCCGAATGGCTGATGGCCAAGGTCGAAAAGCGCCTTCTGGCCTGGCAGCCCAACAACACCCGCGACAGCACCATTCAAGGGCTCTGACGGCAGGGAGGCCGGAAGGCCCGCGACCAAGATCCAGCGCACTGGATGAACCAAAACGGAGGAGGACATGATGAAACTCACGAAGATGGCGGCCCTGATGGCGACCTCGATGGCGGTGGCTGTGCCGGGGGCGACGCTGCTTGCCCCCGCGGCCCGGGCCGAGGACATGCCCAAGGTGACCCTGATGGTCGGCGGCATCGACAAGCAGATCTACCTGCCCTACCAGCTGGCCGAAAGCCTGGGCATGTACAAGAAATACGGCGTGAATGTCGAGCTTTCGACCGAACATGCCGGCGGTGTCGGCGCCGAGGATGCGCTTCTGTCCGGGCAGGTCGACATGGCCGGCGCCTGGTACAACCACACGATCGAGTTGCAGGAGAAGGGCAAGAACGTGCTGGACGTGATCCAGCTGTCCGTCGCCCCGGGCGAGCGGATCATGTGCGCCAAGGGCAGCAGCGTGAAGGCGCCGACCGACTGGAAGGGCCAGTCGGTGGGGGTGACCGACCTCGGCTCGGGCACCGATGCGCTGGTCAGCTATGTGTCGGCCCGCGCCGGGATGCAGGCCAATGATTACACCAAGGTGGCGGCAGGCGCCGGCCAGACGATGATCGCGGCCCTGAAGTTCAACAAGGCCCTCTGCGGCATCACCACCCAACCCACGGTGAACGCGATCGAAAAGCTGGATGTGGGCTATCCCGCCATCGACCTTGCCACCGGCGAGGGCGCCACGAAATGGCTCGGCGGCGCCTATCCCGCGGCCTCGGTCCTGGCCAATACCGACTGGGTGGCCAAGCATCCGAAAGAGACCCAGGCCGTGGTCAACGCGCTGGTGGCCACGATGGTCTGGATGCGCAGCCATACCGCCGCCGACGTGGCAGATGTGATGCCGGCGGATTTCGTCTCCAACCAGCTGACCTCGAAAGAGGAATATGTCGCGGCGCTGAAGGCCGACTGGGGCCAGTTCAACATCGACGGCGCCGGGATCATGCCGGAAAGCGGCCCGAAGACGGTGATGGAGATCGAAAAGGCCGCGGGCAAGGTCAAGGGGACGGCCGATCTGTCCAAGACCTATACCAATGACTTCGTCCTCGCCGCCAAGAAGCTGGAAGGCGTGAAGTAAGCGCAAAGGCCTGCCGGGCCGGGGCAGGGGGCGCCAGAAGCCCCTTGCCGCGGCCCGCAGCACTGGTGCGATCCGCAACCGTCTCGACGCAGGGGCCCGCAGGGTTCATGCTGGGCAGACGGCAGGCAGGAACTTCAGCAGGATGTCGTCCATGTCGCGAAAGGTTATCCTTCCCGCCCTCAGCGCCCTCGCCCTCGGCGTGGCGGCGATGCTGCCGCTGCAGGCCCGGGCCGAGCGGGTGTCGCTGATGGTCGGCGGCATCGAAAAGCAGATCTACCTGCCGCTGATCCTGGCGCAGAACCTCGGCTATTTCACCGATGCGGGGGTGGATGTCGACATCCTCTCCGAACCCGCCGGGGCCGAGGCCGCGGACGAGATGCTGGCCGGCGCGGTGCAGGGGGTGATCGGCTTTTACGACCATAACATCCAGCTGCAGGCGCTTGGCAAATACACCCAGTCCGTCGTGCAATTCAGCCGCGCCCCCGGCGAGGTGGAGCTGGTCTCGTCGCGCCTGCCGCAGGTCACCACGGTCGCGGGCTTGCGCGGGCTGAGGCTGGGGGTGACGGGGCTGGGATCGTCGACCGATTTTCTGACCGAATACCTGCTGGTCCATGCCGGCCTTGCGATGCGCGATGTCACACCGGTGCCGGTCGGCGCCGGGGACCCGCTGATCGCCGCCCTGCAGCAGGACCATATCCAGGCGGCGATGACGACCGAGCCGACCGTCTCGCGCCTTCTGGCATCGGGCGAGGCGCGGGTGCTGGTCGATCTGCGCACGGTCGAGGGGACGCGGGCGGCGCTTGGCGGTCTTTACCCGGCGGCCTGCCTTTACATGGACAGCGGCTGGGTCGCAGCACACCCCGATACGGTGCAGAAGCTCGCCAATGCCTTCGTGCGCAGCATGCGCTATATCGCAAGCCATGACGCGGGCGAGATCGCGGCCCATGTGCCGGCCGATTTCTACGCCGGCGACCGGGCGATGTATGTCCGGGCGCTCGCCGCGGGCAAGGCCATGTTCACCCCCGACGGGCGGATGCCCGAAGGCGGGCCGGAGAATGTGCTGGCCGTGCTTTCCGGCTTCATGGAAGGGGTCAGCCCCGCCACCATCGACCTCAAGCGCACCTATACCAACCGGTTCGTCGACGCCGCAGCACCCTGAGCCAGCGGCAATTCCAGCCGCACGGCAAAGCCGCGGCCGCCCGGCGGGTCGATCAGCCCGGCCGCACCACCGAACATCTCGGCAATCTCGGCGACGATGGCAAGGCCGAGACCGCTGCCCCCGGGCGCTGCGGTCTGGCCGCGCTGGAACCGCTGGAACAGCCGCGCCCGGTCGCCGGGTTCAATGCCGCGCCCGGTGTCGCAAAGGGTCAGGACGCCCATCCCCGCCTCCTGGCCGACGGTCAGCACCGCCACCGCCCCGGCCCCGGCATGGGCCACGGCATTCTCGACCAGGTTCGCCACCGCCTCGCGCAAGAGGATGGCCGAGGCGGCGACCGGGCAGGGCAGATCCGCCGACACTTCCAGATCGACATCGGCATCAAGGGCGAGCGGCGCGATCAGGCTTGCGACCTCGCGCGCCACGGCGGCCAGATCGACACGCTCCACCGCCAGCTGGGCGCGTTCGTGTTCGACCCGGCCAAGGGTCAGAAGCTGGCTGGTCAGGCGCGACATGGCGGTGAGCGAGGCGTCGATCTCGGTCAGCACGGCCGAGGTTTCAGCGGCGTCGCGGCTGCGATGGGCGAGGCCGACCTGCGTCTTCATCACCGCCAGCGGCGTGCGCATCTGATGCGCGGTGCTGTCCAGAAAGCGGCGCTGCCGGTCCAGATAGGCGGCCAGCCGCGCCATATGGTCGTTCAGCGCCAGAACCATCGGGCGGATCTCGCTTTGCACGGCGCTGGCGTCGAAAGGGTCGAAGCCGTCGGCGGGCTTGTCCAGCACCGCCCGGCGCAGCCGCAGAAGCGGGCGCAATTCGCGGGTGATGCCGATCCAGATCGACAGGGCCGCCGCGACGACGAGGGCCGCCTCCTCCAGAAAGCCGCGCTGCCACAGACTGCGCACCATCGCATCGCGCGCCTTCAGCGTCTCGCCCACCATGACGGTGACGGGCACCGTGCCCTCGGGCGTGATGACGGACTGGCGCAGGACCACGGCATTCATGTCCTCGGTCCGAAAGCGGGTCGCCAGCGTCAGCCAGTCGAAGACCGCAGGCAGGGTGGCGGGCAGGGCCAAGCCGGGAAAGCCCGCAATCAGGTCACGCTGCTGGTCGAAGACCGCATAGGCGATCTCGTCATGGCTGTCCGAGGCGAAGAGCTCCAGCGCCGCGGGCGGCACGATGACCTGCACCGCGCCATCGCGGAACCGCGTCTGTTCGGCGATCATCCGGGCCGAGGCGAGGATCTGGCGGTCCATCATCCCGGTGGCCTGACCCATCGCCGAGGCATAGGAGAGCCAGAGGCTGATGCCGAGGATCGCCACCACCGGCCCGAACAGCCAGAGCATCAGGTTGACCCGCAGGCTGCCGGCGGCGCTGGTCATCTTTTCTCTTGCCGCAGCACATAGCCAAGGCCGCGCAGCGTGGCGATGCCGATCTGGCTGTGTTCCAGCTTGCGGCGCAGGCGGTGGACGATCACCTCGATCGCGCTGAGGTTCACATCGTCGCCATGGCCATAGCAGCTTTCCAGCAGGGTCTCCTTGCTGACCGTGGCCCCGGCGCGGCGGATCAGCGCCTCGAGGATCACATGTTCGCGCCGCGACAGGGCAAGGGGCTGGTCGTTGATCGAGAACTGCAGCGCGTTCTGGTCGAAGACCAGCGCGCCAAAGCGCAGCTCCTGCCGCAGGGTCTTGCCGGCACGGCGCATCAGGGCGCGGATGCGGGCGGTCAGCTCTTCGACCTCGAAGGGTTTGGTCATGTAATCGTCGGCGCCGGCGTTCAGCCCCTCGACCCTGCGGCTGAGCGCGCCTTCCGCCGTCAGGATCAGGATCGGCAGCTGGATCTGGCGGGCGCGCAGGGTGCGGATCACCTCGACCCCGCCGATGCCGGGCAGGCCAAGGTCGACGATGGCCAGATCGTAATTCTCCAGCGCCACGCCGTCGACGACGGCTTCGCCCTCGGCCACGCAATCGACGACATAATTCTCTGACCGCAACAGACGGGCCAGCCAGTCCGAGAGCGGTTCGTTATCCTCCACGATCAACAGTCGCATCTGGTCCCGCCCACCTCCCCGGTCGCGTGGGGGGAGTATAGGCGCAGGCTTCCGCGTCCGCGACAGGGATTTGGCCGCGGCGTGGCAGGCGGTCAGACCGTTTTCAGGAAATGCGCATGGCCAAGCGCTGCCGCCCCGACCGCGCCGCCGTCTTCGCGGAACTTCGCCTTGGTCAATTTCGGGACCGGAAAGCCCGGCGGCAGGATCGCGGCCAGTTCCTTCTGCATGGTCGGCTCGGCCAGATCGAAGAGGGCGGCCATCTCGCCGCCGATGAGGATCTGGTCCACGTCGCAGGTCAGCGCGATCAGCGATGCCGTCACGCCAAGGCAGGCGGCCCAGTCCTCCAGCACCGAAGCCGCCGTCGCATCGCCCCCGGCGACAAATGCGGCGACGCCCGCCAGATCCTGCACCGCCAGCCCCTTGCCGCGCAGCCGGGCGAGCAGGGCCTTCTTGCCGATCATCTCTTCCAGCGGGGCCGAGCGGCCAAACCGGGTCGCGCCATCGGGCGCCTGTGGAAAGCGGATATGGCCCAGCTCTCCGGCAAGGCCGTTGCGCCCGACGGCAAGCTGCCCCTCGGCGATGCAGGCGCCGCCGACCCCGGTTTCCAGCAGGATCAGATAGATCGAGGCGCCGCGCAGGTCGGGGCGCAAATACCATTCGGCAAAGGCCGAGGCATTGGCGTCATTCTCGATCAGCACCTCGGTGCCGAGCCTTTCGCTGAGGATGCGGCCGAGCGGCACCTGCCGCCAGCCGAGGATCGAGGCGTCGATCAGATGCGTGCGGTCGCGCACATAGCCCGGCACCGCCACCCGCACCGCCTTGACCGCCGCCGCCTCGGCGCCAAGCCGGGCCCGCGCCTCGCGGTACAGCGCTTCCAGTGCGTCGATCACATGGGCCTGCGGCTTGCCGGGAAACTGGTCGCGCATCTCCAGCGGGTTGCCCGCGCGCCCTGCAAGGTCCATCGTCACGGCATTCATCCGGTCCACGCCGATCTCGATCCCGATGAAACTGGCGCCCTGCGGCCGGATCTCCACGAAGGTGCCGGGCCGCCCGATCCTTCCGGGCTCCGAAGCCTCGCCGCTTTGCAGGTACCCATGGTCCTGCAACTGCGCGACGATGCTGGTGACGCTGGCCTTGGTCAGGTCCAGCCTGCGGGCCAGATCGGCGCGGGTCATCGGCCCCTCGCTGAAGAGCGCCTGCAAGGCCGCCGCCCCGTTGATCTTTCTGACTGTCGACGGTGTTGCCAAAACTGCCCCTCCTCCGCCCCTTCTAGCCCAAGCCGCGCCAGGTTGCGAGGCGCTTGACTTGCCTTTAGTTCAGAAACTATACTAACACCAAGGAAGCCAAGCGAGTTCGGGGAGGGGCGCGTGAGTCTGATCAAACTGGAGAATGTCTCGAAGCATTTCGGCGCGATCGTCGCGCTGGACGGCGTGACGCTGGCGATCAACGCTGGCGAGACCGCGAACCTGCGCAACCCCAGGGAGGCGACCGGGTGAAGAGCAAGGACCTGGTGATCTCCTTCGGGGACAATTTCGAACCGCAGATGCCGCTGCTGAAGGCGGGGCTGAGCCATTACAACATCGGCCAGCGCCCCTATGACATGGCCTATACGGCGGTGAAATCGCTGGTCGATGTCATCAACGGCGGCAAGATCGAGGACCGCATCGTCACCGGCCTCGAGGTCTGCACGCCGGAGAGTGCCGATACCTGCGGCAAATCGAAGTAAACACCGGTCTTCGGGGGCGGCCTTAACCGCCGCCCCCGGGGCCTTCCGACACCCCAGCTTTCAGGACGGTTCATGGACGAAACACTCAAGGTTCTTGCTGTCGACGTGGGCGGCACCAATCTGCGCGCCGTTGTCATCGACGGGACCGGGACCCTCCTGCACAGTTTCAACCTCTCTGCCGAACCCCTGCGCGAGGGCGACCCCCTCCGCATCCTGGCCGAGGTGATCCGGCGCAGTCAGGCGGCGGTCGGCGGTGGTCTGTCGGGCGCGGTGATCGGCATGCCCTCCACCCTCGACCACAGCCGCCGCGGCGTCGTCAACACGCCGAACCTGCCCGCGCTGAAGGGGGAGGGCCTTGCCGATGCGCTGCAGGATCTGTGCGGCCTGCCGGTCTATCTGGACCATGACGCCACCCTGCAGACGCGGGGCGAGATCTTCGCCGGCGCCGCGAAGGGCCAGGATCTTGTGCTGGGTGTCTATTTCGGCACCGGGGTCGGCGCGGTGTTTCTGGAACATGGCGCGCTTTTCGGCGGCATCAACCGGATGCAGCTTGGCCATGTGCCGATGCGCGGCGATGGCCGTCCGGGCATGGGTGGTGCCATGGACAGCGTGGAATCCTATGCCTCGGGCTTCGTGCTGCAGCGCATCGCCGATGCGCATGGCGCCAGAATCGAGACCATCTTCAGCGCCCCGCCCGCGCCAGGGCTGGCGGCAGACCTCAAGACTTTCCTGCGCGATCAGGCGCTTGCGGTGGCGACCGGGATATCGCTGACCGACCCGGATGTCGTGGTCATCGGCGGCGGCGTTCCGGCCATGGCGGGCTATCCTTTCGCGGCCCTGGTGGCCGAGGTGACGGCCTGCCTGTCGCCGATCTTCAAGACCCAGCGCATCCTGCCCGCGGCACTGGGGTCTGCCGGGGCCAGCTGGGGCGCACTGCAGATCGTCCAGCAGGGGCGCGCGCCGTCCCACACGGAAGGCCGCCCGATGGCCCGCGCCAGCCCGGGGTGAGGCGCGAGGCCAAGGCGCGCCACGCGCGATCGGATTTTCGGGGCTGCGCCCCGGCCCGTCCTGCCCGACGCCGCCTCCTTCGCGGTGACGTCAGGGCCGGCGCGGCTTTTGCAACAGGATAGGAACCATGAACGACACCAAACTCAACATCGGCGTTCTGGGCTGCGGGCCGATCGCCCAGGCCGGCCATTTCGAAAGCTGCACCAAGGCCAGAAACGCCCGGCTTTACGCGATCTGCGATGTGGCAACCGATCTGCGCGACCGGATGGCCGCGACCCATGCACCTGAGAAGAGCTTTGCCGACTATGACGCGATGCTGGCCGATCCGGCGCTCGATGCGGTGATCATCGCCACCTCGGACGCCTTCCACGTCCCCGCCTCGATCCGCGCCTTGCAGGCGGGCAAGCATGTCCTGTGCGAAAAGCCGCTGGCGATTGGCCTCGACGAGGCGCGCGCGCTGCAAGAGGTGGTGGCGGAAACCGGCAAACGCTTTCAGGTCGGCCATATGAAACGCTATGACCTTGGCCTGCAGGAGGCCAAGCGCTTCATCGACGAGGAGATGGGCGAGATCGTCGCGCTGAAGGCCTGGTACTGCGACAGCACCCATCGCTACGCCATGACCGACGCGGTCCAGCCGCTGATCGTGAAATCCACCCAGGCCCGCAGGCCGGCCGAGGACCCCAAGGCCGATCTCGCCCGCTATTACATGCTGGCCCATGGCAGCCACCTGATCGACACCGCCCGCTATTTCGCAGGCGATATCGTGGCGGTGACGGCGCGACTGTCCAAGGACAAGGGCATGTATTGCTGGTTCGTCGATGTCGAATTTGCCTCGGGCACCTTGGGCCATCTGGACCTGACGGTTGCGGTCCGGATGGACTGGCACGAGGGTTTCCAGATCTATGGCCAGAACGGCTCGGTCATCGGCAAGACCTACAACCCGTGGTATTACAAGACCTCCGAGGTCGATATCTTCCGCGAGGCGACCGGCAGTTCCTGGCGACCGCTCGGCGCGGATGGGCATTTCTACCGCCGCCAGCTGGAAGGCTTTGCCACCGCGATCCAGACCGGCGATCCCCTGACCGGCGCCGGGATCGAGGATGGCATCGAGACGGTGAAGGGCATGCTCGCCATCGCGCAATCGGTGCGCGAGGGGCGGCGGGTCGCGCTGGCGGATGTGGAGGGGCGGCTGTGAAGATCGGGATTTTCGCCAAGACCTTCCCCGGCACCACGCCCGAGGCGGTGATGGCGGCCTCTGCCGCGGCGGGCTTTCAGGGCGTGCAGTACAACATGGCCTGTTCGGGGCTGAACCCGCTGCCCGAGCATATCGACCGCGCCACCGCCGAGGCCGTGCGCGAAGCGGCCCGTCGCCACGGGCTGCAGATCTTCGCCCTCTCCGCCACCTGGAACATGGCGCATCCCGATGCCGCCGTCAGGCAGCAGGGCCTGCGCGCCTTTGCAGCCCTGGCGCCGGCGGCAAGGGCGATGGGCACCCGGCTTCTGACCCTTTGCACCGGCAGCCGCGATCCGCTTGACCAGTGGCGCGCCCACCCCGACAACACCTCGCCCGAGGCCTGGGCCGACATGCGGGCAAGCTTTGCCGCGGCGCTCCGGATTGCCGAGGACCATGACGTGCTTCTGGGGGTGGAGCCGGAATTGGCCAATGTGATCTCCACCGCCCGGGCGGCGCGGCGGCTGATCGACGAAATGCGCTCGGACCGGATCAGGATCGTGCTTGACCCCGCCAACCAGTTCGAGACGGCGACCCCGGACGCGCAGCGCGGGCTGGTGGAAGAGGCGGTGGATCTTCTGGGCGAGCGGATCGTGATGGCCCATGCCAAGGACCGCGCCAAGGATGGCGGCTTTGCCACGGCGGGCAAGGGCGTGGTCGATTTCGCGCATCTTCTGTCCACCCTTCACGCCGCCGGATTCGACGGCCCGGTGGTGACCCATGGCCTGGCCGCCAGCGAAGCCGCCGGGGTCGCGCATTTCCTCCAAACCCGGCTGGCAGATCTGTGATGCAGGGTTATGCCAGCCATCCCTTCCGGCGCGGCGCGGTGGAGCTTGCCTTCCATGTCCAGGACGGCGACGGGCCGGTCTTCGTCTTCCAGCACGGGCTTTGCGGCGATGCGCTGCAACCGGCCCAGGTTGCCCCGCCCGGGGCGCGGCATGTCGTCCTCGATTGCCGGGGCCATGGGCAAAGTGCGGCCGGGCCGCTGGACCTTCTGTCGATTGCGACCTTCGCCGAGGATCTGGCGGCCCTGATCAAAGGGCAGTCCTTCGGTCCCTGCGTGATCGGCGGCATCTCGATGGGGGCTGCCATCGCGCTCCGCCTCGCGGTCACCCGGCCCGATCTGGTCCGGGCGCTGGTGCTGGCGCGGCCGGCCTGGATCTGCGCCGCCGCGCCGCAGAACATGGAGCCGAACGCCCATGTCGGCGAAATGCTGCTGCAAGCCCCCGACCCGGCAGAGCGCGAGGAATATCTGCGTTCGCCAGAGGCGCAGCAGCTTGCAGCAGAGGCGCCGGACAATCTGGCCTCCCTGTCGGGCTTTTTCGACCGTCCGCCGCGCGCGGTCACCGCGGCCCTTTTGACGCGGATTTCACGCGATGGCCCGGGCGTGACCGAGGCGGATCTTGCGGCGCTGCGCATCCCGACCCTGGTGATCGGCCATGACCGGGACCTGATCCATCCCTGGACCCATGCGACGCGCCTCGCCGCCCTGATCCCCGGGGCGCAGCTGGTGAAAATCCCTGCGAAATCCGACGACAAGCCGGGCTATGTCACGGGCTTTCGCGCGGCCCTGGCGCAGTTCCTGCACGGCCTGCCCGGTGACGCGGCGGCGTCTAAACCTGACCCTGCCGCATGAAGCGGCCGGGGGGCATCCCGACATGGCGGCTGAAGGCCGTGCTGAAGGTGCTGGCCGAGCCATAGCCGATCCGCTCTGCCACCTCGTCCAGCGCCAGATGGCCCTGCCGCAGCAGGCTTTTCGCCAGGGCCATCCGCCAGGTCAGCAGATATTCCATCGGGCGCAGGCCAACGGTGCGCAGGAAACGGTCGAAGAAGGCGGTGCGCGACAGCCCGGCGACGCGGGCGAGGTCCTCGATCGTCCAGGGCCGTTGCACCTCGGCATGAAACCTGTGCAGCGCGGGCGAGATGCGCGGGTCGCCCAGACCGCGCAGCACGCCAAGCCCCGTCTGCGCGAGCGGGGCGGCGCGCAGGGCCTCGATCAGCAGAAGCTCGACCAGCCGGGACAGGATCAGCTCGCGCCCGATCCGCGCCTCGGCCGCCTCTTCGCCCAGGAAATGCACGATCTGCGCCAGCCTAGGCACGCCGCGGATATGGATCAGCCGCGGCAGAAGCGTCACCAGAAGCCCGGCATCCGGCGCATCGAAGACGAACCAGCCGCCGATCTGGCTGACATCGGCGGGCCCATCGCTGCGGCCATAGCGCACCGCGCCGCCGGGGGAGGGGGCGGCATGCGGGTCGATGCGGACGGCAAGGGCCGGTTCAAAGCCCGACATGGTGAAGGACGGCGTGGTGGGCAAAAGCACGAAATCCCCGGCCTCCAGCACGACCGGCGCCGCGCCCTCCACCGCAAGGCGGCAGCTGCCCTCGGTCACGGCGCAAAAGCCCGGATGGCCGAAGGCCGCGTAATGCACCGCCCAGCGTCCCGCGCCGCTGATCGCCTTGGCAAAGACGGCGCGTGGCTGCAGAAGCTGGATCATGTCGGACAAAGGGTCGGGCAGTTTCGTACTCCTGCAAATGAAATCCGGATTCTGGATTGATGATAATCCGGGTTCGGGCCGGTATCAAAGCCTCATTCCCCGAAAACAGGAGATCGAGATGAAGACCGTGCTGATCACCGGAACCTCTTCCGGCTATGGGCTTGCCACCGCCCGCCACTTCCATGATGCGGGCTGGACCGTGGTGGCCACCATGCGCCGCCCGCAGGCGGGCCTCTTCCCGCCGTCTGACCGCATGCGCCTTCTTCCCTTGGACGTGACCGATGCCGCCAGCATCGCGGCGGCGTTTGCGGCGGCAGGGCCGATCGACGTTCTGGTCAACAATGCCGGCATCGGCGTGGTGGGCGCCTTTGAGGCGACGCCGATGGACCATATCCGCAAGGTGTTCGAGGCCAATACCTTCGGCACCATGGCGATGGTGCAGGCGGCGATTCCGCAGATGCGGCAGCGCGGGGCAGGGGTGATCGTCAACGTCACCTCCAGCGTCACCCTGACGCCGATGCCGCTCGCCGCCGCCTATACTGCCAGCAAACAGGCGATCGAGGGCTTCACCGGCTCGCTTGCCCATGAACTGGCGGCCTTCGGGGTGCGGGTGAAACTGGTCGAGCCGGGCTATGGCCCGACGACCCGCTTTGCCAGCAACACCGGCGTTTCGGTCGCGGACCTGATCCCCGCCGCCTATGCCGATTTCGCCCGGCCGATCTTTGCCGCCTATGCCGCCCCGGCCCTGACGACGCGGGAAAGCGATGTGGCCGCGGCGGTGCTGCTGGCCGCAACGGACGGCTCGGACCGCCTGCGCTATCCCGCCGGGGCCGATGCCGTGGCGCTGGCTGCAGGGGGCTGACCGGCCGGGTTATTTCAGCGGCAGCCCCGTGGCTTGCGGGTCCGAGGGCAGAAAGATCGTGTCGCGCACCGTTCCGGCCGCACCCGTCGCCACGGTGAAGGCGTCCATCCCGGCAAGATGCAGCGCGCGCTGATCCAGCGTCTGTTTCCCGACGGGGCGCGGGTGCTGAACCTGCAGGGCCAGCCGGGGACCAGCGCCGCCATCGACCGCGGCACGGGGCTGCACACTGTGCTGGATGCCGTGAAGGACAAACACTCATCTCGCCCACCTTCATCCGGACCGATTCCACCCGCGACTTTCTGAGCGATCCGGACAACCTCGCCGCGACCCTCGCCCATATCCCGCTGGGCCGGATCGGCCTGCCAGGCGAGGTGGCCGGCGCGGTGGTCTTTCTCGCCTCGCCGGCGGCCTCATTGATCAATGGCGCCAACCTGCTGGTGGATGGCGGCTGGTCGGTGGCGTGAGGGGCCCGGTTCCGCCAAGACTTGCGGTTGAACCTTTCTCAAAATGATGAAATTTTGCGCAGATCCGTCAGGGGAGCGCGGCTTTGCATATTTTGAGATCACTCGGCCCCGCCGTCGCCCGCGTCTCGCCGGTCGAGGCCTTGCGGGCGGGCCTTGGCGCGCTGATCGGGCTGGGGGTGACAGGGCTGTTCCTCCTGTCGCCGCGGATCGATCTGACCTTCGGCCTTTACCTCGTGGCGCCTTTCGGGGCGACGTCGGTCCTGCTTTTTGCGGTGCCCAACAGCCCCCTGGCGCAGCCCTGGTCGGCCATCGTCGGCAATACGGTCGCGGCGCTGGTCGGGGTGGCGGTCTGCATGGTCGTGGCCGATCCGGTGCTGCGGGTGGCGCTGGCGGTGGGCCTTGCGATCACCGCCACCATCCTCTGCCGCGCGGTCCATCCCCCGGCGGGCGCCGTCGCGATGACCGCCGCCATGTCGCCCGACGCCATCGCCCATCTCGGCTTCTGGTTCGCCCTTGCGCCGATTGCTCTTGGCACGACGGCGCTGGTCCTTTTGGCCGCGGCCTATGCGAGGGTCACGGGGCGGCATTATCCCTTCCGCCAGTTCGACGACCCGAACAAGCACCGGACCGACGACCGCGCCCCCTCCGAACGGCTCGGCCTGTCGGAGGCTGAACTTGCGGGCATCCTTGACCATTACCGGCAGTCCTTCAACCTCGGGGTCGAGGACCTTGCCCGGCTGATCGGCGCGGCAGAGCTGCAGGCGGCGGCGCATTCCTCGGGCCCCTTGACGGCGCGGGACATCATGTCGCGCGATCTGATCACCGTCAGCCCCGACACCGGCCTGGCGCGGATCGCCGACCTCTTCCGGCAACACCGCTTCACCTCGCTGCCGGTGGTGGGGCCGGAGGATCGGTTCCTCGGGGTGATCTTCCAGCTGCATCTGATCAGCCAGGCCCGTGAGGATGCGCTGCGGCTCGACCGCGGCTATTGGGCCGCGCTGAAACGGCTGCTGGACCGCGACTTGGGCAAGCGGATGACCGCCGGCGACATCATGAGCGCGGCTGGCCCGCGCGCCACGACGAACACGCCCTTGGGTGCGCTGTTGCCGATGATGGCGGATGGCGGCACCGATGCCGTGCCGGTCATCGAATATGGCAAGATCGTCGGCATCGTCACAAGGACCGACCTTGTCGCCGCCCTGGCCCGGCGCGTCGCCCGCGCCACGGCCTGAAAGAGGCTTCTGGCGGCCGCCTCCGGGCATTCACCTCGCCCAGTCGGGCGGGCGTTTGGCGAAGAAGGCGGCGATGCCCTCGGCGGCCTCGGGGCTTTCCCAAGTATCGGCGAGGCGGCGGATCGTGTCCTCGATCACCGCATCGTCGATCCGCGGCCCGAGCGCGCGGGCCAGCGCCTTGGCACGGCCCACGGCGCCGGGGGCGGCTTTCAGGTAAGGCGCGATCTCGGCCTCCACCGCCGCGTCGAGGGCGGCTTCGGGCACTGTGCGGGCGATCAGGCCCAGCCCTTCCGCCTCGGTCGCGGCGAAGACGCGGGCCGACAGGAAGACCCGCCGCGCCATGCCTTCGCCGATGCGGGCGATCACATAGGGCGCGATGGTGGCCGGGATCAGGCCCAGCCGCGTCTCGGTCAGGCCGATTTGCGTGCCCTCCGCGGCCAGGGCCACATCGCAGACGCAGGCGAGGCCGACCCCCCCGCCGAAGGCCGCGCCATGCAGGCGGCCGATCAGGGGCACCGGCATCTCGTTCAGCGCCCGCAGCATCGTGGCGAGCTTGCCCGACTCTTCCATCCGGGTGGCGCGGTCCGCCGCGATCTGGGCCTGCATCCAGCCGAGGTCGCCGCCGGCGCAAAAGACCTTGCCGCGCCCCGACAGCACGATGACCCGCGCGCCGCCCTGTCCCTGGCCGAGGGTTCGGGCCAGCGTGGTCAGATCGGCGATCATCTGTGCTGACAGCGCATTGCGCCTGTCGGGCAGGTTGAGCGCCACCTGCGCCACCCCGCGTGGATCGACCGTCACCTCCAGCGTCTCGAAATTCATGCACTGCTCCTCAGACTGCGGGCGAGCTTTGCCGCCTCGGCCAGACGGCTGGCGTCGATGCCGGTGGCAAAACCTTCCTGCGCGGCCAGTTCGGCCACGGCTTCGGTCGCGACATTGCCCGGGGCGCCCGGCGCATAGGGGCAGCCGCCAAGCCCGCCGATTGCCGCATCGAAGACCCGAAGGCCGAAGGGCAGGGCGGCGCGGATATTGTCCAAAGCCCTGCCGCCGGTGTCGTGGAAATGCCCGGCAAGCCGGTCGGGCGGCACCCTGTCCGTCACGGCGCGCAGCAGGGTCGCGACCTTCTGCGGCGTGCCGCTGCCGATCGTGTCGCCCAGCGAGACCTCGTAGACCCCAAGCGCCAGCAGCCGCGCTGCCAGATCGGCCACGGCCTCGGGCGGGGTCGCACCGTCATAGGGGCAGTCAAAGACGCAGGAGACATAGCCGCGCACCGGCACCCCCGCCTCCTTTGCCGCCTTGGTGACTTCGGCGAAACGGTTCAGGCTTTCGGCAATCGAGCAGTTGATGTTGCGCCGGCTGAACCCTTCCGAGGCCGAGGCGAAGATCGCCACCTCATCCGCCCGTGCCGCCAGCGCCGCGCGCAGGCCCATAAGGTTCGGCGTCAGCGCGGCATAGGTCACCCCCGGCGCCCGGGTGATGCCGGCCAGAACCTCGGCAGCATCGGCCATCTGCGGCACCCATTTCGGGCTGACAAAGCTGGTGACCTCGATCTTGGCCAGACCACAGGCCGAAAGCGCATCGACGAGGCCGATCTTGTCCCGGGCGGGAATAAGCCGCGCCTCGTTCTGCAGCCCGTCGCGCGGGCCGACTTCGAAGAGGGTCAGGGCCTCAGCCATCCGCCGCCTCCAGCGCGAGGAGAAGGGCGCCATGCGCCACCTGATCGCCCGGCGCCACCGGCACCTCGGCCACCACCCCGTCGCGCGGGGCGGTCAGGGCATGTTCCATCTTCATCGCCTCCATCACCACCAGAACCGCGCCAGAGGCGACCCGGTCCCCGGCCTTGACCGCGACCCGTGTCACGAGGCCGGGCATCGGGGCGCGCAGGCTGGCCTCGGCCGCGGCGCCGTCTTCGGCGCGGGTGGCGGCGGGAAGGCTGAAGCCGTGGCAGGCCCCGTCGCTGCAGACGAGGATCTGGTCCCCGTGCCGCAGAACCTCGACCGTGATGCGGTGGTCGGCGAGGATCAGGTCAACCCGGGGGCCGGAAATGCTTGCGATGCGCAGGGTCAGATCGAGCGGCCCGCGGATCTGGAAGCGGTCCTCCCCCTCCGGCGTCACGCGGAAGCTTTCCGCCTTGCCCGCGCACAGCAGGGTGAGTGCCAGCGCCTCGATCGGCCAGTGGCGCCAGCCCGCAAGGTCCTGCCAGGGGTCGCCCGTGCCGCGCAGCGCCAGAAGGCCAAGTGCTGCCAGCGCCGCGATGGCCGTCACATGGGGCGGCGTCGCGACGGGTTCAAGCAGGCTGGCAAGGTCGCGGGTGATCAGCCCGGTATCGACCTCACCCCGCCGAAAGCCCGGATGACGCAGCAGCGCGGCAAGGAAATCAAGGTTGGTGACCGAACCCAGCGCCCGGCATTGCGCAAGGCCCGCCGCCAACCGCTGCAGGGCGAGGGCGCGGGTCGCACCATGGGCGATGATCTTGGCGATCATCGGGTCGTAGAAGGGGCTGACCGCATCGCCCTGCCGCACGCCGCTGTCGATGCGCAGGGGGCCGGGGCGGAATGCGGTGGCTTCGGGAAAGACCAGATGCGCCAGGGTGCCGGTGGCGGGCAGGAAGCCTGCCGGCACGTCCTCGGCATAAAGCCGCGCCTCGACGGCATGGCCCTCGATCGCCAGATCCTCCTGCCGCAGCGGCAGGTCCTCTCCGGCGGCGATGCGCAACTGCCATTCGACGAAGTCGATCCCGGTGATCGCCTCGGAGACCGGATGTTCGACCTGCAGCCGCGTGTTCATCTCCATGAACCAGAAGCGGTCGGGCGACAGCGGGGCCGCGCCGTCGACGATGAATTCGACCGTGCCCGCCCCGCGATAGCCGATGGCGCGGGCGGCCTCGACCGCGGCGCGGCCCATCGCGGTGCGCAAGGCCTCGGTCATGCCGGGGGCAGGGGCCTCTTCGATCACCTTCTGATGACGGCGCTGCAAGGAGCAATCGCGTTCGAAAAGGTGGATCACATGGCCCGCGGCATCGCCGAAGACCTGCATCTCGATATGGCGGGGCGCGGTGATGTATTTCTCGATCAGGCAATCGGGGTCGCCAAAGGCGCTGGCCGCCTCGCGCCGGGCCGAGGCGAGGGCTGCGGCGAAATCCGCAGGCCCCTCCACCCGCCGCATCCCCTTGCCGCCGCCGCCCGCCCGCGCCTTGATCAGCACCGGCCAGCCGATCCTTTCGGCCTCGGCCGCAAGGAAGGCCGGGTCCTGGTTGCCGCCGTGATAGCCCGGCACCACCGGCACGCCCGCCCGCTCCATCAGGGCCTTGGCTGCGTCCTTCAGCCCCATCGCCCGGATCGCCTCGGCATCCGGCCCGATGAAGACCAGCCCCGCCGCCGCGACCGCAGCGACGAAATCGGGCGCCTCGCTGAGGAAACCATAGCCGGGATGGATCGCCTCGGCCCCGGTCGCGAGCGCCGCCGCGATGATCCGGTCGCCGCGCAGATAGCTGTCGGCGACCGGCGCGGGGCCGATCCGCACCGCCTCGTCCGCCATTTCGACGTGGCGGGCGGCGGCGTCGGCGTCGGAATGGACGGCGACGGTGCGCAGGCCCATCCGTTTCGCGGTGGCGATGATGCGGCAGGCGATCTCGCCCCGGTTGGCAATCAGGATCTTGTCGAACATGGGCCCTCACATCCGGAACAGGCCGAACCGGGTCGGTTCGATCGCGGCGTTGCGTGTCGCGGCAAGGCTCAGCGCCAGAACCTCGCGGCTGCGGCGCGGGTCGATGATCCCGTCATCCCAGAGCCGGGCCGAGGCATAGAGCGGGTGCGACTGTTCCTGGAACATCGCGATGGTCGGCGCCTTGAAGGCCTCCTCCTCTCCGACGCTCCACTGGCCGCCCTGCCGCTCGATCGCCTCGCGGCGCACGGTGGCCAGCACCCCGGCCGCCTGTTCGCCCCCCATGACCGAGATGCGGCTGTTGGGCCAGGTCCAGAGGAACCTTGGCCCGAAGGCCCGCCCGCACATGCCGTAATTGCCCGCCCCGAAGGACCCGCCGACCAGAAGCGTGATCTTGGGCACCGCACTCGTCGCCACCGCTGTGACGAGCTTCGCCCCGTCCTTGGCGATGCCGGCATTCTCGTAAGCGCGGCCGACCATGAAGCCGGTGATGTTCTGCAAAAAGACCAGGGGGATCTCGCGCTGACTGCACAGCTGGACGAAATGCGCGCCCTTCAGCGCGGAATCCGAAAAGAGGACGCCATTGTTGGCGATGATGCCGACCGGCATCCCCATGACATGGGCAAAACCGCAGACCAGCGTCGTGCCATAGCGCGCCTTGAACTCATCGAGGCGCGAGCCGTCGACGATGCGGGCGATGACCTCGCGGATGTCGTAGGGTGTGCGCAGGTCGGCGGGGACGAGGCCGAGGATCTCCTCGGGGTCGTAAAGCGGCGCTTCGGGCGTGGCGCTCGCGGCGGGGCGGGGGGCCAGGTTCAGGCTCGCCACCGCCTGCCGGGCGAGGTCGAGGGCATGGGCGTCGTCATTGGCAAGGTAATCGGCCACACCCGACAGCCGCGTGTGCACGTCGCCGCCGCCCAGATCCTCGGCGCTGACCACCTCGCCGGTGGCGGCGCGCACCAGGGGCGGGCCGGCGAGGAAGATCGTGCCCTGCCCCTTCACGATGATCGTCACATCCGACATGGCGGGCACATAGGCGCCCCCGGCGGTGCAGGAGCCCATCACCACGGCGATCTGCGCGATGCCCTTGGCCGACATGGTGGCCTGGTTGAAGAAGATCCGCCCGAAATGGTCACGGTCGGGGAAGACCTCGTCCTGGTTGGGCAGGTTCGCCCCGCCACTGTCGACGAGGTAGACGCAGGGCAGGCGGTTCTGTTCGGCAATCTCCTGGGCGCGCAGGTGTTTCTTCACCGTCATCGGGAAATAGGTGCCGCCCTTCACGGTGGCATCGTTGCACAGCACCATGACCTCGCGCCCGGCGACCCGGCCGATGCCGGTGATCAGGCCCGCCGCGGGGCTCGCCCCGTCGTAAAGCCCATGCGCCGCGAAAAGCCCGACCTCCAGAAAGGGCGAGCCGGGGTCGAGAAGGCGCGCCACCCGGTCGCGCGGCAGAAGCTTGCCCCGGGCTTCGTGCCGGGCGCGGGCCGTCTCGCCGCCGCCGCCCACTGCGGCCTCGGCAGCGCGGCGCACCTCGGCCAGGGCGGCCTCATGCGCGCGGCGGTTGGCGGCAAAGGCCTCGGATCGTGGCGAGAGGGTCGAGGACAAAAGGCTCATGCCATGGCCCCCATCAGCTCGCGTCCGATCAGCATCCGGCGGATTTCGCTGGTGCCGGCGCCGATTTCCATCAGCTTGGCGTCGCGGAACAGGCGGCTGACCGGGGTTTCGTTCATGAAGCCCATGCCGCCCATCGCCTGCACCGCCTGATGCGCCACCGCCATCGCCTGTTCCGAGGCGTAAAGCACGCAGGCCGCCGCGTCGGCCCTTGTGACCTGCCCCCGGTCGCAGGACCGCGCCACGGCATAGACATAGGCGCGGGCGGAATTGAGCTGGGTATAGATGTCGGCGATCTTGCCCTGCATCAGCTGGAAGGACCCGATCGGCTGGCCGAACTGCTTGCGGGTTGCAAGATGGGGCATGATCTCGTCCAGGGCCGCGGCCATCAGCCCGGTGCCGATGCCCGACAGCACGACGCGTTCGTAATCCAGCCCCGACATCAGCACGGCGACCCCGCCACCTTCGCGGCCCAGCACGTTTTCCGCCGGCACCGCGACATCGCGGAAGATCAGCTCGGCGGTATTCGACCCGCGCATTCCCAGCTTGTCGAAATGGGCAGAGGCGCTGAAGCCGGGCATGGTGTTTTCGATCAGGAAGGCGGTGATCCCCCGCGACCCCGCCGCAGGATCGGTCTTGGCATAGACCACCAGCGTATCGGCCTCGGCGCCATTGGTGATCCAGAACTTGGAGCCGTTGAGGACATAGCCCGCGCCCCGGCGTTCGGCCCGCAGCGCCATCGACACGACATCCGAGCCGGCGCCGGTCTCGCTCATCGCCAGGGCGCCGACATGGGCGCCGCTGATCAGGCCGGGCAGGTAGCGGCGCTTTTGCGCCTCGGTCCCGTTCAGGGCGATCTGGTTGACGCAAAGGTTCGAATGGGCGCCATAACTCAGCGCGACCGAGGCCGAGGCGCGGGCGATCTCCTCCACCGCCACGACATGGGCGAGGTAGCCGAGGCCCGCGCCGCCATGCTCGGACGGCACCGTGATGCCCAGAAGCCCAAGCTCGCCCATCTCGCGCCAGAGCGGGGCGGGAAAGAGGTTCTGCCGGTCGATCTGCGCGGCCAGCGGTTTGACGCGGGCCTGCGCCCAGCGGTGGACCATCTCGCGCAGGGCCTCGACCTCGTCGCCCAGATCGAAGTTCATGGATGCGGTGAACATGTCTTCCCCCTCACTCTGCCGCGACGGGCAAGGGTGCCACGTCGTCCAGCGCCGCCAGGATGGCCGCGCGCCGCTGCAATTGCGCCACCCGCGCGGCCTCTTTCACCGGGCCATAGCCGCGGATCTCCTGGTAGATCGCCAGCAGGGCCTGCAGCTGCGGCAGCAGGGCCGGGGTGGCGCGGGCTTCGATCAGGACGAGGTCGGCCTCGATCAGGCCGATCAGCGCGCGTTCCGCCCTTCGTTCGGCGCTGCGCCCGAAAGGATCGGCCCAGGTGCCGCGCAGGGGTTTGAGCTTGGCCAGAACGGAAAGAACCGGCAGGATCCAGGCGCCGAACGCGCGCTTCTTCGGCCGCCCGTCCAGCGCCTTGCCCGGCAGGAAAGGCGGGGCGAGGTTCAGCGAGAGCTTGGCACCCGGTTCAAAGCTGGCCTCCAGCTGGCGGCGGAAATCCGGCGCGGCATAAAGCCGGGCCACCTCGTATTCGTCCTTGTAGGCGAGCGTGCGCGCATAGGCGAGGGCGGCCAGCCGCAGCAGCGCGGCCCCGGCCTCGCCCATCCCGTCAAGCCGGGCGCCCAGCCGCGCGATCCGCTGCCGGTAGCGGCGGGCGAGGGCTTCGTTTTGCCAGAGGGTCAGATGCGCTGCCCTTTGCGCGATCAGCTCGGCGGTGGTCATCGCAGCCTCGGTCGGCGCGCGCGGCGCCTCGGCCAGGGCCATCACGCCCGCCCGGTCCTGCGCCAGCCGCCGCCCCCATTGGAAGGCGGCGAGATTGGCCTCGACAGCGGTGCCGTTCATCCGGATCGCTTCCTCGATCGAATCCCCGCGCAACGGCACCATCCCCTTCTGCCAGGCATAGCCCAGCATCATCACATTGCCGCCGATCTCATCCCCGGTCAGCGCCACCGAAAGGGCGGAGAAGTCGAGGAAATGCGCCCGGTCGCGCACCATCGCCGCCACGCTGTCCTGCAAGGCGGCGGGGCGCAGGTCGAAATCGCGCTGGCGGACGAAATCCGATACCGGGATGACATGGGTGTTCAGCACCGCCACGGTCCGCACCGGATCGCAAAGCGCCTGCACCTCCTTGGCGGCGGAGACCACGGCATCGGCGCCCAGGAGCAGATCGGCGCGGCCGGGGGTGATGCGCGGTTCGGTCAGGGGATGGCCGGCCCCGGCGATCCGCACCTGGCTCAACACCGCGCCGCCCTTCTGCGCCAGCCCGGCCATGTCAAGCACCATGGGCAGCTTGCCCTCGACATGGGCCGCCATGCCCAGCACGGCGCCGATGGTCAGAACTCCGGTGCCGCCGACGCCGGTGACGATCAGGTTCCACGGCCGGTCCAGCGCGGGTACCTCCGGCTCTGGCAGGTCCGCGGCTTCGGCGACCTGGCCCCGCCGCTTGCGTAACCGCGCGCCGCGCAGGGTGACGAAGGAGGGGCAGAAGCCCTTCAGGCAGGAATAATCCTTGTTGCAGACCGATTGGTTGATCCGCCGCTTGCGCCCCATCGCCGTCTCTTCCGGCTCGACCGCGATGCAGTTCGACTGGACCGAGCAATCGCCGCAGCCCTCGCAGACCGCCGGGTTGATCCAGAGCCGCAGGTCGGGGTCCTCCAGCGTGCCGCGCTTGCGCCGGCGGCGCTTTTCGGCGGCGCAGGTCTGTTCATAGACGATCACGCTGACCCCCGGCACCGCGCGCAGTTCCAGCATGGTGGCGTCGATCGCGTCCCGGTGGCGCAGCGAGGTGCCGGGCGCCAGATCGGCCTGGCGGTAATGTTCGGGGTGGTCGGACATCAGGACGATCCGCGCCACGCCCTCGTTGTACATCTGATGGGTGATCTGCTGCGGGGTGAGCTTGGCATCCAGCGGCTGCCCCCCCGTCATCGCCACCGCATCGTTGTAGAGGATCTTGTAGGTGATATTGGCCCCCGCCGCGACCGCCTGCCGGATCGCCAGCGAGCCCGAGTGCAGATAGGTCCCGTCGCCCAGATTGACGAACCGGTGCGCCTCGTCGGTAAAGCGGCTGATCGCGGTCCAGGGCACGCCCTCGGCGCCCATATGGGTGAAGGTCTCGGTCCGGCGGTCCATCCACTGGGCCATGAAGTGGCAGCCGATCCCCGCCATGGCCTTGGACCCTTCGGGCACCCGGGTCGAGGTGTTGTGCGGGCAGCCGGCGCAGTAATGCGGCAGGCGCAGCACCGGGGCGGCATGGGCGGCGGCCCGCGCCTCGGCGGCGGTCAGGGCGGCGTTGCGGGCCGCGATGCGGGCGGCCAGATCGGCGGGCAGATCCAGCCGGGCCAGCCGCGCCGTGATGGCCGCGGCCACCGTGCCCACCGTCATCCCCGCCGACAGATGCAGGAAGGGGCGGTCCGCCTCGTCGAACTTGCCCACGATGCGCGGGCGCACATCGGCCCGCCAGTTGAACAGCTGCTGCTTGATCTGGTTCTCGATGATCTCGCGCCGCTCTTCGACGATCAGGATCTCGTCCAGCCCTTGCGAGAAATGCCGGATGCCCTCGGGCTCCAAGGGCCAGGGCATCCGCACCTTGTAGACCCTCAGCCCGATCGCCGCCCGCTCTGCCCCGCCGATCCCCAATTCGTCCAGGGCCTGCATCACGTCTTCATAGGCCTTGCCAGAGGCGACGATGCCGAAACGGGCGCGCGGATTGGCATGGGTGGTCAGGTTCACCCCATTGGCCCGGGCAAAGGCGATGGCGGCATAGCCCTTGTGTTCCTGCAACCTTTCGTCCTGCACCAGGGGCGGATCGGGCCAGCGCAGGTTCAACCCGCCGGGCGGCATGGCGAAATCCTCCGGCAGGCGGAACTGCCGCGCCTCCTGCGCAAGATCGACCACGGTCGTCGTCTCGACGGTTTCCGAGATGACCTTGAAGCCGACCCAGCAGCCCGAATAGCGTGACATGGCGATGCCCAGAAGGCCCATCTCGAGAAACTCGTGCACCGAGGAGGGGTAGAGCATCGGGATCAGGGCCGAGATGAAGGCATGGTCGGACTGATGCGGGATGGAGGAGGATTTGCAGGTGTGATCGTCGCCCGCGATGGCCAGCACGCCGCCAAGCGCCGAACTGCCCGCCGCATTGGCATGTTTGAGCACATCGCCCGACCGGTCCACCCCCGGCCCCTTGCCGTACCAGATGCCCAGAAGCCCGTCCTTCTTCGCCCCGGGCGACAGGTGCAGCTGCTGGCTGCCCCAGACGGCGGTGGCCGCCAGATCCTCGTTCAGCCCGGGTTGGAAGACCACGTCATGCCGGTCCAGAAACCGCTTGGCCTTGACCAGCTGCTGGTCGTAGCCGCCCAAGGGCGAGCCGCGATAGCCCGAGATGAAACCGCCGGTGTTCAGCCCCGCCGCCCGGTCGCGCCGCATCTGCGTCATCGGCAGGCGCACCAGGGCCTGCGTGCCGGTCAGATAGATCGCGCCCGCCTCCGCCGCGTATTTGTCGTCCAGTGAAACCGACATCCGCGCCTCCCTCTTCCGTGCGGGCCGAAAGCGCCGCCGCAGTTGAAGAATGGCGCCCGCACGGCGAAACAGGGTCGCTGATGCGTGCTGTTTCTTGGGCGCCTGCGCGACAGTGTAGCACAGGATCGCAAATATGGGTTACAATGTTGCGTGGGTCGAAATCCCGTGGCGGCACTGTACCGCAGGAGGGCCATGTGCAACTTGACGAATGGGACCGGCGAATCCTGCGCATCATCCAGGACAGGCCAGAGATCACGATGCGCGACCTGGGCGAGGCGACCGGGCTCAGCCACTCGCCCTGCTGGCGCAGGCTGCAGCGGTTGCAGGAGGCGGGCATCGTCAGCCAGCGCCGCTTCATCGTCGACCCCGAGGCGGTGGGTTTCGACATCCTGGTCCTGTGTTTCGTCAAGATCGCCCAGCACAACCGCGCCGCGCTGATCCAGTTCGAAGAGGCGGTGGTGCGGGTGCCCGAGGTGCTGCAATGCTATTCGCTCAGCGGTGAATACGATTACATGCTGCAGGTCGTGGCCCCCAGCGTGCGCGCCTATGAGGCGACGGTGAAGAATGCGCTGACCAGCCTGCCCAATGTGCAGTCGATCCACACGAGCTTTACGCTCAAGCGGGTGAAACATTCGCTGAGCGTGCCGGTCTAGACGGCGCAGGGCGCCTGGCCTGCGCCGCCCGAAGGTCAGGCCGCAGGTGCCGCGGCCGTGCCGAAAAGCTCCTCGTCGGCGATGTCCATGCGGCCGACCAGAAGGCTGCAGGTCAGGCTGTTGGTCAGGTCCGCCGTGACCGATCCCAGTAGCCAGCCCGCCACCACGCCTTGCCGGCGATGGCCGACCACCACCAGATCCGCCTGGCTGTCGCGGGCGATGGCGGCAATTCGTTCGGCCGGCTGGCCGCGCTCCAGCCGCGCGACATGGGGCAGGCCCATGCGGGTCAGCCGCTGGACGCCTTCCTCCAGCACCTTTTCGAATGAGGCGGTCTGGTCGGTCGGGAAATAGGTGCCGATCGGATCGACCCCGAGGCCAAGGCCATAGCCCGGGTCGACCACCGCCAGAAGCGTCACCTTCGCACCGGAGACCTTGGCCAGCAAAGCCCCTTCCCGCAGCGCCAATCGCCCCTCTTCCGTGCCGTCATAAGCCAGAAGTATGTGCCGATACATGGAGCCCTCCGTATTGCAGGTCAGATGCCCGACCTTACCACGGATCACCGCGATGTAGAGTCCCTTCGGACCGCGCGGCCCGGCCGCCTTTCCGGCACCGGGCCGCCTGCCCAAGGTTCGGGCAATCTGGTTCAGCCAGTTTGGTCCAGCCAGTCGCGGAACTGCGCGGTCACCTCGGGGTCGCCCTCCACCAGATAGGGTGCGGAAGGATAGCTGCCCTCGTGCACCTCCTTGGCGAACTGGCCCATGGCGGCGATGCGCATGGCTTGCAGACGCTCCTCCTCGGCGGCGAAATTGGCGTAGATCTTGGCATGGCGCGGCACGCGGCCGCGGTTCTGGCCCAGCACATCGTCGCTGAAGAGATATTGCGCATGGCCCGCCGAACCTGCCCCCATCGAGATCAGGAAGAGGCCGGTCTTCTCGGCAATCGCCTCGGTGATGCCCTGCGGGACCACCTCGATTTCCACCGCAAAGGCCCCGGCCGCCTCTGCCGCCTTGCATTGCTGCCAGACCAGCTGCGCGCTTTCGAGCGTCTTGCCCACCGCCTTGAAGCCGCCGGTCCAGGTCGCCTTCGACGGGATCAACCCGACATGGCCGCAGACCGGCAGGCCGTGATCGGTCATCGCCCGGATCGTCCCCATCGAGCCCGAGCAATAGAAGGCATCCGCGCCATGTTTGAAAAGCGGGAAGGCCCATTTCAGGAAATCCTCCGTGGTGCCGATCTCGTAGAAATTGTCGCCGGGGAAGATGAAGGCCTCGGGCGCCACCTCGCGGAAGCGGCGGTCATAGACCATCGCGGGCGGCACCGACAAAAGTTCGACACCGGCCTTGGCGGCCGCCTCGGCCTCGGCCAGGGTTTCGACGCGCAGCATGGCAAAGGTGTGCTTGCCGCGCTGGTCGCGCAGGTCTTTCACGGTCAGGCGGGCCATCCTATGCCACCTCGATCAGCACGCGGGAGCCTTCGACCTTGACCGGATAGGTCTTGAGGTTGATGCAGACCGGCGCCCGCTTCGCCTCGCCGGTGCGATAGTCGAACTGGCCATTGTGCTTGGGGCATTCGATCAGGAAATCCATCACCAGCCCGTCGCAGAGATGCACCTGTTCGTGGCTGCAGAGGCCGGCGGTGGCGTAGAACTTGCCGTCGACCCCGTGGTAGATGGCATAGGTCTGCCCGGCATGGTCAAAGCGGATCAGGTCCTCTTCGTCGATGTCATCGGTGGCGCAAGCGTCAATCCATTGCGGCATGATCTGTCCTTATTCGGCTGGAATGGCGGTGGGGGGCATCATGCCCGGCACATAGGTGTGGAACTCTTCGCGGTAGGGCTTGGCGCTTGGCGGCAGGTCGCGCTTGAGGAAGTAATCCTCGTTGACCAGTTGGCGCTTCAGCGCGGGCCACATCTCGCGGAAGGCGGCGGCGATCGAGGGGTTGGGCGCCGGCAGATCGTCCTTGATCAGGGCGTGGAGGCGCGGCAGGGCGTGATAGGGCACCATCGGGAACATGTGGTGTTCGACATGGTAGTTCATGTTCCAGTAGATGAAGCGGCTGACCGGGTTCATATAGACGGTGCGGCTGTTCAGCCGGTGGTCGGTGACGTTGTCGGCAAGGCCGCCATGCTGCAGAAGGCCGGTCATCACATGATGCCAGGCGCCATAGATCCGCGGCAGGCCGATCACCATCAAGGGCAGGATCGAGCGCATCCAGAGCGCCAGCGCCAGCGTCGCCAGATAGATCGCAAGGTGGATCTGCGCGACCCGGCGCACCTTGCCCCATTCGCTTTGCGGCACGAAGGTCCGCTCGGCGGCGGTCGGGCCGAAGGCGGCATTGTGCAGGAGGGTCGGCACGAAATGGATCACGTCGAGGATGCCGAAGAAGTTCAGCACCAGCTTGGCCATCTCGGTCGGGCGCATGATCGCGATCTCGGGGTCGCGCCCGACGATATAGGTTTCCGAGTGGTGGCGCGCATGGCTCCAGCGCCAGGTCGCCGCATTGCGCATGATCATGAAGCTCGCGATCTGGTAGACCGCGTTGTTCATCCAGGGCGTGCGAAAGGCCGTGCCATGGCCGCATTCATGCCAGCGGCTGTCCGAGGCGGAGCCGTAGAGCACGCCGTAAGCCAGCCAGACCGGCGCGGACCAGAGGCTTGGCCACAGCGCGATGCCCAGGGCCGCCAGCACGATCATCAGCCCATAAAGCAGCACCGTGTCGCGGATGGCCGGGCTGTCGCTGCGCGCCATCAGATCCTTCATCACCTTGCGCGGCACCTCGGTGTGATACCACTCTGCCGCGGTCAATCCGCTTTCCACCGCGCGTTTCGCATCGGCGCCAAAAAGGCTGTAATCGCGTTTTCCCATTCGACCCTCCCCGTTCGATGCCCCAGGACCGGGGCCTTGACTGTCGATAGGCCGAATCGGGGCGATTCCCCAATGGGAGGGCTTGAAACTTCCATCAAAACCTATCATGATCACTGCAAGAATGATGTGATTTCGTCAGAGGTGTCATGGCCCAACGCCCCACGATCCACGATGTCGCCCGCGAGGCCGGGGTTTCCACCGCGACCGTCGACCGCGTGCTGAACGCGCGGGAAAGGGTGCGCGAGGATACCGCGATGCGCGTCTACGAGGCGGCGCGGCTGGTCGGCTATCACGCCGCCCCGCTGATCGGGCAAAGGGTGACGATGGAACTGCCGCGCCTGCGGCTGGGCGTGGTGCTGCACAAGGAACGCCAGGCCTTCTACCAGACCTTCAAGGCCGAGATCGAACGCGCCGTGGCCAATGCGACCGGCCTGCGCGCCTCGGCGATCATCGAATTTGCCACTTCGCAGACCCCGGCCGATTTCGCCGGGCTGATGGAGGGGCTGGCCGACCGGGTCGATGCCATCGCCTCCACCTCGGTGACCCATCCCGATGTGACCGATGCGGTGGTGCGGCTGAACGCCAGGGGCATTCCCTGCTTTGCCCTGCTCAACGACTTTGCCCAGGGGGTGCGGCAGAACTATCTGGGGCTCAACAATATCAAGATCGGCCGGATCGCCGCCCAGATGATCGCCCAGACCTGCCATCAGCCCGGCAAGATCGCGGTCTTCGTCGGCGGCTACCGCTGGCATGGGCATGAGCTGCGCGAGACCGGCTTTCGCAGCTATTTCCGCGAATTCGGCCCGCATTTCACCGTGCTCGACACGCTGGTCAACCTCGAGACCCGGCAACTGACCTATGAGGCGACGCTGGACCTGCTCAGCCGCCATGCCGATCTGCGCGGCATCTATTGCGCTGGCGGCGGGATGGAAGGCGCGATCGCCGCCCTGCGCGAGATGCGCCAACCCGGCGAGGTGGCGCTGGTGGTCAACGAGCTGACGCCGGAAAGCCGCGCCGCCCTGATCGCGCGCTATATCACCATGGTGATCTCGACCCCGCTGGCCAAGCTTTGTGCCGATCTGGTCACCCTGGCCGCCGATGCCGTGCGCGACGGAATCCCCGCCGTGCAGGGCCAGCACTTCCTGCAACCCGATCTCTACCTCTCGGAATCCGTCTGAAATCACTTCTGACGAAAACCACATCATGACGAACCCGAAACCCATCAGGTTTGACGAAAAGACTCCCCGCGTGAATTGACGGATGGCGTGGCAGGCAACATGGTCCGCCAACACAAAAGCAAGGACGGGAGGCCATGCGATGACTTCTTTCGCACTGAACCACATGACGGTTGCGCGGCTCAGCTATGTGCAGCTGCTGGATCTGGCATCCGCTCTGGGCTGCATCGGGGTCGAGGTGCGCAATGACCTGCCGCAGCCCCTGTTCGACGGGATGGACCCGGCCGAGGCGGGGGCGATGGCCAAGGCAAAGGGCCTGCGGATTCTCGCTTTGGCCGAGGTCAAGCGCTTCAACGACTGGTCGGAGGCCAAGGCCGCCGAGGCGCTGGCGCTGATGCAGATCGCCAAGGCCGCCGGGGCCGAGGCGGTCAGCCTGATCCCGCGCAACGACGGCGTGGCCACCGACCGCAAGGACAGTTTCAAGGTCACCGAAACCGCCCTGCGCGAGGTGCTGCCGATGCTGAAGGCCCATGGGCTGAAGGCCATGGTGGAACCCCTGGGCTTCGGCGCCTGCGCCCTGCGCTACAAGGATGTGCTGGCAGAGGTGATCCATGCCGTGGGCGGCGCAGGCACGCTTTACATGGTGCATGACACCTTCCACCACGCCCTCGCCGGCTTTGGCCCGATCTATCCCGAGCTGACCGGCATCGTCCATGTCTCGGGCGTCAAGGAGTCGGTCTATCTGGACGACATGCGCGACCCGCACCGGGTGCTGGTTGATGGCGACGATGTCCTGGGCAATGTGGCGCAGATCCGCGCGCTGCAGGCCGCCGGCTATACCGGGGCGAACTCTTACGAGGCTTTCGCGCCTCAGGTGCACGAGCTGGCCGATCCGGCCCCGGCGCTTGCGGCGTCCATGACATTCCTTCGGTCCGGTGTGGAGGCCTGACCGAAGGCGGGATGACGTGTTGCAATGATGTTTGCCAAGCGCTATCAATTGCAACTTTTCATGCAATACGGGTGACCGTATCACGTGCCGCCGGCAAGGCGGTCCGGCAGGGAGAACGGGGCAGCCGGACCCCGTATGTGGAGGAGAAACCATGAAGAAGTATCTGATCGCTGGCGTCGTGGCCCTGATGGGCACCACGGCCATGGCAGATGGCGTCGGCGTCTCGATGGCCAAATTCGACGACAACTTTCTGACCGTTCTGCGCAACGGCATCCAGAAGCAGGCCGATGCGGCCGGGACCAAGATCCAGATCGAGGATGCGCAAAACGACGTGGCCAAGCAGCTTGACCAGATCAACAACTTCATCGCCAGCGGCGTTTCGGCGATCATCGTGAACCCGGTCGACACCTCGGCCACCCAGGCGATGTCGGATGCGGCTGCCGCGGCGAAGATCCCGCTGGTCTATGTCAACCGCCAGCCGGTCAACGTCGATTCGCTGCCCGCCAGCCAGGCTTTCGTCGCCTCGAACGAAGCGGATTCCGGCACGCTGGAGACCATCGAAGTCTGCAACCAGCTGAAGGCCGCCGGCAAGGACAAGGCCAATGTCTATGTGATGATGGGCGAGCTGTCCAACCAGGCCGCCGTCCAGCGCACCGCCGACATCCATGACGTGATGAAGGCGGGCAAATGCGCGGTCGAGCTGACCATCATCGACGAGCAGACCGCGAACTGGAGCCGGGACGAGGCGCAATCGCTGATGACCAACTGGCTGTCGGCCGGCAAGCCCTTCGACGCCGTGATCGCCAACAACGACGAAATGGCGATCGGCGCCATCCAGGCGATGAAGGCGGCCGGCACCGACATGAAATCTGTCGTGGTCGGCGGGGTCGACGCGACCCAGGACGCGCTGGTGGCGATGCAGGCCGGCGATCTGGACGTGACGGTGTTCCAGAACGCGGCAGGGCAGGGTGCGGGCGCGCTGGATGCGGCCAACAAGCTGGCCAAGGGCGAGAAGGTCGAACAGAAGACCTACATTCCCTTCGAACTGGTGACCTCGGCCAATGTCGCCGATTACGTGGCCAAGAACTGAAGCCTTCCGGCTTTGACGCGGGCGGGGGCGGCACCTTTGCCGCCCCTGCTCTGCCGCCAGCATAGAAAGGACGACACATGTCGCAGCCACAGCATGGCATCGGAGGCCTGACCTATGATCCGGCCAAAAAGGCCCGCCCGCCGGAGTTGAACGTGCTTCTGGCGCTGGTCCTGATCACCCTGGCTTTCGAGCTGATCGGGCGCATCTTCATGGGCGAGAGCTTTCTCTTCAACACCCGCGCCGATGTGGACGGCATCTTCAACTGGCAGCGCCTGAACATCATCATCCTGCAGGTTTCCATCGTCGGGATCATCGCGCTGGGGGTGACGCAGGTCATCATCTCGGGCGGGATCGACCTCTCCTCGGGCTCGATCGTCGGCGCCACGGCGATGATCGCGATGAGCTTTGCCCAGACCGCACTGGTGAACGGCAATCCCAACCCCAAGGCGATCTTCGGCGCCTGGGCGATGGATCTGCCGGTGCTGGTGCCGGTCGTGGTCGGCCTCTGCTGCGGGATGATCGCGGGCTTCGTCAACGGCGCGCTGGTGGCCTATACCCGCATTCCGCCCTTCATCGCGACGCTGGGCATGATGGTCTTCGCCCGCGGCCTGTCGCGCTGGTGGTCGAACGGCAACCCGATCTCCTTCCCGACCGAGGGCTATGCCTCCATCGGCAAGGGCATGATGCCGGTGGTTATCTTCGTGGTCCTCGCGATCCTGTTCCACCTGATCCTGAACCACACCAAATACGGCAAGCATTGCTATGCCATCGGCTCGAACGAGCAGGCCAGCCGGATGTCGGGGATCAAGGTCAACAACCACAAGGTGCTGGTCTATACCATCGCCGGCATGCTGGCGGCCTTGGCCTCGGTCGTGCTGTCGTCCAAGAACCTGACCGCGCAGGCCGGCATGGGCGTCATGTACGAGCTTGACGCCATCGCCATGGCGGTGATCGGCGGCATCAGCCTGCAGGGCGGGCGCGGCTCGATCCTCGGCACCGTGCTGGGTGCCTTGATCTTCGGGGTGATCATCTCGGGTTTCACCTTCCTCAGGCTCGACGCCTATTACCAGGAGATGGTCAAGGGCGTGATCATCGTCGGCGCCGTGGTGCTGGACCAGTGGCGGCAACAAAGACGTGGAAGGGGATAAGTCCATGACCAGAACCATTCTCGAAACCCGCGGCCTGACCAAGCATTATGGCGGCGTGCATGCCCTGACCGATGCCGATTTCACCCTTCATGAGGGCGAGCATGTCGCCATCATGGGCGACAATGGCGCGGGCAAGTCGACCTTCGTGCGCCAGCTGACCGGGGTGGAACAGCCGACCCGCGGCACGATCATCTTCGACGGGACCGAGCATCACTTCGCCAGCCCGATCGCCGCCCGCGAGGCCGGGATCGAGACGGTGTTCCAGAACCTCGCCCTGGCCGATGACCTCGACGTGCCCTCCAACCTGTTTCTGGGGCGCGAGAAGTTCCGCTTCCGCTTCGGGCCCTTCTCGGTCCTCGACAAGAAGGCGATGAAAGAGGCCACCACCCAGGCCCTGATCAAGACCGGGGTGAAGATCCCCAACCTGATGAACACGATCCGCAACATGTCGGGCGGGCAGCGGCAATGCGTGGCCATCGCGCGCACCGCGGCCTTCCAGTCCAAGCTGGTGATCATGGACGAGCCGACCGCCGCCCTTGGCGTGCAGGAAACCGCCCAGGTCGAGAACATCATCCGCACCCTGAAATCGGCGGGCGAGCCGCTGATCCTGATCAGCCACAACATGCGCCAGGTCTTCGATCTGATGGACCGGATCGTGGTTTTCCGCCGCGGCCGCATCGTCGCCAACCTGAAGCGCGAAGAGACCGACGGCAATGATGTCGTCGCCTATATCACCGGGGCCAAGACCGGCGCCGAATACGCCGGGGCGGCGTGACGCCCGCCCCGCCTTTCCCTTTGCAGAACCAAGGACCCTCCCCATGACACTCCGTTTCGCCATTCTCGGCGCTGGCCGCATCGGCCAGGTCCATGCCCGCGCCGTGGCCGCCACCCCCGGCGCCACCCTGACCGCCATCGCCGATCCCGCCGCGCAGGCGGCAGAGGCGGTCAAGGTGGCCTATGGCTGCGAGATCCGCAGCATCGAGACGATCCTCGGCTCTGCCGATATCGACGCCGTGGTGATCTGCACGCCGACCGACACCCATGCCGACCTGATCGAGCGCTTCACCAAGGCCGGCAAGGCGGTGTTCTGCGAAAAGCCGGTGGATTTGTCGCTGGCCCGCGTGCAGGCCTGCGCCAAGGCGGTCGCGGCGAACAAGGGCCGCGTCATGGTCGGCTTCAACCGCCGCTTCGACCCCGATTTCATGGCCGTCCGCGCCGCGATCGACGCGGGCAGCCTCGGCGCGGTCGAGATGGTGACGATCACCAGCCGCGACCCCGGCGCCCCGCCCGCCGACTACATCCGCCGCTCGGGCGGCATCTTCCGTGACATGACGATCCATGACTTCGACATGGCGCGCTGGCTTCTGGGCGAAGAGGTCGAGACGGTACAGGCCGCGGCCTCGGTGCTGACCGACAAGGCGATTGGCGAACTGGGCGATTTCGACAGCGTCAATGTCATCCTGCGTACCGCCAGCGGCAAGCAGGCGGTGATCACCAACTCGCGCCGGGCGACCTATGGCTATGACCAGCGGATCGAGGTGCTCGGCGCCAAGGGCATGGCCCAGGCGGAGAACCAGGGCGAAAACCGCGTCGTCATGGCCGACAAGGCGGGCTTCCATGCCGCACCGCTGCTGAACTTCTTCATGTCGCGCTACACCGCCGCCTATGCCAATGAAATCGGCGCTTTCGTCGCGGCGATCACCAAGGGCACCGAGATGCCGGTTTCGGTGCAGGATGGTCTGATGGCGCTGGCCCTGGCCGAGGCTGCCCTGCAATCGGTCGCCGAGGGCCGCAGCATCAAGGTCGCCGACCTTCTGAAGTGAGAGGGCGCCCGGGCGCGCCAGCGGCCCGATCTATTCCGGTGCGGCAGGGCTCAGCTCTGCCGCAAGCCGGGCGCGGAAGACATCCGGCATCATCCAGTTCGGCTGGTGGCCGAGCAACGTCTGCAGGAAGCCCACCGAAAAGGCCGCGTCGATCCGGGCGTTTTCCTTGAAAGACCACCAGTGCCGCAGATCGTCGATCGCGGGCGAGACTTCGGGCTTGTCGCGAAACTCCTGCTGAAGCGCTGCGGCGTGGACGGTCAGGCAGAACATCGTGCAGGCATAGCCCTCGGGCCAGAAGGTCGCGGCAGAGCCGGCCTCGGACAGGGTCGGCGGCGACAGAACGGTCAGCGGCATATCCGCCGTCAGCTCGCGCAGCATGAGGCCGGCGGCAAATTCAAAATAGTCGTGGCGGTCCTTGGGGTTGCGCGGTTTCTGCCGCTCGACCGAACGCAGCCAGCGCACGAAGATCCCGGCCAGCTTGGCCTCGTCGATCTTGTAGCTGCAGCCGATCCTTGCGCCGATCGCCTCGACATGGGCCGCAAAGGCGGCGCGGAACCAGCGCATCCGCCGCACGGCGATCCGCAGGGGCTCGTTGGTGGGGGGCAGGCTGCCGGAAAGGGGCGGCAGGTCAGACATGCGAGGCGAACTCGGCATAAAGGGCCGCCAGGGCCTTGCCGTCGCGCAGGCGGAAGGCGGCCTCCGCCTCGGCGGCAAGCGCCACGGCCAGATCGGTGGCCGAGGTGAGGGCGGCCTCATCCTCTGCCTCGCCCCGGTTGGACTGCAGCCAAAGCATCACGGCGAAGATCGCGGTGGTCTGCAGCGAGCTGCCGGGCACATGGGCCGCATCCTCGGCCGAGGCGCCGCGCAGGACCTTGGCCTCGGCCAGGGCAAGCGAGAGGGAGGCGGCGATCTCGGCCTCATTGCCCTGCCGCTGAGCGGGCGACAGCGACAGGAAGGCCGCGCGCGCCGCCGTCTCGCTGACATAGGCCGAAGGCGCGTTCAGCCGCCGCAGGACCGAGCGCAGCGCCGCATAGATGCCTTGCGCGAAACCATCCTCCGCCCCCTGCAGCGCGGTCAGTTTCTGCAGCGATTCCGGCTGCTTGTCCCCCGCACCAAGTGCGATCCGCGCCAGACCCGAGGCGACATCGTTCACGCCTTTCGCAATCTCGCCCACCTCGCGCAGCACGACCCCGGCCAGTTCGGCAGCCGGGCGCGGCAGCGCGTCCAGCGGCATCGCCTCCAGCAGGGTTTCGCCGCCACGCCGCACCGCATGGCGTAGCCCGCGCAGGGCATCGCGCAGCGGCATGACATCGGGGCGCAGGTTCGGGTTCGACATTTTCACTCTCTTCTCGGCCCCTTCAGGATAGACCATCGCGGGCCGGGCGGGAAGCTAGACCTTGGCGCGATGCGGTGTCGTGGCGATGAATTCCCGCGTATGGGCCAGATCGCGCACCCCGGCCTGACTGCCAAGCCCGGTGGCATTCTGCGCCGAGGAGGCCTGCGCCAGTTCGACGCTGTCCTGCGGGCTCAGGCCCAGATGCAGCCCGGTGGCAAAGCCGCCGTTGAAGCAGTCGCCACAACCGCAGGTGCATTTCACCTCGATCTGGAACGAGGGGGTGCGGAACTCGGTCCCGTTCTGGCTGCGGTAGAAGGCGCCGTCGGCGCCGAGCGTCAGGATCACGCAGCCCGCCCCGCGGTCCAGCAGGAACTGCGCCAGATCGCGGTCGGTCTGCAGGCCGGACAGGGCGCGCGCCTCTTCCTCGGAGGGCAGGAAATAGTCGGTATAGGGCAGAAGCTGTTCGACCTTGGGCAGATCGGCGCTGGTCGAGGCGAAGACGTCCAGCGTGGTGATCACCCCGCGGCGCTTGGCCTCGGCCATCACCTCGCGGGTGCGGCCGCTGTCCATCCGGTTCATCAGGCCGACCCCGCCGACATGCAGGATCTTGGTGTCCAGCACCCGGTCGATCTGGGTATCGTCGATGAAGAAGCCGTCGGTGGCGCCGCGTTTGTGCAGGGCAGGGCGCTGGCCATCCGGCCGCGTGGTCACCAGCGAGGAAGAGGTCGTATAGCCCTCGCAGCGCTGCATCAGTTCGGTGTCGATGCCGAACCGGGCCAGCTTCATCAGCACCCAGTCGCCCATGTCGTCATAGCCGACGCCGCCCACGGCCTGGCATTTCAGCCCGTGCTTGGCGGCCACGATCACCGCACTTCCGGCAGCGCCCGAAACGGCAAGGGTCAGCTCCTCGACGAAATAGGTATCGCCCCCGGGCGGGATCTGCGTGACCGGACGGCAGAGCGCATCGAAGGTGATGAAGCCCATCGAGGTGTAATCGAAGCTTGGGCTCATGCCACACCCCGGATGCGCTGACCTTTTTCGTCGAAGAAATAAAGCCGTGCCGGATCAAAGCCGATGCCGATGGCCCGGTCGATGTCAGACCGGAAATCGCGGGCGGCCTTGACCTCGATCTGTTTCGCCCCGGTGGAGACGGTGAGGTAGGTTACATCCCCGGTCGGCTCCACCCCATAGACGAGGCCCTGCACATCGGTCCCGCCGACGCGGCAATCTTCCGGGCGGATGCCAAGGGTGACCTTGCCGGACAGGGCAGGGGGGCAGGCCACCCGCACGCCCTGCGCGGTGAAGATGCCGCCCTCGGCCGTGCCCGTGATCAGGTTCATCGGCGGCGATCCGATGAAGCCTGCCACGAACGTATTGGCCGGATCGGAATAGATCTCGTCCGGGGTGCCGATCTGCTGGATGGCGCCGCGGTCCATGATCACGATGCGGTCGGCCAGCGTCATCGCCTCGATCTGGTCATGGGTCACATAGACCGTCGTCACCTTCAGCTGGCGCTGCAGATGCTTGATCTGCACCCGCATCGAGGCGCGCAGCTTCGCGTCGAGGTTCGACAGCGGTTCATCCATCAAAAAGACCTGCGGCTGGCGCACCACGGCGCGGGCCAGGGCCGCGCGCTGGCGCTGGCCACCCGACAGGGCGCCGGGCTTGCGGTCGAGGTATTCGCCCAGTTCCACCATCTTGGCGGCCTGCCGGATCATCGCATCCTGTTCGCCCTTGGGGATCCCGCGCATCCGCAAAGGAAAGCGGATATTCTCGTAGATCGACATGTTGGGGTAAAGCGCATAGCCCTGAAACACCATGGCCACGTCGCGGTCGCGGGCATCCACGCCATTGACCACTTCCGAACCGATGGTGATTTCGCCCTCGGTCGGCTGTTCCAGCCCGGCGATCATCCGCATCGTCGTGGTCTTGCCACAGCCCGAGGGGCCGAGGAGGACGAGAAACTCCTCATCCTCGATGTTCAGGGACATCTCGCGGACGCCGACAAAGGCGCCGTAGCTTTTCACGATATTGGACAGTTGGATCGAAGCCATGGCTTAACCTTTCACGGCACCCATCGTCAGACCGCGCGACAGGTGCTTCTGGATCAGGACCACCAGGATCAGGATCGGCACGAAGGCGAGGAAAGAGACGAGGGCGATTGCATTGTAGATCACGCCATCCGAGCCGCCGGTGAAGTTGGCAAGCGCCACCGACATCGTATAGGCCTTCTCGGTCGAGGCGATGAGCAGGGTGAAGAGAAACTCGTTGATCGCGAAGATCGCCGCGATCACCGCTGCGGTGATGATGCCGGGCAGGCAGGCGGGGACGATGATCTCCCACAGGATGCGCAGATCGCCGGCGCCATCGGTGCGGGCGGCATCCTCCAGTTCCTTGGGGATATCCAGCATGTAGCTGCGGATGATCCAGGTGACGAGCGACAGGTTGATCGCGGCATAGACCAGCATCAGAGCCCAGACCGTATCCAGCATCCCCATCTTGCGGAACAGAAAGAAGATCGGCACGGCAACGATGGCCGGCGCCATCATCCGGGTGGAAAGGATGTAAAAGCCGATATCCTCGCGCCCCTTGAACTCGTACCGCGACAGGGCAAAGGCCGCCGGGATCGCCAGGGCCAGGTCGATGATCACCGAGCCCGCGACCGAAACCAGCGAGTTGCGCAGGTATTGCGCGATCGGCCAGTCCTCGATCAGCTGGCGCCAGGCGTCCAGCGACAGGGTCGGGAAATAGATCGGATAGGTGCCGATGATCTCGGTCCGGGGGCGGAAGGCGATCGACAGGAACCAGAGCACCGGGGCCAGGCAGACCAGCGCCCAGGACCCCAGCACCAGATAGCGGATCACCATGCTTTCGCCGCGGTTCTTGGGCTTTGCCTTGGCCATCATGTTTGTCTGGGCCATCATTTCTTCCCCGAGTGGAACGCGCGCTTGACCACGGTCTGGGCCACGATGGTCGTCAGGATCAGCATCAGCACCGAGGCGGCCGAGGCATAGCCGAAGTTGAACATCCGGAAACCCTGGCGGTAGATGAAATAGCTCATGGTTTCGGTCGCCCCGCCGGGCGAGCCCTGGGTCATGATATAGACATTGGTGAACATGGTGGTGATGTCGATGCCGCGCAGGGTGACCGCCACCACGATGATCGGGCGCATCATCGGGAGCGAGATGTTCCAGAAGATCGCGGGCCAGCTGGCGCCATCCAGACGGGCGGCCTCCTCGATCTCCTGGTCCTGGCCCTGCAGGGCGGCCACGAAGATGATGAAGAGGAAGGGCGTCCACTGCCAGACATCGGCCACGATCAGCGTCAGCCGCGCCAGCGGGACCGAGCCCAGCCAGTCGATATTGCCCGAGGTGAGGTGCAGCTTCATCAGAAGGTCAGAGATCACCCGCCCGTCGTTGAAGGCCAGCTTCCACAGGAAGGCCACGGCCGATGGCATGAAGAGCATCGGCATCAGGTAGGTGATCCGCCAGCCGCGGATGAAGGGGTCGCGGTAGGCGAAATAGGAAATCGTCAGCGCGATGACGGTTTGTGCTACGAGGGAAATCCCGCCGATGATCGCGGTGTCGCGCAAGGCCTGCCAGAACTCGCGGTCCTGCAGCAGGGTCGTGTAATTGGTCATGCCGGCCCAGTTCCAGGCCTTGAAGGTCACGACGAAGAGGCTTTGGTAGATCGCGAAGATGCCGGGATAAAGCGTGATCGCCAGCAGGTACAGAAGCGCCGGGGCTACCAGCAAATAGGGAAAGGCGGCGCGCAGCCGGGGCGAACGTCGGCGCAAGGGGCGGGTCGGGGCGGCTTTCGCCACCCCTTCCCTGACCGAGCCAGGCCGACCTGCGGGAGCAATGGTCGTCATCTGATCAGAACGGCAGCGGCTTGCCCGCACCGACATAGGTGCCAGCCTTGACGTCGGCATATTTGACCGGCGCCTTGTCCGTGCCGAAGCCGTTCTTGGCCAGGATCGCGGCCCAGGCCTTCTGGCCGTTCTCCAGCGCTTCCTTGCCGGTGATCTGGCCGGTGATCGCGCGGTTGATCTCGTTGCCAAGCGCCTGTTCCATCTCGAACATGCCGGGGATGCGCGGGCTGCACCAGGCGTGATCGAGGCTTTCGGCCCAGACCTTCATCGGCTGCGACACGGCGCGCAGCTTTTCATTGGCCAGGACCGAACGATAGCCCGGCGCCACGCCATTGGCATTGGCCTCGTTCATCGCCATGATCGACGAGGTGGTCAGGAAGGCCAGCATCAGGAAGGCGCCTTCGGGGTTCTGCGCGGTCGAGGTGACACAGGAGGTGGAGCCGGCGATGTTCGGCGGGGCCCAGACGCCGCCCTCGATGCGCGGTTCGTAGATCGTGGTGAAATCGCCGACGATCTTCGACTGGTCCGGCCGCATGGCCTGCGTGCCCGAATCCTGCCAGGAGATGTTGGTGGCCACCTGACCGCCCAGCCAGGCCGCCCGGTTCTCGCCCCAGCTGGCGCCCGAAACCCCCTCGATCGCGTTCTTGGACAGCGCGAGCAGGATATCCATCCCCTTCATCGAGGCATCCGAGGTCAGCTGCGGCTGGAAGTTGTCGTCGAAAAGCTGCATCCCGGCCTGGGCCGCGATATGCTCCCAGGTATAGGTCGCCCAGAAGCCACGCGCGCCCAGCAGGCCGATGCCGGCCACGCCGCCACCCAGCTTGTTGGCCTCGCCCGAAACCCGGATCAGCTCGTCATAGGTCGGGATCGATTTCACGCGGTCCACCGGGCCGCCCAGAACCTTCTCCATCACCGAATTGCGGACATGGACCATCTGGATGTCGCAGTCGAAGGGAATGCCGACCAGCTTGCCGCCGAAATAGCCGTAGTTCAGCCGGTAGGTGTCGTAGAAATCGTCCAGCGGCAGGTTCCACTTGGCGGCATAATCGTCGAGCGGCGCAAGGAAACCCGGGCCCGCGAAATCGCCCAGCCAGGCCGAGAAGAACTGCAGCGCGTCGAAAGAGGCATTGCCCGAGATGAACTCGGCAATCGCCTTGTCGTAGAAGCTGTCATCGGGGATCGGCACCAGCTCGACCTTGATGCCCGACAGCGCCTCGAAGGGTTTCAGCCCCTCGGCGGCCGAGTCGGCATCGGCGGCGCCGATGGCAAAGCGCACGGTCTTGCCGGCCTGTTCGGAGCGGACCTTTTCCCAGTCGACGGTGCGGATCCAGTCTTTCTTGGGGTCCCAGAGCGGGTCGTCGGTCATGTTGTAAAGCTTGCGGTAATCCTCCCGCACATAGCCCGCGACCGAGATCTTATCGAGCACCGACTGGATGTCGGGCAGGTCCGATCCGGCCCGCGCCGGCAGCGCAAGCCCAGCCGGGGCCGCGGCCAGACCAAAGGCCGCACCGGTGCGCAGGAACGACCGGCGCGACAGCCCCTTCATAGATGTGTTCATTCGAAACTCCTCCCATGGCGTCATTGTAAGCTGGCTACCGCGGCGCTGCACCACCTGTCAGGACGCGCTCCTCAGGCGCCGATGAAGGGTTGCAGTTGCGGGGCTGTGAACTTTCATTTCACCATCGCATCATGTGTGCAGGCCATACAGCCTGTCAATCCTGTTTTTTCAGCAGTTATGCCGCGTTGCAGCGTGAACTTCTGATTGACACGAGAGCAAATGTGCATCTAGCTTGCGGCAACAGCTTAGAGGAGAACCGCAATGCCCACCAACGTCGCCCTGACGGGCCTGGCAAGAGACCTGGCCGCGCGTGCCGAAACCGGCAAGCCGGTCCGAATCGGCCTGGTCGGCGCGGGAGAGATGGGCACCGACATCGTCAGCCGCGTCGCCCATATGCGCGGCATCGAAATCGGCGCGATCAGCGAGCTGAACCCGCAGGCCGCCGGACGCTCGGTCACCATCGCCTATGGCGACCCCGACCGCGCCCAGGCCACCGACAGCACCGACGCCCTGAACGCCGCCATCGAATCCGGCCGCATCGCCACCACGCAACGGGTTGAAACCCTGCTTGAATCCGGCCTGATCGACGTGGTGATCGACGCCACCGGCATCCCCGCCGTCGGCGCCGAAATCGGCCTTGCCGCGATGGAGCGCGGCAAGCATCTGGTGATGATGAATGTCGAGGCTGATGTGACGATCGGCGCCTATCTGCGATCCGAGGCCGAACGTCTGGGCGTGATCTATTCGCTCGGCGCCGGGGATGAACCCTCTTCCTGCATGGAGCTGATCGAGTTCGTCTCGGCCATGGGCCACCGGATCATCAGCGCCGGCAAGGGCAAGAACAACCCGCTCAACATCGACGCGACGCCCGACACCTATACGGAGGAAGCCGTCCGCCGCCACATGAACCCGCGGATGCTGGTGGAGTTCGTGGATGGCTCGAAAACCATGGTGGAGATGGCCGCCATCGCCAATGCCACCGGCCTGATCCCCGACAAGCCCGGCATGCACGGCCCGGCCTGTTCGCGCGAGGAGCTGAACAAGGTGCTGGTGCCGGCTTCGGCGGGCGGGGTCCTGTCCTCCTCTGAAGGCCGGGTGGATTATTCGATCGGCAAGGGCGTGGCCCCGGGCGTTTTTGTGGTGGCCGAGATGGACCATCCCCGCATCCGCGAAAGGATGGAGGATCTGAAGATGGGGACCGGCCCCTATTTCACCTTCTTCCGCCCCTATCACCTGACCTCGCTGGAGGTGCCGCTGACCTGCGCCCGCGCCGTGCTTTACGGCAAGGCCGACATGGTGCCGATGCCGCGCCCGGTGGCCGAGGTTTGCGCCGTGGCCAAGAAGGACATGGCCGTGGGCGACACGCTCGACCAGATCGGCGAATATTGCTACCGCGCCTGGATCATGACCGCCCCCGAGGCGCGCGCCGCTGGCGCCATTCCCTGCGGCCTTCTGACCGGGGCCAAGGTCACCGCGCCGATCAAGAAGGGCGATCTGATCACCCGCGCCAATACCGCCGTCCCCGCCAGCTCCAGGATTGCGGTGCTGCGCGCCCGGCAAGATGCGATGCTGGGGCTCTGACCATGGCCGAACCCGCCGACAACCGCCCTTTCGCGATCCGCACCTATGCCCCCGCTGTCCTGCGCGAGGCTTTGAAGCGGATGTATCTGATCCGCCGCTTCGAAGAAGGCGCCGAGGACAGCTACACAAGGGGTCTGATCCACGGCACGATGCACCTGTCGATCGGGCAGGAGGCCTCTGCCATGGCCACCTGCATCGAGCTCACCGACAACGACAAGATCACCTCGACCCATCGCGGCCACGGCCATTGCATCGCCAAGGGGGCCGATGTCGGCCGGATGTTCGCCGAATTCTTCGGCAAGGAGACCGGCTATTGCCACGGCCGCGGCGGCTCGATGCATATTGCCGATGTGAAGACCGGCAACCTTGGCGCCAATGGCATCGTGGGCGGCGGCCTGCCCATTGCCGTGGGTGCGGCCCTGTCGGCCAAGAGGCTGGGCAAGACCGATGTCACCGTGTGCTTCTTCGGCGATGGCGCCAACAACGAAGGCGCCTTCCACGAGGCTTTGAACATGGCCAGCGTCTGGAAGCTGCCGGTGATCTTTGTCTGCGAAAACAACGGCTACGGCATGTCGACCTCCACCGCGCGGTCAACCTCGGTCGCCCGGGTCTCGCAGCGGGCGGCCTCCTATTCGATGCCCGGTGTGACGGTGGATGGCAACGACTTCTCCGCCGTGGCCGAGGCGCTGCACATCGCCATCGCCCGGGCGCGGGCGGGCGAGGGGCCGAGCCTCGTTGAAAACCTGACCTACCGTTGGCGCGGCCATTCGAAATCCGACCGTAACCGCTATCGCAGCAAGGAAGAGATCGAAGACTGGATGACCCGCGATCCGATCGCCCGCTTTCGGGGCGAACTGGTGGCGCATGGCATCCTGAACGAGGCCGATGCCGATGCCGTCGCCGCCGAAGCCGTAGCCGATGTGCAAAGGGGCATCGACTTCGCCAAGGCCAGCGCCGCACCGCAAGTCTCCGAAGTCACCCGCTACGTCTATGCCGAGGTCTGAGCCATGAATGCCGTCCCCCAAGCCGCAGATCTGCGCACCCTCTCCTATGCCGAGGCCATCCGCGAGGCGATGGCCCTTGCGATGGAGGCGGACCCGACCGTGATCCTGATGGGCGAGGATATCGGCGTCTATGGCGGGGCGTTTCAGGTCACGCTGGACCTGGTGGACCGGTTCGGGCCGGATCGGGTGATGGACACGCCGATCTCGGAACTTGGCGGGGCGGGGGTGGCCGTGGGGGCCGCGCTGACCGGTCTGAAGCCGATCTTCGAATTTCAGTTTTCCGATTTCGCCATGCTGGCGATGGAGCAGATCGTCAACCAGGCCGCCAAGCTGCGCTACATGCTCGGGGGCGAGGCCTCGGTTCCGGTGGTCTTCCGCCTGCCCTCCGGCTCGGGCACCGGGGCCGCCGCGCAGCACAGCCAGAGCATCGAGGCCTGGTTCGGCCATGTCCCCGGTCTGAAAGTGCTGCAACCGGCCACGCCAGAGGATGCCAAGGGCATGTTGCTCGCCGCGCTCGCCGACCCCGACCCGGTGATGATCTTTGAACACAAGCTTCTCTACAAGACGCGGGGGCATGTGCCCTCGGGCCATTACCTCACCCCCATCGGCAAGGCCCTGGTGCGGCGCGAGGGGGCGGATCTGACCATCGTCGCCGGGTCCATCATGCTGCACCGCGCGCTGGAGGCTGCCGAAAGGCTTTCCGCCGAAGGCATCAGCGCCGAGGTCATCGACCTGCGCTCGATCCGCCCGATCGACCATCAGACCATCCTCGCCTCGGTCCGCAAGACGGGGCGGCTGATGGTGGTCTATGAGGGCGTGAAAGCCTTTGGCGTCGGCGCCGAGATCAGCGCCATGGTCGCGGAAAGCGATGCCTTCGACTATCTCGACGCGCCGATCCTGCGACTGGGGGCTTCGGACGCGCCGGTGCCCTATAACCCCGACCTCGAACGCGCCTCGGTGCCGCAGATGGAGACGATCGCCGCCGCTGCCCGCCGCCTTGTCCGGCGCGAGGTCTGAGAGATGCCGGTGGAAGTGATCCTGCCCAAGGTCGACATGGACATGTCGCATGGCACCCTGGCCGTCTGGCATGTCGCGGAAGGCGCCTTCGTCAAACAGGGCGCGCCGCTCTTCGACATCGAGACCGACAAGGCCGCGATGGAGGTGGAGGCCCCCGCCAGCGGCTATCTGCACCATGTCTCGGCCCAGCCCGGCGAGAGGGTGGCGGTCGGTACCGTGGTGGCCTGGATCTACGCCGAAGGCGAGGCGGTCGGGCCGAAACCTGCGACCGCGCTGGAAGAAGACCTGCCCGCCGCCGCCCCGGCTATGGCTGCGCCCGCTCCGCTGCCCGTGGCAGAAAGCCCGGCGCCATCCACCCGCCGCGCCACACCCGCCGCCCGCCGCATCGCCCGCGATCATGGGCTCGATCTGACCGGCGTCACCGGCACCGGCCCGAACGGCCGCGTCCAGCGCGACGATGTGACGGCGCTTATCGCCCCCGCGCTGGCAGAGGCGGCACTCCCGGCGGCATCGACCTGGACCCCGGGAACTGGCCCGCTCCATGTCTCGCGCCGTGCGGGGCAGGGCAGGCCGCTGGTCCTGCTCCACGGTTTCACGGCCGACAGCCAGTCGTGGGCGCCCCTGGAAAAGGCCCTCGGCCCGGCGCGGCCCTTGATCCGGATCGACCTGCCCGGCCATGGCAAATCGCCCAAACGGCAGATCCGCAGCTTTCAGGACCTTGCGCGCATGGTGGTCGAGGCTTTCGACGCCGCCACGCGGGATGCGGGGGAGGTCCATCTCCTCGGCCATTCGCTCGGCGCGGCGCTGGCGCTCGCCCTCGCCGATATCCGCGGCCGGAAGGTGGCGAGCCTGGCGCTGATCTCTCCCGCCGGGCTGGGGCCCGAGATCGACGCCGCGGCGCTGAGGGGCATCACCCGCGCCAGCCGGGTCGAAAGCCTCGCCCCCTGGCTGCGCCGCCTGACCGCCACGCCCGACGGCATCAGCGACGACTACGCCCGTGCCGCGATGCGCAGCCGCCAGGACGCGGGCCTGCGCGCCTGCCAGGCCGATATGGCCGAGGCGCTGTTTCCCGATGGCGTCCAGGCCTTCGACCTGCGCGCCGCCCTGCAGAGGCTGACCCTGCCGACGCAGATCCTCTGGGGCAGGCGCGACCATATCCTGCCCTTTGCCCAGGCGATCGCCGCAGAAGGCGAATTCGCGCTTCATCTTCTTTCGGGCGCAGGGCATATTCCCCAGATCGAATGCCCGGACCGGGTTGCGCGGATCGCCCAGCAGTTGATCAGTGCGGTCGAGGTTGCCGGCTGATCATCGGGGCGAAGGACGACGCATGCAGGGGGCCACCCAGACCGCAAATCCTCAGGGCGCGGGCATCCAGAGCGAGGCGGACCGGCTGCGCGCCCGCGCCATCTGGCTCTATCATGTCGAGGGCAGCACCCAGAACGACATCGCCACCCAGCTGGGCATCAGCCGCGTGATGGTGGTGCGGCTTCTGGCCGATGCCCGCCGCCGCAACGAGGTGCGCATCACCATCTCCGCCCCGCTGACCGAGCTTCTGCTGCTCGAGCGCGAGATGGAAACCCGCTTCGGCATCAACCGGGTGATCATCGCGCCCTTCTCTGACCCCGAGGCTGACCCGGTCAAGGTCATCGCCGCCGCCGCCGGCAGCTTCATCTCGGGCGAGATGAAGTCGGGCATGACCGTCGGCGTCGGCTGGGGGCGCACGCTGTTCAACACCCTGCCTTACATCGCCGGGGCCACGCTTGACGATTTCCGCGTCGTCTCGCTGCTCGGCGGCATCGCCGCCGCCCGCCGCTTCAACCCGGCCGAGTTCGCCTGGCAGTTCGCCGAACTGTTCCAGGGCGAGGGCTTCCTCATCCCCGCCCCCGCCGTGGTCGACAGCCCCGAGACCAAGCACGCGCTTCTGGAACGCTGCGGCCTTTCCGCGATTTTCGAGATGGCCGACAAGCTGGACATGGCGCTGCTGTCCTGTGGCGGCATCAGCACGCTGACGACCAGCTACCGCACCGGCTATCTTTCCGAGGCTGACCGCCGTTCGATGATCGAGGCGGGGGCGGTGGGCGACGTGCTTTACAATTTCATCGACGAGAAGGGCGATCTCGTCGACCATGAGGTGAACAACCGGGTGATCTCGGTCAACCTCGCGCGCCTGCGCCGCACGCCCGAACGGGTGCTGATTTCCGGCGGCAAGGACAAGCTGAAGGCCTTGCGGGCGGCGATCCTGACCCTGGCGCCGACGACGCTGATCACCGACGAGCAATCCGCCCTGGCGCTGAACGCCGGTCCCGGCCTGCGCCCCTGAAGCCCTTAGACCGCGGCGCGCAGCGGCGGCTTTTCGCGCGGCAGGACGGGGGTCTGGGTGCCACCAAAGCCGCGGGCAAAGCGGTGCGCGGCATAGACCGCATCGGCGATGGAAGAGGGTTGCAGGCAATCGCCCACCCGCGTCACCGCAAGGCCTGACGCAACCAGCGGCGCGTAAAGATCGTCCACCGGCAGCCGCCCCGTTACCAGGATCAGCGTCCCGCACTCCCGCGTCACCCCCCGCCCGGTATGGGCGCAGGCCAAATGCAGGCTGGCGCCCTCCTGGCCGGTCAGGACGTGGCCGGTCACGATCTCGACCCCGGCGCGCAGCAGGCGAGCCTGGACAAAGCCCTGCTCGTCGGTCATCGCCGTCCAGCTGGAGGCCACGGCATGGGGCGTGACATAGGTGACCGCATGGCCTTGGGCGCGCAGGCGCTCGGCCAGGGCGCCGCCCATGAAGTAATGTTCGTCGTCATAGATCACCACCGGCCCCGCCACCGCGGCACCGGCGAAAATATCGTCCGGCGTCAGGGCCTTGGGCAGGGTCAGCGCCTCGGTCCCCGTAACCCCCACTGCATCGCGGCGCCAGCGTGACCCGGTGGCCAGCACCACATGATCGGCGCCGAAATCGGCGATGTCGGCGGCGGTCATCTCGCTGCCCCTGAAAACCTCGACATTGGGCAATTTGCCGATCATATGCGCCCGCCAGTCGCGCACCCGGATCCAGGTCGACAGGCCGGGCAGGGTGCTTTCGCGCAGGATCCGCCCGCCCAAAGCGCCGCCGCGCTCGGCCAGGGTCACCTCGGCGCCGCGCCGGCCCAAGGCCAGCGCCGCCTCCAGCCCTGATGGGCCTGCCCCCACCACCAGCACCTTGTCGCGACGCGGCAAAAGCGCGATCCGCTCGGGGTGCCAGCCCTGCCGCCATTCCTCGGCAATCGTCGGATTCTGCGTGCAGCGCAGATGCACCGCCTCGTTGTTGGCGGCGCGGCAGATGTTGCAGCCGATGCATTCGCGGATCTCGTCGGCCCGACCCTCGCGGATCTTCTGCGGCAGGAAGGGATCGGCGATCGAGGGCCGCGCCGCGCCAATTAAATCCTGCACCCCGCGTTTGATCTGATCCACCATCGTCTCGGGCGAGGTGAAGCGGCCGACCGAGACCACCGGCTTGCTGGTCAGGCCCTTGACGAAGGCCACATAGGGTTCCTGAAAGCCCTCGGCGCTGAAGCGGGCCGATTTGCTGTCATTGCCAAGGGCGCCGGCCACGTTCACATCCCAAAGGTCGGGCAGTTCGGCCAGCATTTCGACCACCTCGCGCCCCTCGCCCTCGCTGGTGATGCCGCGGGGGCCGTGGAGTTCGTCGACCGCCAGCCGCACCGCCACGGCGCAGGTGTCGCCGACGGCGTCCTTGGTGTCCTCGATCATCTCGCGCAGCAGACGGGCGCGGTTTTCCAAAGACCCGCCATAGGCATCGCCCCGCGTGTTGGACCGGGCCGAGAGGAACTGGAACGGCAGGTAATCATGCCCGGCATAGACATAGACGATGTCGAACCCCGCCTGTTTCGCCCGCAGGGCCGCCGTGCGCTGCCAGCCGCGAAAGGCCTTGATGTCGCTGGCATCCATCGCCCGCGCCGTGGTGGGCAGGTGGAACATCGCCGGCTGGATGTCGGGCGCCAGCCCCGGCTGCCTTGTCATCCGGTTCGAGGCATGGGCCCCGCCATGCCACAGCTCGACCCCGGCGAGGCTGCCGTGGGCATGGATCGCCGCGGCGGTCAGGGCGAGGGCGGGCACATCGCTGTCCTCCCACAGGGTCAGAAAGCCATGCGGGGAATCGTCCGAGGACGGGTGGATCGAGCAATATTCCGTGCAGACCACGCCCCAGCCGCCCTCGGCCTTCACCCCGCGCAGCGCGGCCCCGGCCTGCGGGCGTTGCCAGCCAAGGCCCGTGGCATGCGGGGTCTGGTAAAACCGGTTGGGGGCGGTGACCGGTCCGATCTTCACCGACTCAAAAAGGATCGCGTGGCGAGGGTCCATCAACCACTCCTTGTTGAATATTCATATAACATACATCGGCGCGGAACTTCGTCAATATCCTTAATTTTATGTTGCCAGATGCCTTGAGGTTGTTACATGATCATTCAACAAGAGGGCGACATGACGCGAATCCAGACCGACTTCCCGCATCAGGTTCAGATCATCGAAACCCTTTGGGTGCCGCTGCCCGACGGGACGCGGCTGGCGGCCAAGCTGTGGCTGCCAGAGGCCGCCCTGACCGGGGCGGCGCCTGTGCCGGTGCTTCTGGAATACCTGCCCTACCGGCTGCGCGACGGCACCCGGACCCGCGATCAGGGCCTGCATATGTATGTCGCAGGCCACGGCTATGCCTGCATCCGTCTGGACATCCGCGGCACCGGCGACAGCGACGGCGTGATCACCGGCGAATATACCGAAGCCGAACAGCTGGACGGTGTCGACGCCATCGCCTGGATCGCGGCGCAGCCTTGGTGCGATGGTCAGGTCTCGATGATCGGAATCTCCTGGGGCGGGTTCAACGGCTTGCAGATCGCGGCACGCCAGCCGCCGGCCCTGCGGACGGTGATCACCGTCGGCTCCACCGATGACCGCTATGCCACGGATGTGCATTGGGTCGGCGGTTGCCTGTCCAAGGACAATTTCGACTGGTCCTCGACCATGTTTTCCGCCAATGACCTGCCGCCCGATCCGCAGGTGGTGGGCAGCGCCTGGCGCGCGATGTGGATGGCGCGGATCAAGGCCAACCGGCCCTGGATCCTTGACTGGCTGAGCCATCAGCGCCGGGACGATTTCTGGAAGCAGGGCTCGATCTGCGAGGATTTTTCCGCCATCAAGGTGCCGGTCTATGCGGTCAGCGGCTGGGCCGACAATTATTCTGAAGCGGTGCCGCGCCTGCTGGCCAGGCTGTCCGGTCCGCGTCTGGGGTTGGTCGGCCCCTGGGCGCATTCCTATCCGCATGAGGTGGCGGTCGAACCCGCCATCGGCTGGCTGCAAGAACTGGTGCGCTGGCTGGATCATTGGACCAAGGGCATCGACACCGGGATGATGGATCAGCCGATCTACCGGGTCTGGATGCAGGATCATGTGCCGCCGCGGACCTGCTATCTGGACCGTCCGGGCCGCTGGGTGGCCGAGGACGCCTGGCCCTCGCCCCGCATCAGGCCCGAACGCCTGCCCCTCGGCGCGCAAGGGGTCTTGGGCGGCGCAGGGCAGGGCAGGGCGCAGATCTGCGCGCCGCTCTGGGTCGGGCTGACGGCGGGCGAGGTCGGGCGTTATGGCAATGACGCCGACTGGCCCCCCGATCAGCGCGAGGATGACGGCGGCTCGCTGGTCTTCGTCTCTGCCCCGCTGGAGGAGAGGAAGGAGATCCTCGGCGCGCCGCAGCTGCACCTGCGCTTTTCCTGCGACAAGCCGCAGGCCCTGGTTGCCGTGCGGCTGAACGATGTGGCGCCGGATGGCCGCTCCACCCGGGTCACGGTCGGGCTGTTGAACCTGACCCACCGCGACAGCCACGCGGAGCCTAAGGCCCTGATCCCCGGCAAGGTCTATGACGCCACCGTCGATCTCGATGACATCGCCCATGCTTTCCCGCCCGGCCACCGCATCGCGGTGTCGCTGTCGACCAGCTATTACCCGATCGCCTGGCCCTCGCCCGAGCTTGCCACCCTGACCCTGCATCTGGGCGACAGCGGGCTGGACCTGCCGGTGCGCCCGCCCCGTGCGGCGGATGCCGACCTGCCCGCCTTCGGCCCCGCCACCCGCGCCCCGCATACGCCCTGCACCTATCACCCGGCGGAAAACCCGCCGCAGCGCCGGGTGATCCGCGATCTCTTGTCGGGCAGGATGACGGTCGAATTCCCGCGCTACAATTACACCCGGACCCTGCCGGATATCGGCCAGATCCAGACCTCCTCTGGCATGGTCAGCCATGAGATCACCGAGGGCGATCCCCTCTCGGCGGTGACGCGGACCGAGTTCCGCGCCATCATGCAGTTTCCCGAGGCCACGATCCACCACCACTCCACCGGGCGGCTGTCCTGCACGGCCACGCATTTCCGCGTCGAGATGGCGGTGCAGATCCACGAGGGCGCCGAGCTGATCTTCGAGCGCGCCTGGGATGAGGAGATCGCCCGTGACATGGTGTAGCCGATGCTGACCTATGCGATCAAACGCGTGGCGCTGGCGGTGCTGATCCTTTTTGTCGTCATGCTGGCGATGTATGGCATGGTCTTTCTGGTGCCCGGCGACCCGGCCAGCGTGGCGCTTGGCCCGCGCGCCACCCCGGCGCTGAAGGCGATGCTGACGGCGCGGATGGGGCTGGATCAGCCGGTGGCGGTGCAGGTCTGGCGGTTCTTTTCCAGTGCGGCGCGGGGCGATCTGGGGGTCGATGTCTGGTCGAAACGCCCGGTGCTGGACCAGATCCTGGAGGCTTTTCCGCAGACCCTGCTGCTGGGATCGGTCGCCCTGGGCTGGGCGCTGGTGCTGGGCGTCACCTTGGGCGTTCTGGCGGTGGTCTATCGCGGCACGCTGATCGACCGCATCCTCGGCCTTTTGTCGGTCAGCTTCATCTCGGTGCCGTCCTTCGTCGTCTCGATCTACCTTCTTCTGATCTTCGCGGTCTGGCTGCAATGGCTGCCCGCCATCGGCGCTGGCAAGGCGGGGGACCCGGTCTCGCAGGCGGCCGCGCTGATCCTGCCGGCGCTTGCCATCGGGATCGGCTGGGTCGGCTATCTGGCCCGCATGGTGCGCGCCTCGATGCTGGAGATCATGGGCGCCAACCACATCCGCACCGCCCGTGCCTTCGGCCTGCCCGAGCGGCGCATCGTCACCCGCTATGCCCTGCGGCTGGCCATCGTGCCGACGCTGTCGGTGATCGCGGTGGGGCTGGGCGGCATCCTGTCCAGCGCGGTCTTTGTCGAGACGGTGTTTTCACGCCCCGGCATCGGCACGCTGATCACCGGAGCGGTGTTCAAGCGCAACTACCCGGTCGTCATGGGCACGGTGCTGTTCACCACGGCCTTCTATCTCCTGGTGATCACCGCCGCCGACCTGTTGATCGCCCGTCTGGACCCGAGGGTGCGCGATGCGCTGGCCCGCTGACACAAGGGCGCTTAGCGCGCTGATCCGCGATCCGATGGGCCTGATGGGGCTGATCCTGGTGACGCTTTTCGTCGTCATGGCCCTGGCCGCACCACTTCTGGCGCCCTATGATCCCCTGGCGCTGGACGTGCGGGCCAAGTTGCAGGCGCCAAGCCTGCTGCACTGGCTGGGCACCGATCAGCTGGGCCGCGATACGCTGTCGCGGATCATCTATGGCGCACGCACCGCGCTCAGCATTGCCATGACGGCGATCGGGCTTGCCGGCAGCCTTGGCGTGCTTCTGGGGCTGATCGCGGGCTATGGGCCGCGCTGGCTGGATGCGGGGCTGGTCCTGATCCTTGATGCGCTGAACTCGCTGCCGATGATGATGTTCGCGCTGGCGATCATCACGGTTTTGGGGCCGGGCACCGCCACGCTGATCCTGGTCGTGGTGCTGGTCTCGATCCCCGGCTATGCAAGGCTGATCCGGGCGCAGACCCTGGCCCTGCGCAGCGCCGATTTCATCCTGGCCGAGCAGGCCATCGGCGCCGGCGCGCCCCGCATCCTGCTGCATCACCTGCTGCCCAATGTCTTTGGCCCGCTTTGCATCGTGCTGTCGATGGATATTCCCGTGGTGATCATGCTGGAGGCGGGGCTCAGCTACCTCAACCTCGGGGTCAAGCCGCCGACGCCGTCCTGGGGCAATATCCTCTACGACGGCTACAGCGCCATCCGCCTGTCCAGCACGCTGGTCATTGCCGCAGGCGCGCCGCTGGTTCTGGCGACTTTGGGCTTCACCTTCCTGGGCGAGGGCCTGCGCGATGCGCTTGACCCCCGACTGACCACCGCGAGGCCGCGATGACCCCTTTGCTGGAGATCGACGCCCTCGACATCGCCTACCGGACCGAAGGTGGCACCCTTTCCGCCTTGCGCGGGGCCAGCCTTGTCGCCCATGCCGGCGAGGTCATCGGCATCGTCGGCGAAAGCGGTTGCGGCAAATCCACCCTGGCCTCGGCGGTGATCAACCTTCTGCCGCAGAATGCCGAGGTGACCCACGGCGCCCTGCGCTACAAGGGGCAGGATATCCTGACCCTGCCGCCCGAGGCGCAGCGCGCCCTGCGCGGGTCCGAGATCGCGATGATCTTCCAGGACCCGATGACCGCCTTCAACCCGGTGCTGACCCTGGGCGCGCAGCTGGTGGATTTCCAGCACGCCGCCCCCGTTTCCCGCGCCGAAAAGATGGCCCGCGCCCGCGCCCTGCTGGCCCGGGTCGGGATGGCTGACCCCGACCTGATCCTGCGCCGCTATCCGCATCAGCTGTCGGGGGGCATGCGCCAAAGGGTGGCCATCGCCGCGGCCCTGCTGATGAACCCGACGGTGCTTGTGGCGGACGAGCCGACCACCGCGCTGGATGTGACGATGGAGGGCCAGATCATCCACCTGCTGCGCGATCTGCGGCGGGAGTATCAGGGTGCCATTCTGGTCATCACCCATCATCTTGGCGTGGTGGCCGAACTGTGTGACCGGGTCTATGTGATGTATGCGGGCCAGGTGGTCGAAGAGGCGCTGGTCGACGACCTCTTCCACGCCCCGCGCCACCCCTATACCAAGGCGCTTCTGGCCTGCGACCCCGGCCATTTTGCCAGCGCGACCCCGGTCCTGCCCACCATCCCCGGCCGCCTGCCCGACCTGCGCCAGCCGCCCGAAGGATGCAGCTTTGCCCCGCGCTGCCCGCTGGCGGCTGCCGTCTGTGCGGCGCCTGTGCCGCGGGTGCGGATTTCGGCCACGCAAAGCGTCCTTTGTCACAAGGCGCAGCCATGACCCTGCTGTCCGTGCAAGACCTTGGGCTGGATCTGGCGCTGGCGGGCGGACTTCTGGGCCTGCTCCCCGGGTCTGCCCGCCGGCTGGAGATTTTCGGCGATGTCTCCTTCACGGTCGAGGCGGGCGAAAGCCTTGGGTTGGTGGGGGAATCCGGCTCGGGCAAGACCAGCCTCGCGCGGGCGCTTCTGGGCCTGACGCCGGCCACCCGGGGGGCGATCCGGTTTGATGGAAAGCCCCGCGTCAGCAAGGCCGATTTCGCGGGCCTGCGTCGGGATACCGCGATGATGTTTCAGGACGCCATCGCCTCGCTTTCGCCGCGGATGACGGTGGGGGCGCTTCTGGCCGAACCCTTGCGCATCCACCGTGCGCCCGTGCCCGACATGGGTGCCAAGGTGGCGCAGATGCTGGACCTTGTCGGCCTGCCCGCCGATTACGCCCGCCGCTACCCGCATGAGCTGTCCGGCGGTCAGGCCCGCCGTGTCGGCGTGGCCCGCGCCTTGGTCCTGAACCCGAAGCTGGTGATCGCCGATGAGCCGACGGCGGGGCTGGATGTCTCGGTCCAGGGCGAGATCCTGAACCTGATGACGGACCTCAAGACAAGGCTGGGCCTCAGCTATCTGATCATCAGCCACAACCTTGCCATGCTGCGCCATGTCTCGGACCGGATCGCGGTGATGTATCTCGGCCGCCTGGTCGAGATCGGGCCGACCCGCGCCACCTTTGCCACCCCCCTGCATCCCTATTCCAAAAGCCTCATCGCCTCGGAACCCCTGCCGGACCCGCGCCGGCGCCGGGCCGATCTGGCGATCAGGGGAGAGATCCCGAGCCTGCTGAACCGCCCCAAAGCCTGCGTTTTCCAAAGCCGCTGCCCGCAGGTGCAACCGATCTGCCGCAGCCAGACCCCCACCTTGCGCGAAGTCAGCCCGCAGCGTTTCGTGCGCTGCCACTTCGCCCCCATCCCAGAGGAGCCCTGAAATGACCCAATGGCGCACCGACCGTCGCGGCTTTCTTCACGCGGCCGGCCTTGCCCTCGCCGGCCTGACCCTGCCCGCCAAATTCGCCTGGGCGTCCGAGGGCGATACCCTGCGCATCCGCGTCTTGGCGGATTTCCAGTGCCTCGACCCCAAAGGCATCATCGGCGAGCTGGACGAGATCATCCCGCGCTGCACGCAGGTGGCGCTGGTCCGTCTGGGCGACATGCGCGATGGCAACAAGTGGCAGCCCTGGGGGGCCGAGAAGATCGCGTGGATCGAGCCCACCAAGATCGCCTTTACCCTGCGCGAGGGGCTGGTCTGGTCGAACGGCTTTGGCCCCGTCACGGCGGAGGACGTGAAATTCTCGTTCGAGCGGATCGCGGGCAGCGATTCCGCCTGGGCCTATCAGTTCGAAAAGCTGGATCATGTCGAGGTCACGGATGCCCGCTCTGGCATCATCCACCTGAAAGAGGCCTTCGCCCCCTTCATGGTGATCGCGCTGCCCTATTACGGCGGCAACATCATCTGCAAGGCCGCGACCGAAAAGGCCGGCGGCAGCTATACCACCACGGCGCCGGCGGAATGCGGCCCCTACCGCTTTGCCGCCTGGGAGCAGAACCAGAAGATCACCCTCACCGCCAGCCCGGACTGGACCGGGCCGAAGCCGGCCTTTGCAACGGTGGAGTTCTATATCGTCGGCGACGACCAATCCGCCCAGCTGGCCTTTGAGGCCGATGCCTTCGATTTCACCAAGCTGGCGGTCAGCGCCACCAAACAGGTGAAGGCCAATATGCCGGAAGGCGCCACGCTCATCCAGGCGCAATCCGCCCGCTATGCCTGGCTGACCATCAACATGAACGCCGAACCCTTGAAGGATCTGCGGGTGCGTCAGGCGATCCAATATGCCTATGACAGCGATGCCGTGCTGATCGGCGCCTATGACGGGCTGGCGGTGCGCTCCACCGGGGTGGTGCCGCCGACCGGGCCCTATGCGCGGGCCAGCAACCTGATCCCGACCCGCGATGTTGCCAAGGCCAAGGCGCTGCTTGCCGAGGCCGGGGTCTCTGACCTGACGCTCAAACTGGTGGCCCTGACCGACGGCACCACGCAAGCCATCGCCCAGATCTTCCAGGCCAGCATGGCCGAGGCCGGCATCACCATCGAGATCGAGCCGACCGAGGACGCCGCCTATTGGGCCGCCGGCGACAAGACGGCGGGCGATGGCTACAAATCGCTGGAACTGGCGCTGATGAACTTTGCCGGCGGCATCGACCCGACCGAGAACCTCGTCTGGTTCCGCCCCGATCAGATCGGCATCTACAACTGGTCCTTCTTCGACAGCCCGGAGTACGAGGCGCTGTACCAACAGGGCCTGACCGAACAGGACGAGGCCAAGCGCAAGGCGATCTTCAACAAGATGGAGGATCTGATGGAAGGCTCGGGCGGGTTCATCTTTATCTGTTTCGAGCCCTATATCGCCATCCACCACAGCACCATAAAGCCGGTGATCCTTGCCGATGGCCACCCCGACCCGGTGATGTTCGCCAAGGCTTGATTGCCGCGCCGCCACGGGTGACACAGCTGGGCCGGGTCTGCGGCCCGGCCTTCGCAGGAAAGGAGCGCCATGCCCACCGCCACAGCCCCGAAATACAACCGCATGACCGCGGCGGAACGCTCGGCAAGCCTGATCCAGGCCGCGCTCGCCTGTCTTGCGCGCGGCGGGATCCTGGAATTCACCATCGACAATGTCTGCAACGAGGCCGGCGTCTCGCGCGGTTTGATCACCCATCACTTCAAATCGAAGGACGGGCTGCTGGTCGCGGTCTACCGCGCCATGTACGAACGCCTGCACGCCGGCCTCAGCGCGCCCAACCCCGGCAAATCGCGGCTTCTGGCGATCATCGACGCCATGTTCGCGCCCGAGTTCTTCAGCCGGGAGGAGCTGAACATCTGGCTCGCCCTCTGGTCCGAAATCGTCAACAACCCGGCGCTGAAGCGCGAGCATCGCCGGCAATATTCCCGCTATCGTCAGGATCTGGAAGCCGCCCTGGCCGAGGTCGCCCTGGCGCGCGGCCTGACGGTGGACGTGAAGACCCTGGCCCAGATGCTGATCGCCCTGGTCGACGGCCTGGGTCTGGAACGCTGCATCGAACCGAAACTTCTGTCGCCGAAAGCGGCCAAACAGATCTGCTTGGCCACGCTCGAACTCTCGCTCGGGCCGCTGTAGCCCGGGACTGCGGGGGCCGCGGCCCCCAGACACCGCAAGGAGGAACCCGCCATGGTCCATCTGGACAAGATCCGCGACCTGATCACCCGCCGCCAGCCCGGCCATGCCCTGCCGCAAGCGCTTTACAACAGCGCCGAGGCTTACGAGTTCGACCTGGCGGCGATCTTCGGCCAGTCCTGGATTCTGGCGGGCTTTGCTTGCGAGATCCCCCAGCCGCGCGGCTATCTTTCGGTCAGCATCGCGGGCTCGGGCGTGGTGATCACCCGCGACGCGGCGGGCGTGCTGCGCGCGTTCCACAACACCTGCCGCCACCGTGGCGCGCAGCTTTGCGCCGAGGGCGCCGGGGCGCGCACCCGCCTGGTCTGCCCCTATCACCGCTGGGTCTATGATCTGGACGGCAAGCTGGTTCATGCCCGCAGCATGCCCGACAGCTTCGCCCCCGCCGCCCACGGCCTGCGGCCGGTCCATGTCGAAAACGTCGCCGGCGCCCTTTTCGTCTGCCTGGCCGAGACGCCGCCCCCCTTCGCCCGCCACCGCGCCGATCTGGAACCGATGCTGGCGCCGCATCGTCTGGAAGAGGCCAAGGTCGCCTTCCAGAACACCCTGGTCGAGCGCGGCAACTGGAAGCTGGTGATGGAAAACGCCCGCGAATGCTATCATTGCAGCGCCAGCCACCCTGAACTTTGCCTGACCTTCCCGATCGAGGCCAGCATCGAGGGGCATTTCGCCGTGGGCGACGATCCCCACCACGCGGGCTTTGTTGCCCGGGTCGAGGCGGCGGGCCTGGGCCGTGGGCCCTTCCTTGGCCCCTGGTGGCAGGTCGAACGCTTTCCCCTGAACGCAGGCCATGCCTCGCTGACCATCGACGGCGCGCTTGCCTGCAAGAAGCCCATGGTGGCGGGCGGGCCTGACATCGGCTCGCTTCGCTGGGCGATCGAGCCGCACAGTTTTTGCCATTCCACCGCCGATACGACGGTGTCCTTCAGCGCCATGCCGATCTCGGCCGGTGAGACGCTGGTGACCTGCAAATGGCTGGTCCACAAGGACGCGGTGGAAGGGGTGGATTACGACATCGAGCACCTGACCGCCCTGTGGAACGTGACCAACCTGCAAGACCGCGATCTGGTGGAGCTGAACCAGCGCGGGGTGAACTCGGTCGGTTATGTGCCCGGCCCCTACAGCCTGCCCGACGAGGCCTATGTCCAGCTTTTCACCGATTGGTATTGCGAGAAGGCCTTGGACTATATCGCCGCCCGAAAGGGCGAGGCCCCGGCGCCGAGGATGGCCAGCGCCGGTTAGGCGCCTCAGGCGCGGGCGGCCTCTTCTGCCAGCACCGCTTCCATCGGGCGCTGCAGCATGGCGGAGAGAAGCGGCAGCGTCAGGTCCTGCAAGGCCGGGGGGATGGGCACAATCCCCGTTACGCCCGCGAAGATGCCCGCGGCGTCACGGCCCGCCACAGCGGCTTGCAGGGCTGCGGCGCGGGGGTCGCGCAGCTCGTAAGGCGCGCAGTCATGCGTGCTGCCGCTGACATGGCGCAGCCAGGCCGCGGTGGCAAAGGCGAAGGGGCGCAGATCCTGCGCCCGCGCCACGGCAGAGAAAATGCGCTGCGGCATCTTCTCGGACCCGTCCATCGCGATCTGGAAGGTCTGGTGCGCGATGGCGGGGTTCTCGAACCGCAGGGCGAGGTCGCTGGCATAGTGGTCGAGGTCAAAGCCCAGCAGGGGCGGCAGCGTGGCCGCAGCAGCGCCCAGATGCCGGCGGACGTGCCTTGCCAGCGCCGCATCCTGCATCACCTCGCGCACGAAACGGTGGCCGGCATGAAAGCCCGCATAGGCCAGCATCGAATGGCTGCCGTTGAGCATCCGCAGCTTGGCCGTCTCATAGGGGGCGACATCCGCGGTGAAGATCACCCCGGCGGCCTCCCAGGCGGGGCGGCCGAGGGGGAAGTGATCCTCGATCACCCATTGGCAGAAGGGCTCGGTCTCGACCGCGGCGAGATCGGCATGCCCGGTCTGGCGGGCGGCCTCGGCCAGGGTGTCGGGGGTCGCGGCGGGGGTGATCCGGTCGACCATGGTGGAGGGGAAGGCCACGGTCTCGGCAATCCAGGCGGCGAGGTCGGGCGCCAGGCTTCGGGCAAAGTCGAGGACCGCGCCGCGCAACAGCACGCCGTTTTCCGGCAGGTTGTCGCAGCAGAGCACGGTGAAAGGGGCGATCCCGGCCAGGCGGCGCAGGCGCAGCGCCTCGACCAGAAGGCCCAGAACGCCTTGCGGGCGTTGCGGTGCGGCCAGATCGGCGGCCACGGCGGGATGGGTGGGGTCGCAGCCCTGCGCCGCGCGGTCAAGCCCATAGGCCTTTTCCGTCACCGTCAGGCTGACGATCCGGCAGCCGGGCGCCGCCATCGCCGCCAGCACCGGCCCCGGGTCCCCCGCCGCGCACAGCGCCCCGGCAATCGCCCCGATCACCCGCGCCCTGGTGCCCGAAGCCCCGCGCTCGATCAGCGTGTAAAGCCCGTTCTGCGGGGCAATCTCCTCCACCGCGCGGGGTGAGCGCAGCGAGACGCCGAGGATCCGCCAATCGCCGCCTGAGGCCGCCAGCGCCAGGTCGGTCAGGGCCGCCTGATGCGCCTTGTGAAAGGCGCCAAGCCCCAGATGCACGATCCCCACGCCATGCTCGGACGGCGCATAGCCGGGGCGAAGTGCCGCTGGCACCTGATCCAGCCTGGAAAGCCGCGTCATGCGTCGATCACGGGGGCGGGGCTGACGGCGGGATGGGTCAGCGCGGTGTAGATGCCGCGCAGCTCTGCCAGCCCTTTCAGCCGGCCGATCGCCGGATAGCCCGGCTGGGCCTGCCTGCCGATGTCGTCGAGGATGTCCTGCCCATGGTCGGGCCGCATCGGGATCGACCAGTCGGCGCGCCCCTCGGCCTTGCGGCGGCGCTCTTCGGCGACCACGGCGGCCAGCATCTCGACCATGTCGGTGCGCCCCTCCAGATGGGCGTCCTCGAAGAAAGAATTGCGCAGGGCGCTGCCCTCGATGGTGACATTGCGCAGATGCAGGAAATGCACGCGGTCGGCGTGGCTGTGCATCAGATCCACCGGGTTGTTGTCGGGCCGCGCGCCCAGACTGCCGGTGCAAAGCGTGATCCCGTTGGCGCGCAGGTCCACCGCCTGCATGACATGGGCATAATGCGCCGGCGTCGACATGACGCGCGGCAGGCCCAGAAGCGGGAAGGGCGGGTCATCGGGGTGGCAACACAGCCGCAGGCCAAGGCTTTCGGCCACCGGCGTCACCTCGGCCAGAAAGTCGATCAGATGGGCCTGCAGCCGCTCTTCCGAGATATGGTCATATTCGGCCAGATGGCGGCGCACGTCCTCGAGGCTCATCGTCTCTGCCGCGCCGGGCAGGCCGAAGACGATATTGGCGGTCAGACGCTGTTTTTCCGCCTCGGTCATCTCGGCAAAGCGGCGGGCGGCGGCCTCGACCACCTCGGCGGGAAATTCCTCGGCGGCGCCGGGGCGTGCGAGGATATGCAGATCGAAGGCGGCGAAATCGGTGAGGTCAAAGCGCATGCAGCGCGCGCCATTGGGCCGCCGCCAGGCGAGGTCGGTGCGGGTCCAGTCCAGCACCGGCATGAAATTGTAGCAGATCACCTCGATCCCCGCCGCGCGCAGGTGGTGCAGCGACTGGGTCCAATTGCGGATATGGTCGCGCCACGCGCCCTTCTGCTTCTTGATATCCTCCGACACCGGCAGGCTTTCGACGACCTCCCAGGCCAGGCCGGAGGGGGCGCCGTCCTGCATCACCCCGATCTGGCCCTGACGCAGCGCAATCTCCTGCGGGGTCCAGACCGCGCCGGTCGGCACATGGTGCAGCGCCGAGACGACGCCCTGAACCCCGGCCTGCATCATATCGTCAATCTTGATCCGGTCTTTCGGGCCGAACCAACGCCAGGTCTGACGCATGGGGTGTCTCCTTTGCGGGGCAGGTGTCGATCATGTAACGCTGTCTGGTGAGATAGCAGATGTCGTTTGGGTTGACTAGTATGGTAGTTTGGCCCACAACACGAAACAGGAGGCGTCATGGCGCAGGGTGTCGAAGATCTCAGGCTGGTCGATCTGACCACGGCCGTCGGGCCGCAGCTGTTTCGGGCGCTGCGCGACCGGATCGTCAACAATGAACTGGTGCCGGGCGCCCGCCTGTCCGAGGCGGATGTGGCCACAAGCTTCGGCGTCAGCCGCCAGCCGGTGCGCGAGACCTTCATCAAGCTGGCCGAGGAGGGCCTGGTCGAGGTGCGCCCGCAGCGCGGCACTTTCGTGCGCAAGATCTCGACCAGCGCCGTGATGGATGCCCGCTTCGTGCGCGAGGCGATCGAGGCGGATGTGGTCAAGCTGGTGGCCGGGATGGCGGATGCCGCGCTTCTGGCCGAGCTTTCCGGCCTGCTTGCGGCGCAGCGGCAGGTGGTGCAAAGCGACCCCCGGGCCTTCATCCCGCTGGACGACGCCTTCCACCGAACCCTGGCCGAGGCGGCCGGCAAGGCCCATGCCTGGCGGGTGATCGAGGGCATGAAAAGCCAGATGGACCGGGTGCGCCAGCTGTCCACCCTGAAATTCCCCCTCGTCCGGCTGATCGGCCAGCACGAGGCGATCGTCGCGGCCATCGCCGCCCATGACCCCGTCGCAGCCGAAGGCGCCATGCGCGACCATCTGCGCGGCATCCTCGCCGACCTTCCCTTGATCCGCCAAAGCCTGCCCGAGTTCTTCGACGACCCCGAGGCCGCGGCAAAACCGTCCCAGGACCAGCCATGACACTCCGCATCGCCCGCCTGCACGGCAAAGCCGACCTGCGCATCGAGACCCTGGCCGAGGAAGCGCCGGGCAGGGGCGAGGTTCTGGTGGCCCTGGGCGCGGGCGGCATCTGCGGCTCGGACCTGCATTACTGGCAGGATGGCGGCTTTGGCCCGATAAGGGTGCAAGAGCCGATCATCCTCGGGCATGAGGCGGCGGGCACGGTGATCGCGCTCGGCGAAGGGGTGGGCGAAGGGGTGGGCGGGGTTGCGGTGGGCGACCGGGTGGCGCTGAACCCCTCGCATCCCTGCGGCCAGTGCAAGTTCTGCGCCCAGGGCCAGTTCCAGCATTGTCTGGCCATGCGGTTCAAGGGCTCGGCCCTCAGGATGCCGCATGAACAGGGCATGTTCCGCGACCGGATGGTGATCGGCGCGGCCCAATGCCACAAGGTCGGCCCCGACGTGCCGATGGCCGAGGCCGCCCTGGCCGAACCGCTTGCCGTCTGCCTGCATGCCTTCGCGCGCGCCGATCGTCTGGCCGGGCCGGTGGCGGGCAAAAGGGTGCTGATCACCGGCGCCGGCCCCATCGGCGCACTGTGTGCCGCGCTGGCCGCCCATGCCGGGGCGACGGAGGTCGTGGTCACCGATCTGCAGGATGCGACCCTCGCCATCGCGAAGGCCATGGGCGCGACCAGCACAGTCAACGTGACCAAGGCGGATCTGGAGCCCTGGATGGGCAACAAGGGGCAGTTCGACCTCGCCTTCGAATGTTCGGCCGCCGCCCCGGCGCTGCGCAGCGCCCTTGCCGCGGTCAGGCCTTTGGGCACCATCGTGCAGGTCGGCGTGGCGGGCGACCTGCCCATCGCGCTCAACGTCCTGGTGGGCAAGGAGATCACCATTGCCGGTTCGCACCGCTTTCACCACGAATTTGCCGAGGCGGTGGCGCTGATCAACGCCCGCAGCCTGCCGCTGGGCAGGATCGTGACCCAGTCCTTCCCGATCGATCAGGCGCAACAGGCGATGGAAGTGGCCGCCGACCGCAGCCGGTCGGTCAAGGTGCAGATCACCTTCGGCCCCGAAAGCCCCGCCGTCTAGGGCACCTCGGCCACGGCCCGCAGGGGCGCGCCGCTGCCGCCCTCGATCTTCAGGGGCAGGGTGGTCAGCTGGCAGAAGGGCGGCAGAAGGCCGAGGTTGGCGAAATTCTCGCCGATCAGCACCTCGGCCGCCAGAAGCTTGCGATGGGCGGGAAAGCTGGTGGAGCTGTAGCGGTCGATCGACATCGCATCCGTCGCCACGATCCGCACGCCCCGGGCGATCAGCAGATCCGCAGCCGCACCCGACAGGCCCGGCCAGTCGCGGAAGATCCGCGCCGTCTCGCCCTGCCAGAAGCGGTCCCAGCCGAAGTGGAAGGCCACGGCATCGCCCGGCAGGATCGGGCCCTCAGCGGCCTCGAAATCGGTGATCAGCGCCGCCTCGACCTCGCTGTCGGAGGCCAGCGGGGCAGAGATCGTGGCGAGCCTGCCGAAGAAGCGCTCCACCGGGATGGCGTCGATGGTGGCGCCGCCGGCGATGAAATGCGCCGGCGCGTCGAAATGGGTGCCGGAATGTTCCGACATCTCCAGCGCGTGGTTGCAGGAAAGCGCGCCATCCTCCAGCCGCGAGACGGGGCGCTGGCGGAACACCGGATGGCCGGGCCAGACCGCCATTCCGTTGCGCATCGGGTGGGTCAGATCAATCAGCATCGCCGTCCTTTCCGTCTGGGCCTCAGCGGGCGCGTGGCCGCGGGACGACGGCCACGATCATCACGATCAGGACCCCCATCAGCACGAACCTGACCCCGGCACCGGCCTGAAAGATGTTCAGCATGGTGCCCATCAGGTTGAAAAACAAGGCCGCCCCCCAGATGCCGATGGCATTGGCCTGACCGCCCGCGACGCTGGTGCCGCCAAGCGCCACGATGGCGATGGATTCCATGAGGTACGTGTTGCCCATGTTCAGCGCCGCCCCCCCGGTGAAGCCCGAGAGCAGCAGCCCGGCAAGCCCCGCCGTCATGCCGCAGATCACATAGGCCAGCAGTCGCACCGGCCCGACCCTAATGCCCGCAAAATGCGCCGCCCGTTCGTTCTGGCCGGTGGCAAGCAGGTTGCGGCCCCACATCGTGAAGACCAGCACCAGCGCCGCCACCGCGCTGAGCGCCATGATCGTCAGCGGCATCACCTGCACCCCGCCAAGCCGCATCGTGGTGAAGGTGGACAGCGCCTCTGGCGGCTTCAGGGTCGCCTCGCCGCCGAGGTTATAGGCGAAGGACTGGAAGATGAAGCTCCAGGCCAGGGTGGCGATGATCGGCGGCAGGCGCAGAAAGCGGATGGCGGCGAAGTTGAGCAGCCCCGCTACGGCGCCGACCCCCAGCGCCGCGGCGAGCCCGAGGATGATCACGCCGCCCGTCCGGTCCAGCACCGTCATCGCGACATAGGCCGCGAGCGTCAGCACCGCGGGCACCGAAAGGTCAAGGTTGCCCGCGCCCGAGGTGATCACGAACATCTGCCCGGTGCCGACCAGCACCGACAGTGCGCCGAAGGCGAGCGCCGCCGTCAGGGTCGGCCCGACGCTGCCCGCGCCCGATTGCAGGCCGATGGTGACCAGCATCAGGGCGGCCGCGACAAAGCCATAGGTCCAGGGGGGCAGGAACTTGCGGATCATGCCCGGCCTCCGATCCGCGCGGGGTCATCGACCAGCACGCGGCCCACCAGCACCAGGAACAGGATCACCCCCTGCGCCCCGATCTGCCAGGTCGGCGGCACCTGCACGAAGCTGAGGAACGATCCGGCGAGCGACAGGGTCAAGGCTCCGATCACGGTGCCGATCGGCGAGACCTGGCCGCCGACGAAGGACCCGCCTCCCAGAACCACGGCGCCGACGCCGAGGAGAGTATAGGAGGGCGCCACATTCGGGTCGCCCGAGGTGATCAGCCCGGCCAGCATCAGCCCGGCCAGCACCAGAAGCAGCGCCGCGGCGGCATAGACGGCAAAGCGGATCGCCGGGATCGACCAGCCCGCCCTTTGCACCGCCCGCGGATTGCCGCCCGAAGCCCTGAGCATCACCCCCAGCGACGACCGCATCAGGACCAGATGCGCCACCCCGCCCGCAGCCAGCGCAATCCAGATCGGCAGGGGCATCAGCGGCGGCTTCCAGGCCATCGCGGTCTTGAGCCACCCCGGAACCGTCCCGCCCGGCGCGGGCAGGATGATGATCGCGAGCCCCAGCCAGATGAACGAGGCGCCAAGGCTCACGATGATCGAGGGCAATTGCCGGTGGTGGATCAACCACCCCAGCGCCACATAGGTCAGCACCGCCGCGGCCAGCACCAGCACCGCAAGGAAGGGCGTGTCGATCAGGAAGATCGCGGCAATGCAGGTGACAAGGCCGACGAAGGCGCCGTTCGACAGGTCGATGTCGCCTTGCAGGATGATCAGCATCTGCGCCAGCGCCGCAAAGACCAGCGGCGGCGACAGTTTGAAGAGAAGGGTGAAGCCGAAATAGCTCATCGCACTGGGCTGGATGGTGAAGATCACCGCCAGCATCACGACCAGCGCGAGGCTGGGCAGCAGGATCGGCAAGGAACGGTGGATGAGCGCGCGGTCAGGCATTGCCGCCTCCGAAACTGGCCTCGACGATCTGGTTGTGGCCGATCTCTGCCCCCTCCAGCGCCACCACGGCGCGGCCCTCGCGGAAGACCAGCACGCGGTCGCAATTCTCCAGCTCTTCGATTTCGGTGGAATACCAGATGAAGGCGCGGCCCGCTTCGGCCTGTTCCTTGATCAGGGCATAGACCTCCTGCTTGGTGCCGACATCGACGCCGCGCATCGGATCGTCCAGCACGATGATGCCGGCATCCGAGGCGAGGGCGCGGGCGAAGAGCACCTTCTGCTGATTGCCGCCGCTGAGGCTGAGGAGCGGTGCGCCGATGCCGGGGGCGCGGACTTTCAACCGGTCGAACCAGGTCTGGGCCAGGGCATCGCCCCGGGCCAGCGACAGGATGCCGTGGCGGGCCAGCCCCTTCAGGCTGCGGATCACCAGATTGTCGCGGATCGACCAGAGCGGGAAGACGCCCTCGACCACGCGGTCGCCCGCGACGAAGGCCACTGCGGTGCCGCCCGCGCGGGCGCTGTCGAAGATCGCCCGCAGCCGTTCGCGCTGGCCGTGGCCGTCCAGCCCGGCAAAGCCGAGGATCTCGCCCGGGCGCAGGGTCACGGCCAGGTCGGCTGCGTCCCTTCCGGGATGGGTCAGGATCGCGGGGCCCTGCTGGCGCGAGGCGGCCTGATGGCTGCGCGGCGCCACCTCGACCGAGCCCATCGCGTTCAGGAGGGTACCGCGCGTCAGGTTGCGGTTGGCGACATCCGAGATGATCGCGCCGTCCTTCATCACCACGACCCGGTCGGCCACGGCGAGGATCTCGTTCAGGCGGTGGGTGATCAGGATGCAGGCGATCCCGCGGGTGGCGGCCACCGTGATATGGGCCAGAAGCTGGCGCGTCGCCTCTGGCCCGAGCGAGGAGGTCGGCTCGTCAAGGATGATGCCGCGCACCGGGGCGTCGGTCTCGCTGAAGGCGCGGGCGATTTCGACCATCTGGCGCTGGCCGATCGGCAGCTCGGCGATGGGCCGGGAGAAAGGGATCCCGTGGCCCGGGAAGATCGCGTCCAGCGCCTTGGCGATCGCCGCCTCGGCCCGCGCCTTCCAGCCGGGGCCGCGCAGCGACCGGTGCAGGACGCGGGTGTTTTCCACGACGGTCAGGTTGGGGCAGAGCGACAGTTCCTGAAACACGCAGCGCAGACCGGCGCGCTGCGCCATCAGCGCGGACCAGCGCGGCACCTCGACACCGTTCAGCGCCATGGCCCCGGCGGTCCGCTCCACCGTGCCTGCCAGCACGTTGATCAGCGTCGACTTGCCCGCGCCGTTATGGCCGATGAGGCCCACGACCTCGCCGGGGCTGAGGGAGAAATCCGTTGCGGTCAGGGCCTTGACCGCCGCATAGGTCTTGCTCAGGCCCGTGGCCTGCAGGAGGGGCGGTACGGCCAATGCCGGCGCAGGTCGTTCGGCAAAGGCCGCACCAGGTATCATGCTCTCGTCCTGATCACTTCGGCGCGGGGACGCCGGGCAAGGGCGCATGGGCCGCGTTGGCGTCGATGATAGAGGCCACCAGCGCCTGCGGATAGTCGGCATTCAGCACGCCGCCCTTTTCGACATGGCCAAGCCAGGCATCGAGATCGGGCTGGTTGACCGTCAGCAGCGGCACTTCGACGAATTTCGGCACCTCCTTGCCCGCGAGGATCTGCTGCGCCACCCAGAAGGCCACCTGCGACACCGAGGGCGTGGCGCCGAGCGAGATCGTCTCGTAGCCATTGGCGCTTTCGTCCTTCCAGGCCTGCAATTCGTCCTGGCGGTTGCCCATGATGATGATCGGCGGCTTCTGTCCGGCGGCCTTGAAGGCCTGCATTGCCCCCCAGCCATCGCCGCCCTGGGTCAGGACGGCATCGACCTTGGGCAGCGAGGGCAGGATGCCTGCGACCTCTTTCTGGGCCACGGTCGCGGTCCACTGGCCATAGACCTCGCCGACGCTCTTGTAGCTGGGATGGGCGGCCATCGCCTTGACCACGCCCTCATGCAGGCGCTTGTCGAAGCCATCGCCCGCCATGCCGCGGATTTCCAGGATATTGGCCGGCTTGTCACCGAATTTCGAGGCGATGAAGTCCAGCTCGGTCTTGGCATAGCTGTCGAGGTTGTAATCGACGTTGTAGGCGCAGGGCTCGGTCACGCCGCTGGCGAAGGAGACGACGGTGACGCCCGCGTCGCAGGCCTCCTTGATGGCGCCGTTCAGCGCGGTGTCGGAGCCGGCCAGCACGATGATCGCCTTGTAGCCTTGCAGGATCAGGTTCTGGATCTGGCCGGCCTGTTCGGTCACGTTGTTGTCCGAAGAGACGGTGGTGAAGCCTGCGATCACCTTGTCGTCGACGGCCTTCTGCGCCATCGATTCAAAGTTCTTGATCATGATCTGGCGGAACGAGTTGCCGGCATAGGAATTGCTGAAGGCAATCTTCATCCCGCTGGTGTCGCCTGTAGCCACGCCATCGGCGAGCGCCATGCCCGACGCCATCGCCGTGGCGCCCATCAGGGCCGCGCCCAGAAGGCCCCTCTTCATCATCTTGCTGGTCATCCTGTCATCCTCCTGTGACATCCGTCTTCCCCGGCCCGTCCCGCGCAATGCGGCGGCCCCCCTTGATCATCTTCCGCGCCGAACCTTTCCGCCGTGGCCCCGCCTCCCCGCGGGTCGCGCGCCTTGCGCCGGGCGCGCCGCGCTGCCGGGATGGCAGGACCCGGTGCCTTGCACCTGCCTCTCCCCTCGGATTCGCGCCTGATGCTCTGACGTCATTGCTACTCTAGTATGGTACCATGTCAAGAACCGAATGCGGCGGGGCGGCGGGAGAGGGGCCGGCCGCCCGGCACGGCCGCGTTGAAACCAATGAAACACAATCGCCCGCGTCGCGGCACAGACCTGAAACATCCGGGGCCCATACCGGCACCATCACGCAAGCACCCTTGCCACCCCCATCTTCAGGAGATCACCATGGCCAACGCACCCTCCACCGAATTTCCGATAATCTGGTCCACCGGGCAATTCGGCGCGGACTGGTTCGCCCTGATGTCCGTCGGCGGCGAGATGATCGAGATCAACCTCGACATCGGGTCCGACAGTTCGGAAGAGATGATCAAGACCTTCAACCTCACCGGCACCGATTCCTACTGGATCCCCGGCGCGGGCACCTGGTGGACCGAGACCGGCTGGGCGATGGAGGGCCTTGGCGGCGACGACACGATGAAGGGCTGGGACGAGACGGACTGGCTCAAGGGCGGGTCGGGCAACGACAAGCTTTACGGCCTCGACGAGCGCGACAGCCTCGAAGGCGGCAGCGGCAACGACCTCCTCTATGGCGGCAATGACAATGACACCCTGGTCGGCGGCACCGACAACGACAGCCTTTACGGCGGCGATGGCGACGACGACCTCTGGGGCAGCGAGGGCAATGACTGGCTGAACGGCGACCAGGGTGCCGACACGCTGCATGGCGGCATCGGCAATGACGGCTACCGGCTGAGCGCGGCGGACAGCGACCTCGACACCGTGATCGAAAACGCCAACGAGGGCACCGACACGATCTACACCGACCTGTCCGGCTATACCCTGCGCGACAATTTCGAAAACCTGTTCATGGATGCCGGGCTGACCATCGCCACCACGCTGAACGGCAACGGGCTGAACAACGAGATCCGCGGCGCGGGCGGTGCGGACTCGATCTGGGGCTGGTCGGGCAATGACATCCTCAGCGGCAATGGCGGCAGCGACATGCTGCGCGGCGGGCTGGGCAATGACTCGGTCTATGGCGGCGCCGGGGTCGACAAGCTTTATGGCGAGGGCGGCAACGACTACCTCGACGGCGGCGCGGGCACCGACACGATGGATGGCGGCACCGGCGACGATTACTATGTCGTCCAGGACAGCACCGACACCGTGGTCGAGGGGCTGAGCGCCGGCATCGACAAGGTGGAAAGCCTGCTCTCCACTTACACGCTCGGCGCCAATGTCGAAAACCTGCGCCTCTCCTTCGCCGGCTATTCGGAGGGCTATGGCAATGGCCTGAACAACGTGATCACCGGGTCGATCTACGGCAACCTGATCGACGGCGCGGCGGGCAATGACACGGTCTTTGCGAGCTTCGGCAATGACACGGTCTATGGCAATGTCGGCAATGACTACCTCGTCGGCGAGGTGGGCGACGACAAGCTTTACGGCGACGATGGCGACGACACGCTGGAAGGCTCGGGCGGCACGGATTGGCAATATGGCGGCATCGGCAACGACTCGATCCGCTCGGGCGACGGTGGCGACTTCGCCTATGGCGGCGACGGCAACGACACGGTCTATGGCGATTTCGGCGGCACGACGGCCAATGCCGACTGGCTTTACGGCGATGCCGGCAATGACCTGATGTGGGGCGACGGCGGCAACGACCAGATCTATGGCGGCACCGGCAACGACATCCTGCATGGCGGCGACGGCAATGACATGATCAATGGCGGGGCAGGGGTGGACCTGCTTTACGGCGAGGCGGGGGCCGACCGGTTCATCTTCCGCGCCCTTTCGGACGCGCCGACCTCGGGCCTGGACCGGATCATGGATTTCACCGCCGGCAGCGACAAGATCGACCTTTCGGCCATCGACGCGATCAGCGGCACGCTGGCCACCAACGACGCCTTCCACTTCAACGCGGTCAAACCCTTCTTCGCCTCGGCCGGGGATCTCAACATCTCCGCCAACCTGATGGGCACTATGGTCGAGGGCGATGTGAACGGCGACGGCGTGTCGGATTTCCGCATCCTGGTGGTGGGCGACTACGCGATGACGGCGAGCGATTTCATCCTCTGACCGGAGGCATGGCAAGCGGGGGAGGGGGCGGCGCCACGGGGCCGCCCCTTTCCTTTTGCGTCCGAGCTGCCGCCAGCGCCTGCCCGAAACAAAGCTTTCAGCACCGCCCCGGCAGAAACAATTGAAACGCTTTTGTCCCCTGCGGACATCGCCATGAAACACGAAAGCCGCAGATTGGCCCCATGCAGCGCCAGGGGCGCAGATCATGACAACGGGGAGACCTGAGATGCCGAGCTATACCGGAACCGACGGCGACGACACCTATTATGGCGATCCAACCAAGGCCGACTATGTCTGGGTCGGGGATGGCAACGACTCGGTCTATACCTATGGCGGCAACGACAATGTCGTCTCGACCGGCGGGGTCAGCCTGTTCTTCCTCGGCGAGGGCAACGACACCCTGCTGTCGGGCGTCGGCAATACCTTCATCAATGCCGGCTCTGGCGATGACTTCATCGTCGATGACGGCGGGGCCTGGTATGCCGACCAGCAGTTCTATCTGGGCGAGGGCAATGACCAGGTCGTGCTGCGCGGCAGCGGCGAGACCGACATCTACGGCGGGTCGGGCAATGATACCTATGTCCTCCTGCGCTATAACGATGTCCGCGCCATCACGATGGGCACCGCCGATGCGATCATCCACGAGGATGCCGGCTCCGCCGGTGGCATCGACACGATCGTGCTTTCGACCGGCTGGTCGGGCTTCGTCATGGCCGACAATGTCGAGAACTTGATCGCCGACAACGGCAATGCGCAGGACGACCGCATCACCTGGGACAACAAGATCGACGACACGGTGCTGGGCGTCGATGTCACGGGCAATGGCTCGGGCAACAACATGCTGGGCTCGATCGTGCGGGACGTGCTGAAGGGCATGGCGGGCAATGACACGCTGGACGCCTATTACGGCCAGGGCGACAAGCTTTATGGCGGCGATGGCGACGACCGGCTGATCCTGAACTTTGCCCTGGGCGCCAAGATGTATGGCGGGGCAGGGGATGACACCTATGTGCTGCGCAACTGGAACACCGACGGCGCCGACAGCATCGTGGAGTATTCCGCCTCGGGCACCGATACGATCGAGGTGCGCGGCGCCAGCGTCGACATGACCCGCGCCAATCTTTACGCGATCGAGAACCTGACCTTCACCACCGACGTGGCAGGCTCTGCCCGCACCGTCACCGGCAATGCGCTGGACAATGTGATCTTCACCCACAACGGCAACGACACCGTCTATGGCGGCACCGGCGCCGACGAGATCCGCAGCGCCGCCGGGATCGACTGGCTGGACGGCGGGGTGGGCAATGACACGCTGGACGGCGGCAACGATGCCGACCGGCTTTACGGCGGCGCGGGCGATGACAGCCTGCTGGCCGGGGCGGGCGACGACTGGGTATATGGCGGCGACGGCAACGATCTGGTCAACACCGGGCTCGGCGTCGACTTCGCCTATGGCGAGGCGGGCAACGACAGCATGACCGGCTTTGGCGGCGACGATTTCCTCTATGGCGGCATCGGCAACGACACCATCTCGGGCGACGGCGACAATGACCGGCTTTGGGGCGGCGAGGGCAACGACAAGATCTATGGCGGCGCGGGCAGCGACCAGCTGCGCGGCGATGCCGGGGTGGACCTGCTTTACGGCGGCGACGGGGCCGACCGCTTCATCTTTGCCACGCTGGCCGATGCGCCGGTATCCGGCCTCGACCGCGTGATGGATTTCGTCCGTGGCAGCGACAAGATCGACCTCTCGCTGATCGACGCCGTCGCGGGCACCGCCACCAACGACGCTTTCCACTTCAATGCTATCCGGCCCTTCTTCGCCTCGGCCGGGGATCTCAACATCTCGACCAACCTCATGGGCACCATGGTCGAGGGCGATGTGAACGGCGACGGGACCAGCGATTTCCGCGTTCTCGTCGTCGGGGTCTACGATCTGCAGGCCAGCGATTTCATCCTTTAACCCCCGTCGCACGGTTTCGCCCGCGATTTCCTCACCTTACCCGCAGAAAACCCCCTGCGGCGCCCCCCGAACCGGGGGGCGTCGCTGAAACAATTGAAACGAGAGACTTCCCAAACACACGGTCTCTTGAAACAAAAGGCTCGTATCCTGCCGGCGAGGGGAGCCTTGCGCCCATGAGCGACACCGAACACACCACCCGGGACACGGACCCATCGGCAGCCGACCTGCCGTCGATGGACCGCAGCAAGCTGGCCGATGCCATCCTGTCTTCGGCGCTGGATTGCATCATCGTCTCGGATTCCGAAGGCCGCATCATCGAGTTCAACGCCGCCGCCGAACGCACCTTCGGCTGGCGCCGCGCCGAGGTGCTGGGGCGCACCATGGAAGCGACCATCGTCCCCCCCCACCACCGCGAGGCCCATCGCCGCGGGATGGACCGCTACCTGAAGGGCGGCAAGCCCGTGGTCGTGGGCCGCAGGGTCGAGGTCGAGGCCCTGCGCGCCGATGGCTCTGTCTTTCCGGTGGAACTGTCGATCACCGATACCCAGATGGATGGCCGGCATTGCTTCGTGGCCAACCTGCGCGACATCTCGGCGCAAAAGCAGACCACGGCCGAATTGAAGCGCGCCCAGGCGAGCCTGGAGGCCATCTTCAACAACATCCCCGCCGCGATCTATCTGCGCGACATGCAGGATCGGCTGGTGATGATCAACACCTGGGGCGCCAATTTCCTTGGCCGCAATGCGCAGGACATGGTCGGCCATGACATGGCCCGCTTCCGCGAGCCGCAGAACTTCGACGGCGTGCGCGAGGCCGATGCCGCCGTGGTCCGCGACCGCAAGCCGATCACCCGGCCCTTCACCTACCATCTGCCCGGCGGCGACCGCATCGGCCTGATGACCTTCTTTCCGGTGCTGGACGAGGACGGCGCGGTCATCCAGATCGGCGGCATGATGCTGGACGCGACCGAGCTTTACAAGGCGCGCAACGAATTGCAGGACGCGCGCAACCTTCTGCAATCCATCTTCGACAACGTCCCCGCCGTCCTTTACCTGCGCGAGCTGGACGGGCGGCTCGTCACCGTCAACCGATGGGGGGCCGCCGTGATGGGGGCGGATGATCCCGCCAAGATCATCGGCGTGGCGGTGCAGAGCTTTGACACCGAGGAGCAGCGCCGCCCGGCCGAAGAGGCGCAGGCCCAGCTTCTGGCCACCGGCCAGCCGGTGACGATGGAATACCGGCTGCGTCTGGAGGGCCGCGAACGCATCGTGCTGAACTCGATCTTCCCGGTCCGCGATGGCGAGGGCAGGATCATCCGGATCGGCGGCTTCGCCTCGGATGTGACCGAGCTTTACGAGGCGCGCAACGAACTGCAGGAGGCGCGCAACCTTCTGCAGACCATCTTCGACAATGTGCCGGCCGAGCTTTACCTGCGCAGGCTCGACGGCCAGTATCTGATGGCCAACAAATGGGCGCTGGAATTCTATGGCCTGAGCGAGGCCGACCTGCCCAATGTCACCGCCGAAACCTTCGACACCGGCCCCGAGACCGATAAATCGCGCCAGGCCCAGCGGGAGCTGCTGGCAACCGGCAAGCCCGTGACGCGGGAATATCACCACAACGCCAAGGGCCGCGATGTGGTGATCCTCAACACCATCTTCCCCCTGCGGAATGCCGAGGGCGAGATCGACCGGATCGGCGGCGTCTCCAGCGACATCACCGAACTTTACGCCGCCCGCAACGCCCTGCGCCAGGCGCAGGACAACCTGCACCAGTCCGAAAAGCTGGCGGCCCTCGGTCAGCTTCTGGCCGGGGTCGCGCATGAGCTCAACAACCCCCTCGCCGTGGTGCTGGGCCGCGCCGCCATCCTGCAGGAAAAGCTGGCCGGCACCCCGCACGAGCCGCCCTTGCAAAAGCTGCGCGAGGCGGCGAACCGCTGCGCCCGCATCGTCAAGACCTTCCTCGCCATGGCCCGCCAGACCGGCCCGCGCCGCACCCAGACCGAGGTGGGCGACCTGATCGAAGCCGCGCTGGAGATGACGACCTATTCGCTGCGCAAGGTCAACATCGCCTGGACCGTCACCCATCTGCCCGAGCCTTTGAAGATCGAGGTCGATGAAGACCAGATCGTCCAGGTCCTGATCAACCTGATCCTGAACGCCCAGCACGCGCTGGAAGAACAGGAGGGTCCCCGCAAGCTCGACATCGGGGCCGTCCTCTGCCCCTCGGGGCAATGGCTGCATCTGACCGTGGCCGACAATGGCCCCGGCGTGCCCGATGCGATCGCCAGCCGGATCTTCGACCCTTTCTTCACCACCAAGGCGGTGGGGCAGGGCACCGGCCTTGGCCTTTCGGTCTGCAAGAGCATGATCGAGGCGCATGGCGGCAAGCTGGTGCAGTTCAAGACTGCCGGAGGCGGCGCGAGTTTCCGCATCGCCCTGCCGCTCGGCGTGGCGAGCGGTGCGCCGCAGGGCGAAGAGGCGGGCGAGCATGGCACGGCGAAGAGCCTCGGCCGCATCCTGATCGTCGATGACGAGGTCGAGATCGCCGCCATCCTCGCCGATTGCCTGACGCCGCTCGGCATCGACTGCGTGATCGCCTCTGACGGGCAATCCGCCCTCGACCGGCTGGGCGAGATGACCTTCGACGGCATCTTCTGCGATGTCTCGATGCCCGGCATGGATGGCATCACCTTCTACAACCGCCTGAATGCCACCAATCCTCTGCTGGCGCGGCATCTGATCTTCATTTCGGGCGATGTGCTGCATCGCGAGTGGGACCGGCTGAAAGCTTCGGTCGATCGTCCCGTCATCGAGAAACCCTTCGACCCGCGGCAGGTCAGAGAGGCCGCGTTGTCGTTGCTTGGCAAGGAAGGAGGTCCGGGATGACCCAAAAAGCCCGCATCATCGTCTGCGACGATGAAGAACCGATGCGCGAGTTGCTGGAGGAGCTGTTGACCGACGAGGGCTATGCCGTCATCACGGCCCGCGACGGCGCCGACCTGCGCCGCCTCGTGCCGCAGGTCCGGCCGGATCTCGTCATCTGCGATCTTCGGATGCCCGGCGAGGACGGGCTGTCGCTGACCCGCTGGCTGCGCGCCGAAAGCCATGCCGCGGTCCTTTTGCTGACCGGCATGGGTTCGGTCCTCGACCGGGTGGTGGGGCTGGAGATGGGGGCGGACGATTACCTGCCCAAGCCCTTCGAGCCAGCTGAGCTGCGCTCGCGGATCAAGGCGGTGCTGCGCCGGACCATGGCCCCGGTCCATGTCACCAATGGCCGCCCGGCCAGCCGCACCCGGATCGGGCGCTGCGTGGTCGATGTCGAACAGAAGACGATGTTCGACGAGAACGGCGAACAGGTGCCGCTGACCTCGATGGAGTTCGACCTGCTTTACACTTTCATCAGCCACCCCAAGCGCGTGCTGACCCGCGACCAGCTGCTGGAAATGGCGCATCACCAGCGCTGGGACCCTTTCGACCGCTCGGTCGACATCCGGATCACCCGGCTGCGCAAGAAGATCGAGGTCGACCCCTCCAAACCCGCCGTCCTGCGCACCGTGCGCGGCGAGGGCTACATGCTGGTGCCCGACGGGGAATAGGGGCGAAGGCGGGGCTGGGATCAGCGTGCGGCGTTTACGCCGCGCTGCAGCGCATCGCCCTTGACGACGGCGGCCGCTGGGGGAATGGTCGGCGGCCATGACCTAGCCGGGGGCCGATCCTCGGCCACCTCAACCTCCGATCCGAGCCTGCATGACCAAATTCGATGTCCATTCCTCCTTCCTCGACAACATCGTCAGCGTCGAGCGTCGGGCCCGGACCTGGAACGGTGTCAGCGTCGAGGACCGGCAAGAGCGCGCCAAGGGCTGGATTCTGAACGAATTGGTCAGCGAGACCGAGACCGGCCTGACCATCAACCTCAGCGAGGTCGGCGGCGCCACCGAGCCACGGCTGAAGCGCAATCAGCCCTGCCCGGTCGAGCATCGGCCGAACCACATGGCGCTGATCCCCAAGGGCATGCGGATGTGGGGCTTTACAGCCGGGATCGACTATTGCCACTACGCCGTGCTGCTCTTCGACGTCGAAACCCTGGTCCAGCGGTTCCAGGAGGATTTCGTCCTGCGCACCTTCGAACGCCCGAAGCTGCGCTTTGCCGAACCGCGCATCCTGGCGCTGGTGCGGATGCTGATCGAGATTTCCGGCGCGGATGCCGCGGCGCAGCTGCTGGGCGACAGTCTGACGGCGGCGATTTTCGGCATCCTCTCCGCCGATGATTTCGAGGTGAAAGAGGCCAAGCGTCTGGCGCCCTGGCAGGTCCGGCGCGCCATCGACTACATGAACGACCAGTTGCCCCGCCAGATCGAACTGCAGGAGCTGGCAGAGCTGGCCGGCCAGTCGCAATGGCACTTCTGCCGCGCCTTCAAGGCCTCCACCGGCCTGTCGCCCTACCAATGGCAGCTGGAACAGCGCATCAACATGTCCAAGCAGATGTTGCTGGGCACCGATGTGTCGCTGGATACCGTCGCCAATGCCACGGGCTTTGGCGACGCGATGCATTTCAGCCGGACCTTCCGCCGCCGCGTCGGCGCCACCCCGGCGGCCTGGCGGCGCGAGAACGGCTAGGCATCCGGCCCATGTGCGCGGTTCACGCGGCGCGGATGGACTTGAAGGCCTTGCGCATCTCTTCCGAGAACAGCTGCGGCTGTTCGAAGGCGGCGAAATGGCCGCCCTTGTCGACCTCGTTCCAGTAAAAGAGGTTCGGCCAATGCGCCTCGGCCCAGGCTTTCGGGGCGCGGTAGATTTCCTTGGGGAAGATCGTCGCCGCCATCGGCAGCTCGATCCGCCCGGCGTCGAAACCACCGCTGTTGCGGGCGTTTTCCCAATAGATCCGGGCCGAGGAGGCGGCGGTGTTGGTGAACCAGTAAAGCGAGATATCGTCGAGCATCTCGTCGCGGCTCAGCACGTCTTCGACCTTGCCGTCATTGTCGGTCCAGGCCTGGAATTTCTCGTAGATCCACATGGCCTGGCCGGTGGGCGAATCCGCCAGCGCATAGCCGATGGTCTGCGGCCGGGTGGCCTGTTCCTTGAAATAGCCGAACTGGTCGTTGGCGAAATTACCTGCGGCCTCTATGGCGCGCTGTTCCTCGGGCGTGGGGTTTTCGGGGAATTTTTCGGGGAAAACCAACGGCCAGTTGACATGGGCGGCCACCAGACCCTCGGGGCGGATATGCCCCAGCGCATGGGTCACGCCCGAGCCCCAGTCCCCGCCCTGCGCCACCCATTTCGTATAACCCAGACGCTGCATCAGAACGCCCCAGGCCTTGGCGGTGCGCACCACGTTCCAGCCCTCGGCCGTGGGCTTGTCGGAAAAGCCAAAACCGGGTTGCGAGGGGATGACGACGTCAAAGGCATCCTCGGCGCTGCCGCCATGCGCGGTCGGGTCGGTCAGCGGCCCGATGACCTTGAGGAATTCCACCACCGAGCCCGGCCAGCCATGGGTCAGGATGATCGGCAGCGCGTTCTGGTGTTTCGATTTCACATGGATGAAATGGATGCCCAGCCCGTCGATCTCGGTGCGGAACTGCGGATAGGCATTGATGCGCTTTTCAAACTTGCGCCAGTCGTACTGATCGCGCCAATAGGCGATCAGCGCCTCGGCCGCGGCGAGGGGTACGCCCTGCGACCAATCGGTGACGGTCTCTTTTTCCGGCAGGCGCGCCCGTTTCAGGCGGCGGCGCAGATCGTCGATCTCTTCCTGCGGCACATCGACCTTGAAGGGGGTGATAGCACCGGTGGCCTTGGGCAGCACCAGGCCCTCGGTGGAGGCCTCTGCCGCCACCGCATCCAGCGCCAGGAGCGCCGAGGCCCCGGCGACCGTTTTCAGAAACATCCGGCGTGCGGGGTCGATCCCGGCGGGGCGGGGTGTCGCTTGGCTGTCCATTATCGTCTCCTTGAAGGGTGAGGCTTGCCGGGTCCGGTCGCCTTTTTGTCGTCTGATGGGGGCAAGTTAGGCCGGGCCGTTCGGGCCGGGAAGCCGTGCGCGATGGAAACATTGTTCATCCACATGGACGATCAGGACCCGACGGTTGTCACGCGTGATCCGCGTGAGGTGGGCCGATCTATGCCGCCCGATGCGGCAATCTTCTTGCGATGGCGGCCATGGAACAATGGACGTTCTTGCGGTTCCGGGACGAAATTGCGCCGGAATGTGGCGGGTTCGATGATTGGCGGGGTGGGTTGCAGAACCTTCGGTTTGATCAGGCCCGCAAAGCGTTGCCTTGCGCAAATTATTGATTCCCCGTCGTATTATGGTTTGCCTGCGACCAAAAAGATTGGCGCAAGAACGTGCAGTTTGCGCAAGAACGTCCATCGTCTTCGACGCCGCTTCGGGGCTAGCTTCTGCCCTGTTGCGTCCGACACCGGGATGGTCGGGCAGCTTGCCGGGGCGCCAGGCGCCGATGTCGACCGTCTTGCCTTCATCCAGGCCCAATCGCGCAGGGAGCCGCCCTTGGACAATCCGCACCCCCCGCGCCACCCCTGGGCGGCCGTGACCTCGGTCGCGGCGGGGACTTTCGTTCTGGTGACGAGTGAGTTCCTGCCGATCGGCCTTCTGTCGCAGATCGCCGGCGATTTCGATGTCACCGCCGGGCGCGCCGGGCTTTTGGTGACGACGCCGGGCGTGGTGGCGGCGCTTTCGGCGCCGATCCTGGCGATCCTCGCCGGGGGGGCGGACCGCCGTCTGCTTTTGATCGGCTTTGCCCTGCTGATCCTGCTGTCCAATCTGATCGTCGGCATCGCGCCCAGCTTCGCGGTCGCCGTGGCGGGGCGGGCCCTCTTGGGGGTCAGCGTCGGGGGGCTTTGGACCTTTGCCGTGGCCGTCGGCCGCAAGCTTGTGACCGAGGACAAGGGCAATCGCGCGTCCTCGGTGATCATCGGCGGCATATCGGTCGGCACGGTCGTCGGCGTGCCTTTGGGTGCCGCGCTTGGCGCCGTCGAGGGCTGGCGTTTTGCCTTTTGCGCGATTTCGCTGCTGTGCCTCGCGGTCGGGGCGGCGCAGATGGCCTTTCTGCCGCCGATAAGAATGGCTGCGAAACAGACGCTTGCGGGGATGCGCGGGGTCTTGCGCAGTGGTGATCTCCTCTCGGCCTTTGCCGCCGCCATGCTGGCCGCTGCGGGCCATTTCGCGGCCTATACCTATTTGGAGCCGCGTCTGATCGAGGCGGGGGCCGGGGCAGGGGCCTTTGCCGCGCTGCTGGCGCTGTACGGCGCCGCCGGGATCGCCGGCACCCTGGTGGGCGAACGGTTGAGCGCCCGCGACCCGAAGCTGGGCTTTCTGATCGTGGTCCTGGCCATGGCGGCCGCGATCTCTCTGACCGGGCGGATCGACGGCGATCTGGTCAACCTCGCCGCCGCATTGGCGCTTTGGGGGGTCGCCTTCGGGGCGCTGCCGGTCACTCTCCAGATCTGGACCTATGCGGCCAAGCCCGAGGCCTTCGAGACCAGCTCTGCCCTGACGGTCACCGTCTTTCAGATCGCCGTCGCGGGTGGCTCTTTCGCCGGCGGCCTCTGTGTCACTGCCGGCGGTCTGTCGGCGGCCTTTCTGGCTGGCACCCTGCTCAACCTGGCCTGCGCCGCCCTCGTTGCCGCCCTTCTGCTGCGCGCCCACCGCCCTTTACGTCAAGGAGACCTGAAATGAACCGCTTTCCGGCGCTTGCCTTTGCCCTGACGGCCCTTGTGCCCCTGGCAGCCCAAGCCGACAACCCCGCGCCCGCCGTCGATCCCAGCCAGATCACCGACGCCGCCCTGGTCCAGTCCCTGCCGGGCTTTCGCGAGGGCAGGGCAGAGGTCAACGGCATCTCCCTGCATTATGTGGCCGGGGGAGAGGGGCCGCCGGTTTTCCTTCTGCCTGGATGGCCGCAGACCTGGTGGGAATGGCATCGGCTGATGCCGGAACTGGCGCGGACCCACCGCGTCGTCTCGATCGACCTGCGCGGCATGGGCGCCTCGGATCGGCCGGCGGCGGGCTATGAGAAGAAAAGCATGGCCAGCGACATCCATGCACTGGCCAAGGCGCTTGGCTATGACAAGGTCGATCTTGTCGGCCACGACATCGGGTCGATGGTCGCCTTCGCCTATGCCGCGAATTATCCCGAGGCCACCGGCAAGGTGGTCATGATGGATGTGCCGCATCCCGACGCTTCCCTGACCAGCTGGACGCTTCTGCCCGCCGTCGGGGCCTTTCGCGACAAGGCCGATGCCCAGCACGCCTATCCCTGGTGGTTCGCCTATCACCAGGTCAAGGGCCTGCCCGAGGAGCTGGGTGCCGGAAAGGCGGCCGTGACGCAGAAGTGGTTCTTCCATTACCTGATGCAGGACGACAGCAAGCTCGATGCGCGCGACCGCGCCGTCTATGCCGCCCATTACGACAGCGCCGATCAGATCCGGGCGGGCGATGCCTGGTATCAGGCCTTCCCGCAAGACATCCTGGACAACGAGTCCTATCCCAAGGTCACCGCCCCGATCCTGGCGCTGGGGGGGCCGGGCTATGCCTGGATGAAGGCCTCGCTCGCCATGCACGCCAGCGATGTGACCCTCGTGCAGGTGCCCGACACCGGCCACTTCATCCCCGACGAACAGCCCGCGCTGACCTTCACCCAGGTGTCCGGCTTTTTGAAATGACGCCCGGGCCCCTCGACATTCCCCCCATCCCCAAGGAGACCGCCATGCCCACCAATGAAGACGTCATCCGCGAACTTTACCGCACCGCCGAGGTCCGCGACATCGCGGCCTTTGTCGCCCTCTTTGCCGAGGAGGGCTATTTCTGGGATGTCTCTGCCGGGGCCAAATACTATGGCAAGGACATCGGCAAGACGGTCGAGATCTATGCCACCGCCTTTTCCGACATGCACCGCGAATTGGGGAATTTCTACATCACCGATGACGTGATCATCGTCGAACTGACGCTGAACGGCACCAATGACGGCCCGCTGGTCATGCCCGCCGGCACCTTGCCCGCCACGGGCCGGCAGATGCACGCGCCCTGCTGCGATGTCTTTCACCTCAAGGACGGCAAGGTGACCTCTTTCCACTGCTACACCGCCGCCACGGTGATCTTTGCCCAACTGGGGGTTCTGGGCAATCTTCAGGCCGCGCTGCAAGCGGCCTAGGGGCCTTTCGCGTTGAGGGGGTGCCGTGGTCGTATCGGGTTGCGACGCGGCGGCAGTCCTTGAGGCTCCCGAACATGATCTCGGTGCGGTTGCGTCGTTTGTAACGGCGGCGGCCGAAGCGGATTTTCTTCTCGCCCCGCAAGGCCGCCGCTCCTGTGTGATTGCTGCCTTCGCCGGCGGTCATGTAGAGCTTCAGCGGCCGCCCCTGGGACCAGCGTTGGCGCGGGGCTTGGTGTTCAGACCCCCTTCCATGCGCCCGATGGCCCTTTCACGCCCCCCTTTGTCGCACGCAGCCGCGGATGCGGGCCCTCCATGATCCGGGCAAAGACCAACATCCCGCTCCATCGCCTCCAGCGGTTGTACAGTGTCTTCGAAGGTCCATTTGCGCCTGTCTCAGACAGAACAAATTGCTTATCGAACAGGTCTCCTTCAGGAGGCTGAACCCTGAGACGAAAGTCAAATGGATGGGTCCTGACCTCAAGAAGACAGCACAGCCTTCGCACGCAGTCTTTGGCGGAATTTCTTTGGGCGCTCGCCAAACCTGTCGGAAAAAGCCTCGTAAAACCGTGAGATGGAGCCGAAGCCGGATTCGTAGACGATTTCGGTGATGGATTTGTCGGTCGAGATCAACAGCGATTGCGCCGTGTCCAGGCGATGGCGGGTGATGGCCTGGGTGATGCTTTGGCCGACGGAACGCTTGAACAGCGACATGGCATAGTTCGGATGCAGACCGCTGCTCGCGGCCACCGCTTCGGCCCGCACGTCGCCCAGGGCATGTTCGGCCACAAAGCGCAGCATGCGTTCAACATGTTCGATCCGCTCGGCGCCATGCGGGGCGAGGCTGGCAATCGCCGAGCCTTCCTCGCGCAGGTCGCGCCAGCCGTCACGCTCGACCCGCAGCACCCGCGCGGTCAGTTCATTGCGGATGATCTCGGTCAGGCTGGCATCGCCCGACAGCAATTCCTCGCGCCAGCGCAAGAAGATGTCGCGATCCCAGGCGGTCAGATGCATCGCCTCGATCACCGCGCCGCGAAACACCGCATCGCGAAACCGGCTAAGCGAGGCAAAGCCCAGGAACACCGACATCGGCACATAGAGACAGACGAACCGCGTCGGCTCCGCCCGCGCGATCACCTGATGCGGCACCATGCCCCAGAAGAGGCAAAGCCGGCCGGCATCGACGGTCAGCTCCCGCCCGTCGAACCAATAGGTCATCTGGCCTTCCAGCACGAAATTCAGCTCGATCTGGCTGTGCATATGCGGGCCCGGCATGCGCTGGACGTCGAGGGATTCCCCGGCGCAGAAGCGATGGTCGCCAAAGACCACCAGCGGGTGGCGCGGGTCATACTCGGGATGCGCCGGCGTGGATTCGTCGCGCGGATTGGCAAAGGCTCGGGTCTGGAATTGCGGAGGCACCTTAGAATCCCGGAAGTATTAGGCGGCATGTCGGTAGAGTTTACTGCATTTGCTGCCAAACTCAATCGCAACCGGATGCACCCAAGGAGGTGGGGTCTCTGGGGCAAGACCGAATATCGGTTTCAGGGAGGAAACCATGACATTGACCAAAGTCCTTGCCGGGCTGGCGCTCGGCGCAATTCTGATGGGCACGGCCGCCTTTGCCGGCGAGATCGTCATCAACTCGGACCAATCGGACCCGACGCCGAAAAAGGCGATGGAAGAGCTGATCGCCGATTTTCAGGCCAAGCATCCTGACATCACCGTGAAGTGGAACAACTTCGACCATGAAGGCTACAAGGCCGCGATCCGCAACTTTCTGACCGCCGATCCGCCGGATGTCGTCGCCTGGTATGCCGGCAACCGGATGGCGCCCTTCGTCTCGGCCGGGCTGTTCGAGGATGTCAGTGACGTCTGGGCCGCCAATGGTCTGGATGACCAGCTGAAATCGGCGGCAGCGTCGATGACCATCGACGGCAAGAAATGGGGCGTGCCCTATACCTACTACCAGTGGGGCATCTACTACCGCAAAGACATCTTCGCCCAGAATGGCATCACGCCCCCGAAGACCTGGGCTGAACTGCTGGCCGCCAGCGAAAAGCTGAAGGCCGCAGGCATTGCGCCTTTCACCATCGGCACCAAGGCCCTGTGGCCGACGGCGGGCTGGTTCGACTACCTGGATCTGCGGGTGAACGGCTATGAATTCCACATGGATCTGACGGCCGGCAAGATCCCCTACACCGATCCGCGCGTCAAAGCCGTGTTCGAGAAATGGGGAGAGCTGGTCAAGCCGGGCTATTTCATCGAGAACCACGCCGCGATCGATTGGCAGGATGCCATCCCGCAGATGGTACAGGGCAAGGCCGCGATGTATCTGATGGGCAACTTCGCGGTGGCCACGATGAAGGACGGCGGGCTGAAGGAAGACCAGATCGGTTTCCTGCAGTTCCCGGAGATCACCGCCGGTCTTCCGATGTCGGAAGAAGCGCCGACCGACACGTTCCATATCCCCTCCGGGGCGAAGAACAAGGCGGATGCCAAGGTGTTCCTGGCCTATCTCGCCTCGCCCGAGGCGCAGGCCAAGATGAACGCGACGCTGGGTCAGTTGCCGGTCAACAACCAGGCGGCAAAACCTTCCGATCCCTTCCTGGAAGCGGGCTTCACCATGCTGTCGAACGCCCATGCCCTGGCGCAGTTCTATGACCGCGATGCGCCCGCCGAAATGGCAAAGGCCGGGATGGAGGGCTTCCAGGAGTTCATGGTCAAGCCAGACGATCTGGACCGCATTCTCGAGCGGCTCGAGAAGATCCGCGCCAAGGTCTACAAGTAGGTCGGTCTCCTCCGCCGACCGCGGGGTTGCCTTCGGGCGACCCCGACCCGCTTCATTCAGAAGGTCGATATGCCCCACGATCCCCAGCCAGCCGGGTTCTGGAAACGGAACCAGATGAAGATCGCGCCCTATGTCTTTCTGGCACCGGGCGCCGTGATGTTCGTGATCTATGTGTTGAACCCGATCGTGCAATCCATCTGGATCAGCTTTCAGGACTGGGATGGCCTCGGGCCGAAGACCTGGGTTGGCCTCGCCAACTATGTCGAGCTTCTGGACGACGACACCTTCTATGTCGCCCTGAAGAACAACCTGCTCTGGCTTGGCCTTTACCTGCTGGCGATCCCGATGGGCCTCGCCGCGGCCTTGTTCCTGAACCAGAATGTCTGGGGCATCCGGTTTTACAAATCCCTGTTCTTCTTTCCCTTCGTGATCAGCCAGGTCGTCGTCGGCCTGATGTTCACCTGGTTCTATGCCCCGGATTTCGGCCTGTTTTCGCAGGTGATCAAATGGCTGACCGGCAGGGAGGTGGCGATCCTCGCCGACGAGCGTTTCGTGACCTATGGCATCATCGCGGCGGGCCTCTGGCCGCAGACCGCCTATTGCATGATCCTCTATTTGACCGGGCTGAACAATCTGAACGGCGAGCAGATCGAGGCGGCGCGGATGGACAATGCCCGCGGCTGGCGCTTGCTGCGCCATGTCATCCTGCCGCAACTGGCGCCTGCGACCTTCATCGCGATGGTCGTCACGGTGATCGGCGCGCTGCGCAGCTTCGATCTGGTGTCGATCATGACAGCGGGCGGGCCCTATGGCTCCAGCCAGGTGCTGTCCTACTTCATGTATGAACAGGCCTTGTCGGAATATGGCTACCGGATGGGATATGGGGCCGCCATCGCGGTGGTGCTGTTCCTGATCATGATGGTCTTCATCACGCTGTTCATCGTGCGGATGATCGCACAGGAAAGGAACCGCTGATGTTTCCGACCTCGGTCCAGAAAGCCTCGGCCCCGACCCGGCTTGCCTATCAGATCGCCTTGCCCATCGCCCTGGTGATCTGGCTGTTCCCGCTGATCGGCGTGGCCGTCACCTCGCTGCGGCCAGCCTCCGATCTGGCGGCGGGCAACTACTTTGGCGTGCCCTCGTCCATCGCCTTCGGGAACTACGCCGCGGTGTTCCGCGACAGCCCGATCGGCTGGTATATCCTGAACTCGTTCAAGGTGACGATCCCGACCGTGATCGGCGCGGTGGGCCTGTCCTGCCTGACCGGGTTTGCCCTGGCGGTCTACGGCTTTCGCGCCAATCTCTGGGTGTTCTTCGCCTTCGTGGCGGGCAACTTCATCCCGTTCCAGATCCTGATGGTGCCGGTGCGCGATCTGACCCTGCGCATGGGGCTTTATGACAGCACGCTGGGGCTGGTCCTGTTTCATGTGGCCTTCCAGACCGGGTTTTGCACGCTCTTCATGCGCAACTTCATCAAGGGCCTGCCTTTCGCCCTGATCGAAAGCGCCCGGGTGGAGGGCGTCAGCGAATGGCAGATCTTCCGCCATATCGTCCTGCCTCTGATGCGCCCGGCCATCGCGGCGCTGTCGGTGCTGGTCTTCACCTTCGTGTGGAACGACTACTTCTGGGCCACGGTCCTGGTGCAGGGCGAACACGCCATGCCGGTGACCGCGGGGCTTTACGCGCTGAACGGGCAATGGGTGGCGGCATGGCATCTGGTCTCGGCCGGGTCGATCGTCGCAGCCCTTCCCCCCGTGCTGATGTTTTTCCTGATGCAGCGGCATTTCATTGCCGGACTGACCCTTGGCGCGACCAAGGGCTGAAGAAAAGGAGCCTGTCATGGCCGGAGTGAGCCTGAGCGACGTCAAGAAGGATTTCGGTGCGATCAGCATCATCAAGGGCATCGACCTGGAGATCAGGGATGGCGAGTTTTGCGTCTTTGTCGGCCCCTCGGGCTGCGGCAAATCCACCTTGCTGCGGATGATCGCGGGGCTGGAGGAGATCACCCAGGGCGCGCTGCGCATCGGCGGTCGCGACATGACAAGGGTTGGCCCCTCTGATCGCGGCGTGGCGATGGTGTTTCAAAGCTATGCGCTTTACCCCCATATGACGGTGGGCGAGAACATCGGCTTCGGCCTGCGGATGACCGGCCACGACAAGGCCGAGATTGCCAAGCGCACGGCTGAGGCCGCAAGGATGCTGCAGCTTGAACCCTTGCTGGCGCGCAAGCCCGGCCAGCTGTCGGGCGGGCAGCGTCAAAGGGTGGCCATCGGCCGCGCCATCGTGCGCAATCCCGAAGTCTTCCTCTTCGATGAGCCCTTGTCCAACCTCGATGCCTCCCTGCGGGTGCAGATGCGGGGCGAGATCTCGCGGCTGCATCAGGATCTTGGCGCGACGATGATCTATGTCACCCATGATCAGGTCGAGGCGATGACGATGGCCGACAAGATCGTCGTGCTGTCGGCGGGCCGGATCGAGCAGGTCGGCAGCCCCCTGGAACTTTATCACCGTCCGAAGAACCTCTTCGTTGCGGGTTTCATCGGCAGCCCGAAGATGAACTTCATTCCGGTGGACGCCCGCCCCGCAGGCGGCGGCATCCTGGTGACCCTGCCCGGCGGCGCGGAGTTGCAGCTGGAGGGGACCCTCGCCACCGCGGGCCCGATGACCTTGGGCCTGCGCCCCGAACATGCCGATGCCAATGGCGTGGGCGATACCGTCCTGTCGGCAAAGGTGCATCTGGCCGAACATCTGGGGTCGGAAACCCTGTTTTTCGCCGGCCTCGCCGATGGCAGCGAGATGGCCGTGAAGGCCGGGGGGCTGGCCCCCGAACGGCCCGGCGACAGCATGCAGATCGGCGTTCCGGCCCGGGCCTGCCATTTGTTTGACGCCCACGGCAATGCCGTGCTGAACGGGGATCTGACGCGCTGATGCTGGGAGTTTGCTATTACCCCGAACACTGGGACGAGGGCCGCTGGGCCACGGATGCGCGCCGGATGCGCGAACTTGGCATCTCTTACGTCCGGATCGGCGAATTTGCCTGGTCGCGGATCGAGCCGCAGCGCGACCAGTTCCATTTCGACTGGCTGGACCGCGCGATGGATGTGCTGCACGAAGCCGGGCTGAAGATCGTCCTTGGCACACCCACCGCCACACCGCCGAAATGGCTGGTCGACGAATGCCCGGACATTCTGCCCTACGACGAACAGGGGCGGCTGCGCGGCTTCGGCTCGCGCCGGCATTACACGATGTCGTCAAAGACCTGGTGGCGGGAAAGCGCGCGGATCGTCACGGCGATGGCGAAGCGCTATGGCGATCATCCCGGTCTGGTCGGCTGGCAGACCGACAATGAATATGGCTGCCACGACACCACCCTGTCCTGGGGCCCCGAGGATCTGCGCGCCTTCCAGGACTGGCTGCGCCGGCGCTATCAATCCTGCGATCAGCTGAACGAGGCCTGGGGCGCGGTGTTCTGGTCGATGGAGGTTACCGATTTCGCGCAGGTCTCGCTGCCGAACCTGACCGTGACCGAAGCCAACCCGGCGCATCGGATGGATTTCTGGCGGTTCCACTCCGATCAGGTCGCAGCCTATGACCAGATGCAATGCGACATCATCCGCGCCCATTCGCCAGGCCGCTGGATCACCCACAATTTCATGGGCTTCGTCTCGGATTTCGACCATTTTGCGGTGGGGGATCACCTGGATCTGGCCTCGTGGGACAGCTACCCGATCGGCTTTGTGGAGAAATTTCCGTTCTCGGAAGCCGAGCGCAACCGCTGGGCCGAAACCTCGCATCCCGACATCGCGCCCTGGCACCACGACCTCTACCGCGGTGTCGGGCGTGGGCGGTTCTGGGTGATGGAGCAACAGCCCGGCCCGGTCAACTGGGCCGCCTGGAACCCGGTGCCCAAGCCCGGCATGGTGCGGCTCTGGACATGGGAAGCCTTGGCGCATGGGGCGGAGGTGGTCAGCTATTTCCGCTGGCGTCAGGCCCCCTTTGCCCAGGAACAGTACCACGCCGGCCTCAACCTGCCGGGGGCGGACCGATTGTCGCCCGGCGGGCTTGAGGCAGGCCAGGTCGCGCGCGACATCGCAGAGCTTGGCCCGCTGCCCGCCGTGCAGCAGGCCCCGGTGGCCATCGTCTTCGACTATGCCAGCTACTGGGCGACGATGGTCCAGCCCCAGGGCCGCGATTTCCGGTATGAGGAGCTCGCCTTCCGCTGGTACGAGGCCCTGCGCCGCCGCGGCCTCGATGTCGATGTGGTCCGCCCCGGTGCGGCCTTGGACGGCTATGCGGCGGTGATCGTGCCGACGATGATCCATGTGACCGATGCCGCGCTGGCGGCACTGGAGGCGGCGCAGGGAATCGTGCTGATCGGCCCGCGCAGCGGCTCGCGCGATCGCAGGTTTGCCGTGCCGGGCGACCTGCCGCCCGGTCCGCTGCAGGCCCTGACCCGGAACCGCGTGATCGAGGTCGCCTCGCTGCGCCCCGGCCTGCAGCAAAGGGTCGAGGGTGCGGTGCAGGGCCATGCCATCCGCTGGCGCGACCATGCCGAGAGTGCGGCAGAGGTGCTGGCCCGCTTTGACGATGGCGGCCCCGCGCTGACCCGGCAGGACAACATCCTGCACCTTCTGTGCTGGCCGGATGAGGCGCTGCTCGGCGGGGTGATGGATCTGCTTTGCATCGCCGCAGGCCTGCAGACCATGGCGCTGCCCGAACAGATCCGCCTGCGCCGGCGCGGTGATCTGTGGTTCTTCACCAATTACGGCCCCGCTTCCTGGACCCTGCCCGAAGGCTTTGACTGCCTGCTGGGCAGCCCTGACCTTTCGCCCCACAGCGTCACCGTGGCGAGGGCCACACCCCAACCGAAAGAGGTCTGAGCCATGCCGCAATGGCGTCTGGACACCAGCCACCAAACCCTTGTTCTGGCCAGCACGGGGGCCTTGCCCCAGTTGGTCTATTGGGGCACGCCGCTGCCCGCCTCCGAAGATCTGGAGGCCCTCGCGCTGTCGCAGGTCTCCGATCTGACCGGGGGGATGCTGGACCGTTTGCCCGATCTGTCGCTCTGCCCGCTGCCGGGGTCGGACTGGCAGGGCCAGCCCGGCATGGTGATCTCCGAGGTGGACGGTCGCCAGATCACCCCGCGCTTCCGGTTCGAGGGGGCCGAGGTGGCACCTGACAGGCTGACCCTGCACAGCACGGCCGAGGGCCTGCGCCTCAGCCACCACTTCACCGCCCATGCCAGTGGCATGCTGGCCATGTCGACCGCCCTTCACGCGGATCGCCCGGTGCGTTTGCAATGGCTGGCAGCGCCGGTGCTGCCCATCCCCGCCTTGGGCTCCGAGATGATCGACGTCGCGGGCAAATGGCTGGGCGAGTTTCAGCTGCAGCGCCAGCCCTGGTCCGTCGGGGCCCGCCTGCGCGAGGCGCGCACCGGGCGCTCGGGCCAGGAACATCCGCCCTATGCGCTGTTCCCCGAACCCGGCTGCACCAACACCGCCGGCACCCTGCGCATGCTGCACTACGCCTGGTCGGGCGGGCATCGCATGGTGGCCGAGGAACTGCCGGACGGGCGGCGCCAGGTGCAGTTCGGCCACGCCTGGGGCGCCGAGCTTGAAACCGGCACAAGCTTTCGCTCTGCCGAGCTGCTGGCGGTCGTGTCGGACAGCGGGCTGAACGGCGCAGCCCGCGTCTTCCAGCGCGACATGCGCAACCGTGTGGTCCACTGGCCCGACCCGGCCCGGCCGCGCCCGGTGCATTACAACTGCTGGGAGGCGGTCTATTTCGATCACGACCTCGCCACCCTGTCCGATATCGCGACGCGGGCCGCCCGCCTTGGCGCCGAGCGTTTCGTGCTGGACGATGGCTGGTTCGGGCGGCGCGACAATGACACCTCCAGCCTCGGCGACTGGACGGTGGATCGCCGCAAATGGCCGCAGGGTCTGCATCCGCTGATCCGCCACGTCCAGGACCTCGGCATGACCTTCGGCCTCTGGGTCGAACCCGAGATGATCAACGCCGACAGCGAGCTTTACCGCGCGCATCCCGACTGGATCCTGGGGCGCGCCGATCAGACCACAGGGCGCAACCAGCTGGTGCTGAACCTCGGGCTGCAGGCGGTGCAGGACCACCTTTTCGGCGTGCTGTACGCACTGCTGCGCGAATATCCGATCGACTACCTGAAATGGGATCACAACCGGCTTCTGCCGGTGGTGGATGCCGCACAGGGCAGGGGCATCTATGCCCTGATGGCCCGTCTGCGCGCCGCCCATCCGCGGGTCGAGCTGGAAAGCTGCGCCTCGGGCGGCGGGCGGATCGACGCGGGGATCCTCGCCCATACCCATCGCGTCTGGCTGTCCGATTGCCTCGATCCGATCGAGCGGTTGCGCATCCAGCACGACGCGGCGCTGTTCCTGCCGTCTTGCCTGGTCGGCAGCCATGTGGGGGCCCGCAAGTCCCATACCACGGGCCGCGTGCATCCGATGTCGCTGCGCGCCTGGGTGGCCGCCACCCGTCACTTCGGCTTCGAGATGGACCTGCGCGCGCTGGATGCGGAGGAGGCGCAGATCCTGGGCCGCGTCACCACCTGGTGGAAGGCCAACCGCGATTGGCTGATGCAGGCCGCGACCCTGCGGCTTGACAGTGCTGACCCCGCCGTGATCGCCGAACTGCAGATCGCCGAGGACGGGGCGCGCTTTGTTCTGGCTTCCGCCCAGATGGAGTGCAGCCGGCAGATCCTGCCGAAAACCCTGCGCCTGACCGGGCTTGACCCGACAGCGTTGTACGAGATCCGCCTGCTCAACCCGGAGGACGCCCCACCGCAATCGCGCGCGCGCTGCGCCCTGGCAACCGGCGCGCTGCGCCTGAGCGGCACGGCGCTGATGGCACAGGGCATCCTGCTGCCCGTCGCCTGGCCCGCATCCGTCTGGATGCTGGAAGGCCGGAAAGTATCTCTGTAAGATTGCAAAACTGGCATGAACGAATTGGGTTTGGGGTGGCGCAAAAGGCAACTCACCACGCCAGTTCATGTTTCTTGGCGAGGCTCGTAGGCAGGAAAACAGCAAACGAATGACGGCGTTTCGCCCATCGCTTCGATGAGAGCGAAGGAGGCTGCCGCCGCGTTCCGGTCCTTTCACCTGTAGGACAGTCCGACCGACAGGAACTCGGCCCCAACACGGGGTCTGCTCCGCTATCCTCCGCAGATGCATATCCTTCGGGGCAGTCCATTGGACAACCCATCCTGCATGTCCCTTCCGGGTCCTTGCCCGCATTGACATGGGCGGCAACCAACTTGACCTGCGACCCCGCCCGGATCAAGCGGAGGTCAAGCTCTCGGGATGCCTGAAGATGTTCGTCGAGGGTTAAGCCGAGTTCTTTGGCGAGCCAACCATCAGCCTGTCGCCACTTTCGTCTATCAAGTATACATAATCTTTATTATCGGATGATCCTGTGTAAGCGGGGTACGCGCTATTCTGGAATGCGACTTTTCATGGTTCCCTGAGGTTTGGGACCGAGAAAGGAGCTGAGAATGAAGACCCGCTTTTCGCATCTTTCCATTTCTGAGCGGCGCAAGATCGAGCGCTGGCGACAGGCGAAACTCTCCCCCGATGAAATGGCGCGCAGGCTCGGGCGGCATCGGTCCACCATCTTCCGAGAGCTCCGGCGGAATCGCTTCGTCGATGCGGAACTGCCGGATCTGAACGGCTATTGGGGGCTGATTGCCCAAGGAAAGGCCGATGGGCGCAGGTTGAGACGGCGTAAACTCCTGCGTGCGGCCAAGTTGCGTGAGCGCGTTGAACACTGCCTGAACTGCGGTTGGACGCCCGAACAGATCGCGGGCCGGATGCGCTATGAGGGCGCGCCGGAGCGGGTCTGTCAGGAGACGATCTACCGCCACATCTATTCCGACGAAGGCCGGAGTTCGCAGCTCTGGCGGCACCTTCCATCCGGCCGTCGCCGTCGCCGTGGATACCGCCTGCGCAAGCGCCCGCCGCCGAAATTCGCTCCGGAACTCAGTATCCTGTTCCGTCCCGATGTAGTTGCCCACCGCCAGGAGTTTGGGCATTGGGAAGGTGACCTGGTCCTCTTTCGCCAGAAGTTTGGCGCCGCCAATATCACGACGCTGATTGAACGGATGAGCCGGTTTCTTGTGGTCCTGAAGAACCCCGAGAAGCGAACGAAGCCGATCATGGCGCAGATCGCCAAGGCTCTTGGCCCCCTGCCCCAGAAAGCCCGCCGCTCCGTCACCTTCGACCGCGGGTCAGAGTTCGTGGATTGGCCGCATCTTCAGGCCCGGACCGGCGCGCAGACATGGTTCTGCGACCCGCAAGCACCGTGGCAAAAGGGCGCCATCGAACATGCCAACAAGCGTCTGCGGCGCTGGTTGCCGCGCGACACCGACCCCGGGAGCCTCTCCCAAGAGGACCTCCGCCAGCTCTGTGCGGCCCTGAACGAAACTCCACGAAAGTGACTCGGCTTCTGCACCCTGCCGAAGTGTTTCGCGCCAATGTCCTCGGACGCGGGCATCGAAAGGCCAAACTCTCCACCAAACCAAAGTCGCATATGGGGTAGCGCGTTCAGTCTCCAAACGGCGGCTGAATCGCGCCTCAGACCCAAGATCAATGGGTCATGACGCTAGTGCCCTAGGACCTGAGAGAGAAACAGCTTGGTTCGATCGTTCCGGGGCGAATTGAAGAAGATGTCGGGGGACGCCTCCTCGACGATTTCCCCTTTGTCCATGAAGATGACCCGATCTGCCACCTTGCGGGCAAAACCCATTTCGTGGGTGACACAGACCATCGTCATCCCCTCGGTAGCAAGGGCCACCATCACGTCCAGAACCTCGGCAATCATTTCCGGATCGAGCGCCGAGGTGGGCTCGTCGAACAACAGGATGCCGGGTTGCATGCAAAGCGCGCGGGCGATTGCAACGCGCTGCTGCTGACCCCCCGAAAGTTGGCCGGGATATTTGGCCGCCTGATCCAGAATGCGCACCTTTGCGAGATACTTCAGCGCCAGAGCCTCGGCATCGGCGCGCGGCGACTTGCGCACCAGCATGGGGGCCAGGGTGCAGTTTTCCAGCACCGTCATGTGTGGGAACAGATTGAAATGCTGAAACACCATGCCCACTTCGCGGCGGATCTCGTCGATCGAGGCAAGGTTGTCGTCCAGCAGCGTGCCGAAGACGCGGATGTCGCCGCTATCGTGTTCTTCCAGCTGGTTGATGCAGCGGATCATGGTTGACTTGCCCGATCCGGAGGGGCCGCAGACCACGACGCGTTCACCCTTGCGCACGGTCAGCGAAATACCGCGCAGGGCCTGGAATGTACCGTAGAACTTGTTCAGATCGCGGATGTCGATGGCGGGGGCGTTCAGGTCCATTGTGTCATTCCTTGCGATGTCCGGTGTTCATCCGGGCCTCGAGGAACGCGCCATAGCGCGACAGGCCGAAGACGAAGACGAAGTAGATGGCGGCGACAAAGGCGTAGACCTCGGCATAGGCGAACTTCCATTCGCCGGTCTTGTAGGCGGTGTTGCCGGCGGCCAGAAGTTCGATGAAGCCGACCACCACGATCAGCGAGGTTTCCATGAAGGCCACGACGAACTGGTTGATCGTGGCGGGCAAGGCGAGGCGGAACGCCTGTGGCAACACAACCCGCGACATCCGGCTCCAATAGGTGAGGCCCAGGGCCTTGGCGGCTTCTTCCTGACCGCGCGGAATGCCTTGCAGCCCCCCCCTGATGATCTCGGCCTGGTAGGCCGCGAAGAAAAGGGCCGCGCCGAAAATGACCCGGTACAGTTTTTCGCCGATCAGGAAGCCGGGAAGCATGAAGGGCAGCACGATGGCGGCGGTGAAGAGAATCGAGAGGAGCGGAAGCGACCGTACGGTATCGATGATCCAGCCGGTGACCCGTGCCACGACCGGCAAGTCGGACCGGCGCATCAGGGCCAGGACGATGGCCAAAGGCATGCCGATGACGCCGGTGGCGACAAAGACGAAGAGCGTCAGCGGCAAGCCCCCCCATTGTTGTTCGTTGACAAGGTTCAGCCCGAGAACCCCGCCGCGCATCAACAGGTAGAACACAAGTGTACCCAGGCCCCATGTCAGGGCGAGACGGCCAAAGCCCCACATGCGCGGCAGGCAGGACAGCACAATCACCACGGCGACGACAACGCAGGCCAGGGCGGGGCGCCATTGGTCGTCATAGGGGTATATTCCGAACAGGATGACCCGCCAGCGCACCGCGATGACAGACCAGCAGGCCCCGCCGCGGGCAGCACATTCCGCCTGCCCGGCCGTGGCCGAGAACGTGGCGTCAAACACCGCCCAGTTTCCGATCCGGACCGCAAGGAATATCAGGATGGCAAGGCTCGCGGCTGTCATCAGGATCGAGGGGATCGATCCGAAATAATCCTTGCGGAGGCGTTTCCAGAAGGTTTTCGGAGGGCGTTGCAAAGTGGGGGTCATGCCGCACCGCCCATGTTGTGACCCTTCAGGGTGATGGCACGGTTGACCCGGTTCAGAACCGCCGCAAGGGTGAAGTTGATCGCGAGGAACCCGCCCATGAGGATGCCGATCAGTTCAAGCGTTTGCCCCGAATGGGTGATCGAACTGGCAATGACCATGAAGAAATCCGAAAAGCCCACTGCAATTCCCAGGGTGGTCGCCTTGATCAGCCAGACATACTGGTTGATCAGGATGGGCAGCATCGCCCGGAAGGCAAGTGGCAGCCGGACCCGCGAGAAAACCTGCCAGGGCGAAAGACCAAGAGCGCGGGCGGCCTCGACCTGGCCACGGCCAACGGCCTTGAACCCCCCGCGGACGATCTCGCCGACATAGGCCCCGCCATAGGTCATGATGGCGATGGCGAGGCAGGCGAATTCCGGCTGGATGCGGATGCCCCCTTCCATCCGCAACCCCTGTTTCTGGGGCAATGAAAGCCATGGCGCGCCATAGGAATGCGTCAGCAGCACGACAGTGGCCGCGCCAAGCAGCGTCAGGGCCAGCATCGCCAGCGCAAGCCCGCGGCGTGGCCCACGCTCCATCCGTTTCAGCCTGCCCGACAGAGAGATCCACATCGCAAGCCCCGCTCCCACCAACAGGATCGCGCCGCAGGCCATGGCTGACCCGTAGGGAATGGCAAGACCCGGCAGATAAAGCCCGCGCGCACTGAGGAGAGCAGGGCCGAGCGACAAGGCTTCGCGCGGGCTGGGCAGGGCGTTTGCCAACGCATACCAAAAGAAGAGCTGCAAGATCAGCGGAAGGTTGCGGAAGATCTCGATATAGACGGTGGCCAGAAGGCGCGCGGCCGGATTTTGCCCGGATCGCATCAGACCAACGCCAAGCCCGATCACCGTTGCTCCGCCAAGCCCCAGCAGCCCCATGGCCAGCGTGTTCAACAATCCCAGCACCAGAAACCACCAATAGGGATCTTCGGGCGCGGCGGGCAACAGGGTGAAGTTCATCTCCCAGCCCGTGCTTTTCCACAGGAAATCAAAACCGGAGGACATGCCTTGCGCAGACAGATTGGCATGGGCCGTCCAGATTGCGCCAAGAACTGTGAGGCAGAGCCCAGACAGAAACGCGGCCTGCACAGCAAATCTGCGCGCCGATCTGCTGTGCCAGAGGGATCCTGAAGACATGGCTGACCTGTGAAATCTGGAAAATGGGGAGCCGCGCCGGAGAGTCCGACGCGGCCCCTTCGGGTCGGTCGATCAGTCGATCACGAAGGGGTAAAGCACCCCGCCCGCGTTCCACAGTGCCGTCAGGTCGCGCGGCATCTTGTAGGGCGAGCCCTGCCCGAGGCTGCGCTCGAAGATCTCGGAATAGTTTCCGACCTTCTTGATCACATTGTAGGCCCAGTCATCGGAGAGGCCCAGGCCCTTGCCCATGCCGGGATTCACCCCCAGCAACTTGCCGATGGCGGGGGTCGGCGGTTTGGCCCTGATCTCGTCGACATTGGCCGAGGTGATCCCTTCCTGCTCTGCGAAGAGCAACACCGACAGCGTCCAGTTGGCGATATCGACCCAGTTGTCATCGCCCTGCCGCATGATCATCACTTCGGGTTCAACTGCCAGAACGTCGGGCAGCAGGACATGGGCATCCGGATTTTTGGATTGCGACGCGGCGATGGCCAGGACCGGCCCCCATTGGGCATAGGTATCGCAGCGACCCGAGAAATAGGCGGCCTCCACCTCTTCATTCTTCTCGATGGCCACGATCTCCATCTTGATGCCCTTGGCCGCCAGATAGGCACTGACCTGAGCTTCGGTCGAGGTGGCGGCAGGCACGCAGATCGTGCCGCCTTCAGCATCTTTCAGGCTCTTCAGGTTCAGTTCCTTGTGCGCCATGACCTTGGTGGTGCCAAGGTAATAGGAGTTCGAGAATTGGAACCCCAGATCGGTGTCGCGCGACAGCGTGCCGCCCGAGGCCTTGATCACGATGTCGATGTCACCCGATTGCAGCGAGGGCCAGCGCTGCGCCCAGTCGATCGGGATGATATTGGCCTTCGACGGATCGCCGAAGATTGCCACGGTCATTGCCCGGCACAACTCGATGTCGATGCCTTTCCAGACGCCCTTGGAATCCACCTCGGCAAAGCCAAGATAGGACCCGATGTCGCCGGGGCAATTGAGGGTGCCGCGGGCCTTTACGGTCTTCAGCGTGTCGCCATTGTCGGCCAGTGCCGCCAGCGGCGTCAGGGCCAGTGCCCCGAACGCGAGGGTCGTCGTCTTCAACCAGTTCATTCGTGCCACTCCCATGTTGGCTTCCGGTGCAGGCAATATTTGACTTTCACCGACCGGGCCTGCGCTGCCGGTCGGAGTTATTTCCCTGTAATTTCAGGGTTTTCAGATATCGTCAGGCGTAGATGTAACCGCCTGACACGATGATGTTCTCACCGGTCATGTAGGTGTTCCTCGGCCCTCCGGCCATCAGCACCCATTCGGCCATTTCTTCGGGCTCACCGCCACGACCAAGGGGACTTGCCTTGGCCAATTCCCCCAAAAAGCCCAACTCACGCGCCCTTTCGGTGGCCATGCCCGCAGGCGCGACCGAGTTGACCAGGATGCCATCGGGGGCCACGGCATGCGCCATGCTTTTCGTGAGGCTGACGACAGCGGCCTTGGTCGCGGCATAATGCGCGTTTTGCGGATGCGCCTTGAAGGCATCTACCGAGGTGATGTTGACAATGCGCCCGCGCACCCGGTCCTTCACCTCCTGGGCCTGCATATGCCCGATGGCGGCCACCATCATGTGGTAGGTGCCCTTCACGTTGATCGCATTTGACGCGTCCCAATCGGCGTCGGTGATCTCGAGGATCGGTTTGCGGGGATAGATCGCGGCAGAGTTGATCAGGGTGTCGACACGGCCGAGTTCGGCTGCGACGCGGGAAAAGGCCTCATGTGCGGCGGGTGCTGTGCGAATGTCGCAGGCGGCGAAACTGGCCGGGATTCCGGCAGAACGGGCCGGGGCAAGTGCTGCCTCCGCGGCTTTGCCATTCAGGTCGATGATGCCAAGACCAGCGGCACCTTCCGCCACGGCCATGCGGACCAGCAGCGCGCCAAGACCAGCGCCCCCGCCGACGATCACAACACAAAGGCCTCTCATTTCTTTTCCTTTTCGGATTGCACTTGCGGGGCGACAGGCGAGCGGGTTGGCAGAATGTCGAACCGCGCCACATCCACATGCGGCGGCAAATTCAGCACCGCCAACACCATCGCCGCCACGTCCTCGGGTTGGACGGCGGTTTGGCCGGCATACATCGCGGCCCGGGCCTCGGGCGACAGCACGTCCTTGTAAAGCGGGCTTTCCACCCGGCCGGCGACAATCTCGGTCACCCGCACGCCCGAGGGCGACAGGTCCAGGCGCAGGCTTTGGGCAAAACCACCCAGTGCGGCCTTGGTCGCGGCATAGACCGCCATATTCGGGTAGGGCGTGTGCGCGGCGATCGAGCCGGTGAAGAAGATGTGCCCCCTGCCCCGCGCCCGCATCCCCGGTGCGACGGCATGCGTCACCAGCAGGGCCTGTGTCAGGTTGGTTGCAATCGACCGATGGATGTCCGCCTCGGCCATGTCGCAGAAATTGCCCGGAGGGGCGACCATTCCCGCGTTGTTGACAAGCACATCGGGCGCATGATCAGCGAGAACCGCAGCCAGGCTTTCCGTCAGGCCAGCCGTCTGACCGAGATCCAGCGCAACCGGAATAAGGCCAAGATCCGCGAGGCGGTCAAGCGCCGCTTTGTCGCGGCCGATCGCCATCACCCGATATCCGGCGGAATGCAGGGCAAGGGCAAGGGCCAGCCCGATCCCACTTGTTGCCCCTGTCACCAATGCCCGTGCCATCTTCGCTCCATCCGTTTTACAAAAGCTGCACCATAAAGGCGCCGGCCCAAATCAAGAAATTCATCGGAATGACAAGAATTACTTGCCACGTCCGAACTCCACCTGGTCGGTCAGCATCCGAAATTCCTTGTCGTCATTCGCAAGCCAATTCTCCGTCTCGATCCAACGGCAGAAGGTCGCAATTGTCTTCACGCGGCGATGCGCCTTCGGGACGACAAGGTAAAAGCCCGGCACCTGGACCTCCGACATCTTGTGCATCACATCCTGGCCAAAGGGCGCGACGAGTTTGCCGAGTTTCAGGTCTTCGGCGGCGTCGATCGTCGAGATGAGCCCGATCCCGAGACCGGCGAGTGTCGCGCGCCGCATTGTGGCGGCATCCTGAAGCTGGATGTCATTCTTGTTGGAGCGATGGCTGACCCCAAGGTGGCGCAGCACGTTCGGCCAGAGCTCGGCCGACAGAACCGGATGCAGGAGCGGCATGGCAAGCAGGTCTTGCGGCCCGGACAGGCGACGCGCGATGTCGGGCGTACAGCAGATCACCTTGTAGTCATGCAAAAGCCGCGTGGCCTCATGCCCCTTCCAGGTGCCGAAACCCCACTGGATCGCGACATCCACGTCATCGGCCACGAAGTCAGGCAGATCGACCATCGTCGTCAGCCGCAGATCGGCATCCGGGGCAATGGCGCGGAAGCGGTTGATCCGGTCCAGAAGGTAGCGCGTGGCGAAGTAGGGGCTGGCATTGACGTTGATCCGGTTGCGCGTGTCGGATTTTGCCACCCGCCGGACGCCCTCCGACAGCTCGTCAAACCCCGCCTGCACGAAATGGGCGAGCAGGATCGCCTTTTCATTCGGCTCGATGGCACGTCCCTTGCGTTCGAACAGCTCCGCCCCCAGTGTATCTTCCAGAAGCTTGATCTGCTGGCTGACGGCCTGCGGGCTAACGCTCAGCTCATCGGCCGCACTGCGGAAAGACCGGTGCCGCACAACGATGTGGAACACGCGCAGCGCGTTCAGGGGCGGCAGCCGGCCGTGTGGGTTGTTCATGCCAAGCGTTCCATCTGCGACTCCGGTCAGATTACAGCCTTCTCAAGGAACGGTCTGCCTTCGGCAATGCGCTCATAGCCGACTTCGGTCAAATCGAGCGTCCGGAACCCGCCGTAGATGATGAGTTCCGACACCCCGCGCCCGGCGGCGGGGCCCTGTTGCAGCCCGTGGCCGGAAAAGCCGTTGGCAAAGACGAAATTTGCGACTTCAGGGTGCCGTCCCACGATCAGATTGTGGTCGAGCGTGTTGAAATCATAATGCCCGGCCCATTGGTTCACCACCTTGATCGCCTCGAATCCCGGCGAACGTTCGGCGAGGGCGGGCCAGATGATGTCTTCGAATTCCTCATAGCGCGGCTCGAAATCGTCCCAGTCCGCGGCAGGGTCCTCGACAGGCGACGCGCCCGTCAGGAAGAACCGCCCCTCGGGGCGGCAGAAAACCCCGGTTGGGTCGATCATCAGGGGCAGCCTTCCCTGATTGACCGTCGCGCTGCCCTCTGGGGTCTGGGCGCAATCGAAGACGAACAATGTGCGCTTGCGCGGCTCCACCGGCACGTCCAGACCGGCCATCCGGGCGGTCAAGGCCGCGCGCGGCCCGGACGCGTTGACCACGGTCCCTGCGCGTACCACGGCGCCGGATTTCAGCGTGACCGAGGTGACCAGCGCCCCGTCGCGGCCGATGGCCACGACGTCATCCGTTACATACTCGGCCCCCTGCGCGCGGGCCTTGGCCTTGAAGCCGTTCATCAAACCGGTGTTGGAGAACCACCCTTCGCCGGAACGGCCATAGGAGGCGAGCCGGATGTCATCAACCCGCAGATGCGGGAAGGCGCGCGCCAGATCCTCCTGACCCCACAGCACCACATCGGCCCCGCAGGCCCGCTGGACCGCGTGGTTCTCGCGCAGGGTCTGTTCCTGTTCCGGGGTGTTCGCCAGAAACAGATAGCCGCCCTGATGGAAGTTGAGGTCGGGCCTCGCTTCGCCAGCCACCTGCATGGCGTCGCCGAAGCCCTTGATGAAGGCGCTGCCATACTGGCTGATCTTCACATTGATCGGGTTCGAAAACTGCGTCCGGATCGACGAAGACGACAGCGAGGTGGCGGCCTTGGCATAGGTCGGGTCCCGTTCCACGACCAGGACCGAGCCTTTGAAATCCGGGTTCGCCGTCAGGAAATACGCCACGGCCGAGCCGATAACGGCTCCGCCCACGATCACGACATCATAGCTTTGCTTCATTTCGGGGTCTCATCATCGGGGTGGCCAAGATCGACGAACCATCCGCCCAGATGCCGCACCGCAGCGGCATGCGGATCGGAGGGCGCCAGCCGTGCCTCAACCGCGGCGCGGAACTCTTCGGTACTGTCTTGCGGAACGTAGCCGATATGCGCGGCCAGACGGTTGTCCACCATGCGGTGTCGGTTGGCAGAGGTGCCAAACACGATGGAGAAGGCCGCGCGGGGGGCGGTCAGGCTGGCCTCGACCAGACGGATGCAATCGTCGAAGGTCAGCATCGACCACAACATCCGGCGGTCGGTGAATTCGGGGAAACTGGAGAAGATGCGCAAGGCAACCGTCTCGATCCCGAACTTGTCCCAGTAAAGGCGGCCAAGGTCCTCGACAAAACATTTCGACAGGCCGTAAAGCCCGTCGGGCCGGTGCGGGGCACTCGCGTCGATCTGGTCTTCGACCTGGTGGTAGCCGATCGCGTGCACCGAACTGGAATAGACCACGCGGCCAACCCCGTTCTTCCGCGCGCCTTCGTAGATGTGATAGCTGCCGCGGATATTGCCGTTCAGGATGCTGTCCCAGGACCGCTCCAGCGGCACCCCGCCGAAATGAACGATGGCATCGACCCCTTCGGTGGCGCGCAGCGTGGCATCCATATCGGCCAGGTCAAATTGCAAGGCCTCCTCGTTGGGCCGAACGTCCTTGATCTCCGCCATGTCTGCCACACGCAGATGCGTGCAGAGCGGCGCGAGGCCACGGCGCAGATGCGTGCCAAGCCGCCCGGCAGCGCCCGTCAGCAGGATACGGTTGAAGCGCGGTTGAGACATCATGCGGCCTTTGCGGGTGAGAGGGCCGCCACGGCGCGGCCAATGCGGGCCATCGCCTCGGTCAGGGTGGCATCGGAGGTGGCGGTCGAGATGCGGAAGAAGGGCGACAGACCGTAAGCGGCACCGGGAACAGCGCCCACATGCCCCTCGTTCAGAAGATAGGCGACCACTGCCGAGTCATCGGTCAGTACCTCGCCCTTCGGGGTGGAGCGCCCGATCAGGTCCGCGCAGCCGATATAGGCGTAAAAGGCCCCTTCAGGTGGCGACAGAGTCAGGCCGGGAATCGTCGCGACAGCGGCCACCACAAGATTCCGGCGGCGTTCGAAGGCGTCGCGGAATGTGCCGATGCAATCCTGCGGTCCGGTGAGTGCTGCCAGTGCCGCGGCCTGCATCGGGGCGGCAACCGAGGTCACCGACTGGCTTTGTACCGTGTTCATCGCCTTCAGCAGGGGCGCGGGCCCCGCCGCATAGCCAACCCGCCATCCCGTCATCGCATAGGCCTTGGCGACCCCGTTCACGATCAGCGTCCGGTCGCGCAACTCCGGGCAGGCCGAACCGAAACTGACGAATGCGCGGCCGTCAAACAGGATGTGCTCATAGATCTCGTCCGACAGGATCAGGACCTGAGGGTGCCGCATCAGCACCGCGCCCAAGGCCCGCAATTCGGAATCCGAATAGACAGCGCCCGAGGGGTTGCCGGGCATGTTCAGGAACAACCATTTGGTGCGGGCCGTGATCGCCGCTTCCAGAACTGCGGGCGTGAGGCGAAAGCCTCTGTCTGCGCCGCAGACCGGCGTGACCGGCACACCGCCCAAAAGCTTCACCATTTCCGGATAGCTGACGAAATAGGGCGCGGGAAGGATCGCTTCATCCCCGTCATTCAGCGTTGCCATCAGCGCGTTGAAAATGATCTGCTTGGCACCGTTGGCCACGACGACCTCATCCGGGCCAAAGTCGAGGCCGTTCTCGCGGCGGAACTTTTCTGCCACCGCCTTGCGCAGGGCCAGCGTCCCCGCCGCCGGGGTATAAAGCGTCTCGCCTGCAAGGGCCGCCCTGTGCGCCGCCTCGGCCACATGGGCGGGGGTCGGGAAATCCGGCTCGCCCAAGCCGAGGTCGATCACATCGACGCCGGTTGCGCGCAGCGCCTTGGCCGCCATCGAGGCTGCCATCGAGGCCGAGGGTTTGACCGCCGCCAGGCGGGTTGCGACATAGCTCATTTCGCCGTCTCCGTGACATATCCCTTGGCCAGATCATTCGCACGTTCCGCCGGATCGCGCAGGCCCGGGTCACCCAACCCGCCGCCGCCCGGCAGATGCAGCACCAGCCGCCGCCCGGCGGGCACATGCTGCCAGCCTTTCGGCTTCAGCACCGTGCCGTCGTCCAGCGCGGCCTTGCCGGCGGCGCCGGCTTCGCCACCGTCGCGGCCCTTTGCGGCGTGATGGATCCGGTCGAACATGGCCGAGAAATCAAACTCGTGCCCCGGCAGCGGCTCGATCTCGATCACCTGCCCAAGTCCTCCGCGATATTGCCCGTCGCCGCCGGAGTCGGGCCGCAGTTCCTTGCGCCAGACAACCACGGGGCCAGTCTGTTCGGTTGCCTCGATCGGCATGGTCATCACGCCCGAGGGGAACGCGGTGGCCGAAAGCCCGTCGAGCCCGGGGCGCGCGCCCATGCCACCCGAATTGAACATCAGAATCTCTGCCCTGCGCCCCGACCCGCCGGCCACGGGACGCACCGACATGTGGATATTCCAAAGGGCTGCGGCGCCCTCGGCCAGGACCTGCCCCGGCAGCGCTTTTGCAAGCGCGCCCAGAACCAGATCGGGGACCAGATGGCCGATGACATGGCGCACCGATACTGGCGCCGGGCGTTCTGCGTTCAGGATGTTGGTGGGCGAAGAAATGGTGAAGGCTTCAAGCGATGCCCAGTTGTTCGGGATATCCGGGGCGATCACACATTTCAGCGCATAGCAGGCATAGGCTTTGGTGTAGATGATCGGCACGTTGATGCCGTGCCGGCTCATCCCGTCGGTGCCGGCGAAATCGACATTCACCGACCCTGTGCCAATCTCGACCGCGCAGGCCAGCTTGACCGTGCGGTCATAGCCATCGGTCGACAGATCATTGGTCCAGACCCCTTTTGGCAAGGCATCGATCCGGTCCAGCGTGGCGGCACGCGTGCGCGAGAAAATGAAATCGCCAAGCGTGTCCAGATTGGCCAGCCCGATTTCATCCATCATGGCGATCAGCCGCTGGTGGCCGACATCGTTGCAGGCGGCCAGCGAATAGAAATCGCCCACCACCTGGTTCGCCTCCCGCACATTGGCGCGCAGGATGCGGATCAGGTCCGCATTCACGCGGCCGCGTTCTGCAAATTTCATGATCGGGATCTGGATGCCTTCCTCGTAGACCGACTTGCCGTCCGCCCCGAAGCCGCGCCCGCCGACATCCACCACATGCGCGGTGCAGGCGAAAAAGCCGACCAGTTCGTCGCCCTTGAAGCTGGGCGACACCATGGTGATGTCATGCAGGTGGCCCGTGCCCTTCCACGGGTCATTGGTCACATAGGTATCACCGGGGAACATGTTCTCACGGCCGATTTCCGCGATGAAATGCAGGACGGCCTCGGCCATGGTGTTGACATGACCGGGTGTGCCGGTCACCGCCTGCGCCAGCATCCGGCCCTGGGGATCGAAGACACCCGCCGAAAGGTCACCCGCCTCGCGCACGCTGGTCGAGAAGGCGGTGCGCAGCAGCGTCATCGCCTGTTCTTCGACGACCGAGATCAGCCGGTTCCACATGACCTGCATGCGGATTTCGAAAGTTGCATCCGTCATGCCTTTACTCCTTTGCGGACCAGAAGAAGACTTCCGTCGTCTTGCATCACCACATCGAAGGGTGAGGTGACGACCGTCGAGGTTTCGCGTTCCACCACCACCGCCGGGCCGGAGAGCCGCGCGCCCGGGGCCAGGCTGGAGCGTTCCACAATGGCGGTCGGATGGGCTTTACCCCCAGCCGGGTCAAACACCGGGCGAAGGACAGACGCGGTGGCCACCGTCCGGCCCAGGGTCAGCGCGTGGCGGACCGGCGCCGGGCGGCTGTCCTGCGCCTTGACCGAGAAGGTCACGATCTCGATCTCCAGCCCATCCAGACCGTCGATGGCACGGCCGAAGAAGCGGGCGTAGCTGGTCTGGAAACTCTGGCGCAGTATCTCGATATCGGCCGCTGTAAAGGGCCTGTCAGGCAGCGCCACCGGAATTTCCCAGCCCTGCCCGACATAGCGCATAAAGGCGGTGATTTCCCGCCTGATCGCCCCATCGGTGCCGGCGCGCACGAAACGCTCGGCGGTGGCTTTCAGACCCTCCAGCAAGACATTGACGTCGGATGGCACAAAGCCCGACAGCCGCGTGATCTTCGAGGCGAGCGCCTCATAGCCGAAGGGGGCCTTGAGAAAACCGATGGCCGAGCCCACGCCGGCGCCCGCCGGGATCAGGCACTGGTCGATGCCCAGCTTTTCGCAAAGCCGGGCGGCATGAAGCGGGGCGGCACCGCCGAAGGCCACCATGATGTTGTCGGAGATGTTCTTGCCGTTTTCGACCGCATGCACGCGGGCGGCGTTGGCCATGTTTTCATCCACCACCTCGCAGATGCCGAAAGCGGCGGGGGTGGCGGAAAGGTTGAGCCTGTCGCCCACATCGCGCAGGATCGCGGCCTCGGCAGCTGCGGTAGACAGCTGGATCGCGCCGCCGGCGAAATTGGCCGGGTCGATCTTGCCCAGCACCAGATCGGCATCTGTAATGGCCGGGCGCAGCCCCCCGCGCTGGTAGCAGGCAGGACCGGGTTCCGAGGCCGCGGATTCCGGCCCCGTCTGGATGCGTCCCATCGCATCGACCCAGGCGATCGAGCCGCCCCCTGCCCCGATCTCGATCATCTCGATCACCGGAATCGAGATCGGCATGCCCGATCCCTTGGCAAAGCGGGTGCTGCGCGCCACCTCGAAGGTGCGGGCGGTCTTGGGGGCAAAATCCTCGATCAGGCAGATCTTGGCCGTGGTGCCGCCCATGTCAAAGCTGACGACCTTGCTTAGCCCGAACCGCTCTGCCACGTCGGCGGCGAAGATCGCGCCGCCCGCCGGGCCGCTTTCCACCAGCCGCACCGGGAATTCGGCGGCAGTTTCAACGCTGATCAGCCCGCCCCCCGAGTGGATCATGAACACCGGGCAGTTTGCGCCCTTCTCTTTGAGCCGCACCTGCAACCGGCCCAGATAGGCGGCCATCTGCGGGCGCACATAGGCGTTGGCGCATACCGTGTTGAAGCGTTCGAACTCGCGCATCTGCGGCGAGACTTCGGAGGAAATCGAGATCGGCAAGTCCACGCGGGCCGCGATGATGGCCCGCGCACGCTCTTCATGCGCGGGGTTCATGTAGGAGTGGATGAAGCCGATGGCGACAGCCCCAAAGCCGCCTGTGGCGATCCGGTCGGCCAGCGCCTGCAATGCACCCTCGTCCAAGGGCGCCAGTTCCTGCCCCTGCGCGCCGATCCGGCCGGCGACGGTGAAGCGGTCCTCACGCGGAACCAGCGGCGCAGGCAGGCGCATGTTCAGGTCATACTGGTCAAACCGACTTTCGGTCCGCATCTCGATCACGTCGCGAAAACCCTCGGTCGTCACAAGGGCCGTCCGCGCGCCGCGCCTTTCGATCAGGGCATTGGTGGCCAGCGTCGTGCCGTGGATCACGATCTCAAGATCGCCATAACCCAGCCCCGCTTCGGCCAGCACGATGTCAATGCCATCCAGGATGGCCTGCTCGGGGGCGGTGTAATTCGTCAACACCTTGGTGGAATGCATGGCATGCGGTGTTTCAAGCGCGATGTCGGTGAAGGTGCCACCGATATCGGCGCCCAAACGGATCTGCCGACGGATCTGAGCAGTCATTTCTTGTCCTTTGCCGCAAGCGCTGCTTCGCGCATCTGGGAGAGCGTCTGGCGCGGGGTCAGTGCCTCGGGGCTGATGTTCAGGTCCAGAACCGCGCCGGTGCGCGACGCCAAGGCCCGGGCAAAGGCGGCGGGGAAATCCTCGGTCCGCTCCACCCGTTCGGCGTGGTAGCCGTAGGATTTGGCCAGCATCACGAAATCGGGGTTTTTCAACGTGGTGCCGGACACCCGGGCCGGGTAATGGCGTTCCTGATGCGCCCGGATGGTGCCGTAGATACCGTTGTTGAGGATCAGGATGATCGGCTGCGCCTCCACCTGCATGGCGGTGCCCAGCTCCTGGCAATTCATCTGGAAATCGCCATCGCCGGCAAAGCAGACGACCGTCCGGTCCGGGTAGGCGACTTTCGCCGCCACCGCGGCGGGCACACCGTAACCCATGGCTCCCGACTGAGGGGCCAGGAGTCGCGCTTTTGGCCCGAATTTGAAGAACTTGTTCGGCCAGACGGTGAAGTTTCCCGCCCCATTGGTCAGGATCACATCTTCTGGCAGAACGTCGCGCAGATGGGCCGTGGCCAGGCCCATGTCGACCGGCGAGGGCTGCGGCGGCAGATCGAAGCCCGACTCCCACTCGGCCCGCGCCTGCAAACGCCACGCCGCCCAAGGGCCAGACAGCGGAGGCAAAGCGCCGGCAAAGGCATTCGGCCCGGCGTGGATCCCGATCGCCGGCTGATAGATCTTTCCGATTTCGCGGTCGGACCCATGCACATGGATCAGCTTTTGCGCCGGAACCGGCACCGACAGGAGCGTATAGCCATCGGTCGTCATCTCGCCAAAGCGGACATTGATGGCCAGGATCACATCGGCTTCACGGATCAGGCGTTTCACATGGGCAGGCATGCCGACCCCGGCCTCGCCGGCATAGACCGGCGAGTGGTTGTCGAACTGGTCCTGATAGCGGAAGGCGGCGATCACCGGAATGTCGGAGGCTTCGGCGAAGCCTTGCAGGGCCTTGGTCCCGGCCTCGGTCCAGTTGCACCCGCCCATCAGGATCAGCGGACGGGCGGCCTTGCCCATCAGGGCGAGCGCTGCATCCAATGCCGCGGGTTCGGGCGCCGCCTCGGCAATGCGGGCGGCCCCGGTCAGCGGGGCCACCGCGGTCAGGCTGGTCAGCATGTCCTCGGGGAGGGCTATGACCACCGGCCCCGGCCGCCCGGTGGAGGCGGTCGTCCAGGCCCGCGCGAGGATTTCCGGAATGCGGTCCACATCGTCGATCTCGACCGCCCATTTCGCCATGGTGCCAAAGACGGCGCGGTAGTCGATTTCCTGAAACGCCTCGCGGCCCTTCATGTCGGTGCCGACCTGGCCAACGAAGATGATCATCGGGGCACTGTCCTGCATCGCGGTATGGATGCCGATCGAGGCGTTGGTCACCCCCGGCCCGCGTGTGACAAAGCACAGGCCGGGCTGACCCGTCAGCTTGCCATAGGCGGCGGCCATGAAGGCCGCGCCCCCTTCGTTGCGGCACAGCACGAAATCAAGCTTGCCCTGCGTGTCGTGCAGCGCGTCGAGCACCGCCAGATAGCTTTCGCCCGGAACCCCGAACCCCTTGCTTGCCCCAAGTGCCACAAGGCTTTCGACCAAGAGTTGACCGCCGTTACGCATTACGTTCTTCCCAATGCCAATTTCAGGTCATCCTGACCACTTTCGACCCGTGCCGAAATCAAGAATTGCGGGAAATAGACAAGTAATTCTTGTCAATCACCGGCAATGATCACGCCGGGGTTCATGATGCCATCGCCATCGACGGCCCGTTTGATCCGCGCCATCAGACCCCGTTCCACTGGATCGCGCAGGGCATCCGCCAGTGCGATCTTGGCGCGCCCAAGCCCGTGTTCCGCCGCAAAGCTGCCGCCCATGCCATCGGCCAGCCGGGAAAGCGCCATGGCGAAATCAGGGGAGAGTCCGGCAAAATCGGCCTGCCCGCTTGGCGGAGACAGGTTGTAGTGGATGTTTCCGTCCGCCAGATGGCCGAAAGGGTTGATCCGCGTTCCCGGCAACAGCGCCTCGCAGATCCTCGCCCCCTCGGCCAGGAATGTGGCAATGTGCCCGGGCGGGACCGAAATGTCGTGCTTCAATTGCGGGCCTTCCAGCCGCTGCCCTTCGGGCTGCTCTTCGCGCAGACGCCAGAAGGCGGCGCGCTGCGCCTCGGAGGCGGCAAGGGCGCCGTCGGTGACCAGGCCCTCCGCCATGCCCCATTCCAGAACGTCCTGCAGAATGTCATCAAGCGGCACGCGGGCCGAGGTACTGGCCACTTCGACCAGAAGGTACCAGGCCGCCCGGCTTTCCAGCGGATAGACCAGCCCGGGCACATGGTGCAGGGCCAGCGACAGGCCGAGGTCGGGAAAGAACTCCAGACCGGTCAGAAACTCGCCCGCATCGGCCCGCAGGCGGCTGCCAAAAGCCACCAGCGCCCCGGCATCGGGCAGCGCCAGAAGCGCGGTTTGCCGATGGTCCGGCTGCGGCGACAGGCGCAGGACGGCACGCGTGACGACGCCAAGCGTGCCTTCCGCCCCGCAAAAGAGCTTGCGAAGGGCATATCCGGCATTGTCCTTCTGCACCGAACGCAAACCGTTCCAGATGGTGCCGTCAGGCAGCACCACCTCCAGCCCCAGCACAAGATCCGCCATCATGCCGAAGCGGAAGGCGTGGCTGCCGCCGGCATTGGTGCCGATCAAACCGCCGATCTGCGCGCTGCCTTCGGCCCCCAGATGCAGCGGGAACATCAGTCCGGAGCCGTCAAGTGCGGCATGAAGCGATGACAGCACCGCCCCGGCCTGAACCGTGATCGTCCCGCCGGTCACGTCGGGGGGCTCCATCGCCGCCATCCGCGACAGCGACAAGATCACCGCACCCGCCTGCCCGGCCACCGCCGCGCCGCAAAGACCGGTATTGCCACCCTGCGGCACAACGGCCACCTTTGCCGCAAGGCAGGCCGCGATCACGCGCGACACTTCTTCCGTCGAGGCTGGCCTGGCCACGCCCAGCGGCGGTTCGCCATAGCGGTCGAGCCAGTCGCGCGACCAGGGCCGGGCGTCAGCCGAAGTTATCCAGCCTTTCGTGCCAAGGATCCGGCGCAGCGTTGCATCCAGCATCTGGGTCATCCCGCAAAGACATAGGCGGTCTTGACAGAGGTATAGAAATCCATCGCCATCCGTCCCTGTTCGCGCCCGCCCAGACTGGACGCGCCCCGCCCGCCGAAGGGCACATGATAATCCACCCCGGCCGTGGGCAGGTTCACCATCACCATGCCCGCCTTGGACCCCCGGCGGAACGCCGTCGCGTGTTTCAAGGACCGGGTGCAGATACCCGAAGACAGGCCGAAGGGCGTGTCATTGGCAACCGCCAACGCCTCATCGAAGCTCGCGACCTTAATGACGCTGGCACAGGGGCCGAAAATCTCCTCCCGGCTGACCCGCATCTGGTTGGTTGCGCCAAGAAACAGCGCGGGCGCCTGAAAACTGCCGGGCCGGTTCAGTCGCTGGCCGCCGATCACCTCGCATCCTTCGCTCGCGGCAAGGCGGACATAGTCGAGGTTGCCCGCAAGCTGGCCTTCGGAAACGACCGGGCCGATCTGGGTGCCTGCATCCAGCGGGTCGCCGAGGCGCAGCGCGCCCATCGCAACGCTCAGCCGGTCCACGAATTCATCATGGATCGCCGCTTCGACGATCAGCCGCGATGATGCGGTGCAGCGCTGCCCGGTCGAATAGAACGCGCCATTCAGACAGGCGTTCACCGCCAGGTCGAGATCGGCATCCGCCATGACCACCATCGGGTTCTTGCCGCCCATTTCCAGCTGGACCTTCTTCATCCCGGCGGCACAACCCGCCGCGATGCCGCGCCCGACACGCTCTGACCCTGTAAAGGAAATTGCCGCGACATCCGGGTGGTTCACCAGCGCAGCCCCGATTTCCGATCCGCGCCCCATCACCAGGTTGAACACCCCCGCCGGACAGCCCGCTGCCTCCAGAACCTGGGCCAGGATATGGGCGCAGGCCGGCGTCAGATCGGCAGGTTTCATCACCACGGCATTGCCGGCTGCCAGCGCAGGCGCCGCCTTCCACGCCGGTATTGCGATCGGGAAATTCCACGGCGTGATCAGACCCACGACACCGAGGGGTTCGCGCATCACGTCCACCTCGACCCCGTCGCGGATCGAGTTCAGCTTTTCGCCCGGCGCGCGCAGGGCCTCGCCGGCGTAGAAGTGAAACAATTGCGCCGCCCGCAGCGCCTCTCCCTTCGCCTCGACGAGGGTCTTGCCCTCCTCGCGCGCCAGAACGCGCCCAAGTTCGTCATTGCTGGCCAGAAGAAGGTCGCCGGCCCGGCGCAGCACATCCGCGCGCAACTGCGGCGAGCCTGACGCCCAGGCCGGAGCCGCCGCCGTGGCCGCAGCAACCGCCGCCTGAACATCGCCGTCTCCGCCGCGGGCATAGACACCGATCAGATCGTCAGGGTTGGCCGGATTGCGGTTCTCGGCCGTGCCCGTCGCGGGGACCCACTGACCACCGATAAAGTTCTTCAGCATCTCTGACATGTCGCAACTTTCGTCTCGGGGCGGCACGCGCCGGTTTCGCTCGGGGGCCTGATCGGCGCGGATCAGGTCTTTGCTGCAAGCTCGGGGACGGCGGTGAAAAGATCTGCGACCAGACCGTAGTCGGCGATCTGAAAGATCGGCGCCTCTTCGTCCTTGTTGATCGCCACGATGACCTTGCTGTCCTTCATCCCCGCCAGATGTTGGATGGCGCCCGAGATGCCGATGGCGATGTAAAGCTCCGGCGCCACCACTTTGCCCGTCTGACCGACCTGCCAGTCATTCGGGGCAAAGCCGCTGTCTACCGCGGCGCGCGACGCCCCAACGGCGGCCCCAAGCTTGTCGGCCAGGTGCTCGATCAGGGCGAAATTCTCCCGGGATCCGAGGCCGCGCCCACCGGAAACCACCACTTTAGCGCTGGTCAGATCCGGCCGGTCGCTGGCCGCGACCCGGTCTTCGACCCAGGCAGACAAACCGGCATCGACCGGACCCTGCACCGGGTCCACCGGGCTGGGCGAGCCGCGGCCCGCAGCGGCAAAACTCGCGGTGCGGACCGTGAAGACCTTTGTGACGTCGCAGGTTTGAACGGTCTGGATGGCATTGCCCGCATAGATGGGGCGTTCAAAGATATCGGCGGCGATCACCGCCGTGACATCCGACAGGACCATGACATCCAGAAGCGCCGCCACCCGCGGCAGGATGTTCTTGTTGGCGGCCGTCGAGGCCCCGCAGATATGGCTGTAACCAGAGGCCAGAGCGGCGACCAGGGCGGCCACGGGCTCCGCCATTGCGTGCGCATAGGCCGGATTGTCGGCCAGAAGCACCCTGGTGACCCCAAACAGGCCTGCCGCTTCTGTTGCCGCAGTCGCGACCCCGTGCCCGGCGACCAGAACATGCACGTCACCCAGCGCGGCCACGGCCGTCAAAGCCTTTGCCACCTGATCGGCGGCAAGCGCGCCGTCATTCAGATCCGCAATCAACAGAACGGACATCAGATCACCCCGGCTTCTTCTTTGAGTTTGGCGATCAGCTCATCGACGGAGCCGACCTTGATCCCGGCCTTGCGGCCCGCAGGCTCGACCGTCTTGAGGACGGTCAACCGGGGCGAAACCTCCACGCCAAGCTCTGCAGGGGTCCTGGTGGTCAGGGGTTTCGCCTTGGCCTTCATGATATTGGGCAGGGAGGCATAGCGCGGCTCGTTCAGCCGCAAATCGACGGTGAGGACCGCCGGGAGCGCCAGCGCGATCGTCTGCAACCCGCCGTCCACTTCGCGCGTCACGACGGCCTTCCCGTCGGAAATCGACAGCTGCGAAATGAAGGTGCCCTGCGCCCAGCCCAGCAATGCGGCCAGCATCTGGCCGGTCGCATTCATGTCATTGTCGATCGCCTGCTTGCCGCACAGAACCAACCCGGGCGCTTCTTCGCGAACCAGGGCCGCCAGCAACTTGGCGACGGCGAGCGGCTCGAGATCGGCATGAACATCTGTGGCGGCTTCGATCAGGATGGCCCGGTCCGCACCCATGGCCAGGGCTGTCCGCAACGTCTCCTGGCACTGCCTGACGCCGATGGAAACCACGACGATCTCCGTCGCAGTGCCATTCTCTTTCAGCCGAATGGCCGCTTCGACGGCAATCTCGTCGAAGGGGTTCATCGACATCTTCACGTTAGCCAGATCGACACCCGAGCCATCCGCCCTGACACGGACCTTCACGTTGTAGTCGATCACCCGTTTGACAGGCACCAGGACCTTCATGGGATCCGCCCCCCGATTGATTGCTCTTGGCATGACAATACCGGCAGACTTGTCCGCGAGATGCCAAGAAAAGCCGGGAATTGCCAAGTTTTGCTTTACGGTCTCGCTCCAGGCCGCCCTTCTGCACGGGGCGACGGCCCCGCCCCGTGCCATCGCGAACCGGGCCCCCATCGGGGCGAAGTCGGTCTGACCGAGTGCCGGTCTCAACCGGAGTGGCGAGGGGTCCGCCCGTCATCGCCCCATGGCCCGGAATCGGGCCTCAGCAACTGGCAAAGAGCGCCTCACCCCGGGCTGATGTCAAAGATGCAGGGCGCGCCCCAGCCCCTTCATGGCGGCCTCCTGAATGGTCTCGCCGAGCGTGGGATGCGCGTGGATGGTGTCGGCAATATCTGTCAGCGTCGCCGCCATCTCCAGCGCCAGCGAGAACTGCCCCGCCATTTCAGCCACGCCCGCTCCAACGGCCTGTATGCCATGGATCAGGCCAGAGTCGCGGTCATGCACGATCCGCACGAAGCCGTCGTCGCGCTCAAGCGTCATCGACCGGCCGTTGCCCACGAAGGGAAACACCGCCACAGCAGCCTCCGGCCGGACCTTGGGCAAGCTCCCGACGGTCACGATCTCCGGATCGGTGAAGCACACGGCGGGAATAGCCCGCTTGTCCCATGACAGGGCATGACCGGCGATGACTTCTGCCACGAGCGTGCCCTGCGCCATGGCGCGATGCGCCAGCATCGGATCGCCGGTCACATCGCCGATGGCGTAAACCCCCCGCATCGAGGTCTGGCAACGGTCGTCGACCGCGATGAAACGACCCTGCATGGTCAGCCCCAGCCCTTCAAGCCCGAAGTCATCGGTGACGGGCGCCCGCCCGACGGTGACCAGAACCTTGTCCGCCGGAAGCGTGCGGCTGCCCTCGGCGGTCTCGACCGTCACCAAGCCATCGGCAAAGCCGCTGGCCTTCGCATGGGTCAGAACCGTCACCCCCAGGGCCGCGAGCCGCCGCGCCACGGGCTTCGTCAGATCGGCATCATATTGCGGCAGGATCTGCGGTGCGGCCTCGACCACGGTGACCTCTGCCCCCAGCTTGGCCATGGCGGTGCCGATCTCCAGCCCGATATAGCCGCCGCCGACCACGGCGAGGCGCCGGGGCACTTCCGTCAGCGACAGGATCTCGGTCGACGACAGGATGGCGCCGCCAAAGGGAAGCGCGCCGATATTCTGGGGCCGCGACCCGGTGGCGATCACCAGGGCTTCGGTGCGAACCTGCACCGGCCCTTCGGCGGTCTCCACCTCGACCGTCTTGCCGTCGAGAATGCGCCCATGACCATGGATCACCCGGACCCGGGCCTTCTTCATCAGCCCCGCAACCCCGCCGGTCAGGCGTTTGACGATGCCGTCTTTCCAGGCAATCGTCTGTGCCAGATCGATCTGCGGCGCCGCGGTGCGGATCCCAAGGGCATTCCCGCCGGCCAGATGGCGTGCGATGGCGAATTCCTCTGCGGCATGGATCAGCGCCTTGGAGGGAATGCAGCCGACGTTGAGACAGGTGCCGCCGGGGGCCCCGGCCTCCACCACGATGGTATCCAGCCCCATCTGACCCGCCCTTATGGCGGCGACATAACCGCCCGGACCCGCCCCGAGGATCAGGACTTTGCAGCTTTCCCGTTTCACGCTCCGGCCTCCATGAAAATCAGTGCCGGGTTTTCCAGCAGTTTCTTGATCAGCGCGACAAAGGTCGCCGCATCCCAGCCATCGATCACCCGGTGGTCGAAGCTGGCCGAGATGTTCATCATCTTGCGCGGGACAAACTGGCCGCCATCCCACATCGGGCGTATCGCCATCTTGTTGACGCCAAGGATCGCCACCTCGGGGTGGTTGATGATCGGGGTGGTTGCGATGGCGCCAAGCGGGCCGAGTGAGGTGATGGTGATGGTGGACCCGGTCAGCTCTTCACGAGTAGCCTTGTTGACGCGCGCGGCCTCGGCAAGGCGGGCGATCTCGGCGGCCGTCGCGAAGGGGCCGAGCGCTTCGGCATGACGCAGCACCGGAACCACCAGCCCGTTGTCGGTCATGGTGGCAATGCCGATATGCACTGGCGCGTGCCGCCGGATGATGCCGGCGTCATCGTCGAAATGGGCGTTCATCTCGGGGTGATCGACCAGGGCACGGCACAGCGCCGCGGTGATGAAGGGCAACATGGTCAGTTTCGGTTTCGTCCCCCGGTCGGCGTTCATCGCGGCGCGCAGATCCTCCAGCGCGGTGACGTCGATTTCCTCGACCACGGTGATATGCGGTATCCGCGTATTGGCCAGCGACATCCGATCGGCGATCTTGCGGCGCAGGCCGATGACGCGGATCTCTTCGCTGCCCTCGCGGCGGATACTGGCGCTGCGCGGCGCGGGCGCGCCGGTCCCGGCGGCAAAGACCGCATCGAGATCGGCATCGGTGATCCGCCCGGCCGGACCACTGCCGGCCACCTGACGCAGGTCAATGCCGGCCTTGCGCGCCCGGTCCCGCACCGCGGGAGAGGCAAGCGGCGCCTCCCCCTCCGGGCGGGGGGCGCGTGCGGGCTGGCCAGAGACGGCGGCGCGTTGTGGCGCCGCCGCCCGAGGTTCGGCCTTGCCTGTCTCGGCAGGGGATTGCGCCACATCGGGTTCGGGCCGGGCTTCCAGCGGAGCGGCCCCGGTCCGGGGCGGATCGGCGGCCTCGTCTTTGCCCGCACCTTCATGTTCGATGCTGACCAGGACCGCGCCAACGAGGATCGTGCCGCCGATCTCTGCCCCCAGAGAAACCACGGTGCCGGTGTAAAGGCTCGGGATCTCCACCGTCGCCTTGTCGGTCATCACGGCGGCCAGAACGTCATCCTCGCGCACCTGATCGCCCGGCTTCACATGCCATTCCACCAGTTCAACCTCGGCCACACCTTCGCCGACATCCGGAACCTTGATCGTGCTGATACCCATGTCAGTCCTCCATGACCTTGTGAAGCGCCCGCGCGATCCGGTCGGGGCCGGGGAAGTAATCCCATTCCTGGGCATGGGGATAGGGCGCGTCCCAGCCCGCAACACGCAGAAGCGGTGCGCGCAGGTGCCAGAAACAAGCCTCCTGCACTTCCGCGACCAGTTCGGCGCCAAAACCGCTGGTCCGCGTCGCTTCATGCACGACGACACAGCGCCCGGTCTTTGCAACCGATGTGCGGATCGTCTCCAGATCCAGCGGCAACAGCGTGCGCAGATCCACAATCTCGGCATCGATACCCGAAGCCTGCACGGCGGCTTCGGCGACATAGACCATCGTGCCATAGGCCACCACGGTCACCGCAGCCCCGGCGCGGCGTATCTCGGCCTTGCCGAGTGGCAGCGTGTAATGCCCCTCGGGCACCTCGCCCGCCGGATGCGACGACCAGGGCACGGATTTGCCGGCATGGTCCCCGTAGAACGGGCCGTTGTAGAGGCGTTTGGGTTCGAGAAAAATCACCGGATCCGGGTCTTCGATCGCGGCGATCAACAGGCCCTTGGCGTCGTAAGGCGTCGAAGGGATCACCACTTTCAGGCCCGCAACATGGGTGAACAGGGCTTCGGGACTTTGGCTGTGGGTCTGTCCGCCGAAGATTCCGCCGCCGGTGGGCATCCGCACCACCATCGGGCAACTGAACTGCCCGTTGGAGCGGTGGCGCAGGCGTGCCGCCTCCTGGGTGATCTGGTCATAGGCGGGATAGACGTAGTCGGCGAACTGGATCTCCACACAGGGGCGCATCCCCTGCGCCGCCATGCCAACCGCCAGCCCCACGATCGCGCTTTCGTTGATCGGCGTATCAAAGACCCGCTCTTCGCCGAATTTGGCCTGAAGGCCTGCCGTGCAGCGGAAGACGCCGCCAAAATAGCCGATGTCCTCGCCGAAGACGACGACGGCGGGGTCCTGCGCCAGCTTGACATCCATCGCGCTGCGCAGCGCTTCGATCATTGTCATCCGCGCCATTTCAATACCCCATTTCCTGCCGCTGCCGCCGGAGATGCTCCGGCATCTCCGCATAAACGCCGCGGAAGATTTCCGCGGGCGAGGTCGGTTGCGGGTTCACGAAAGTGCCATGCGCCTCAACCCGTTTCTGCACCTCGGTCACCTCGTCCAGGATTTCGGCCTCGGCCTGCACATGGCGTTCCTCGGACCATTCCTGCCGTTCGATCAGATGCGCCTTCAGCCGCGCCACCGGGTCGCCCAGAGGCCAGGCCCTGGCCTCGTCCTTCGGGCGATAGGCACTCGGGTCGTCCGAGGTTGAATGGGCCGCCGCGCGATAGGTGAACCATTCGATCAGCACCGGGCCGAAGCCCTTGCGCGCCCGCTCAACAGCCCAACGCGACACGGCGATGACGGCCAGATAGTCGTTGCCATCGACCCGCAGCGCCGGAATGCCATAGCCAAGCGCCCGGGCGGCATAGGTCTCGCTCTTGCCGGCAGCAACGCCGGTGTAGGTCGAGATCGCCCATTGGTTGTTGACGACGTTCAGAACGACCGGCGGCTGATAGACCGAAGCCGACAAGAGCGCGCTGTGGAAATCGTTTGACGCGGTCGCGCCGTCGCCGATCCAGCCCGCGGCGATCTTGTCGTTGCGGCTCAGGGCGCAGGCCATCGCCCAACCGACGGCCTGCACGAATTGCGTGCCAAGGTTGCCCGAGATCGAGAAAAATCCATGGTCGCGCGCCGAATGCATGATGGGCAGCTGGCGTCCCTGCAGCGGATCAAGATCGTTCGAATAAAGCTGCCCCATCAGCATCTCCAGCGGATAATCCGCCGCGATCAGGAGGGATTGCTGCCGGTAGGTCGGAAAGTTCATGTCGCCTGCGTCCAACTGGCGCTGGAAGCCGCAGCCGATCGCCTCTTCCCCGGTGCATTGCAGGTAGAACGAGGTCTTGCCCTGGCGCTGCGCGTTCTGCATCCGGCGGTCCACGGCGCGCATCTTCAGCATGTCGCGCAGACCCTGCCGCAGGGTCTCGGCGGGAACGGACCCCAGATAATCGGCCCAGGGTCCGACAGCCCGGTTCTGTTCGTCCAGCACCCGGATCATGCCAACCGCAAAATCACGGGACTGCGCTGCGGTGAGATCGGCGGGCGGCACCGGCAGGCTGCCTGCGGGCGGCACCACAATGGCGGAAAAATCCGGCGACTGATCCGGGCGGGCAGGCGGGTGCGGATAGCTGAGTTTCACGCCGGTCATTTCGCGGGCATCCGCGTTGCGGCGTCCAACCGGATCACCTCGCCGTTCAGCATGGTGTTTTCGGCCATATGAAGCACCAGAGCGGCAAATTCCTCGGGCTTGCCAAGACGGGGCGGAAATTGCGCGTGCTGCGCCAATGCGTTCTGCACCTCCTGCGGAAAGGCGCTGACCATGGCGGTTGCAAAAACACCCGGCGCAACGGCCAGCACCCGAATGCCCGAACGGGCGAGGTCGCGGGCCATCGGCAAGGTCATGCCTGCGACGCCGGCCTTCGACGTGGCATAGGCCAATTGGCCGATCTGCCCGTCATAGGCCGCGATGGATGCGGTGTTGACGATGACGCCACGCTCTTGATCTTCACCGAGGGCGTCGGCGGCGACCATGCCCGCCGCAGATTGCGTCGCCACATTGAAGGTGCCCATCAGGTTGATCGCGCAGACCTTCGCAAACAGCGCCGGGTCATGCGCGCCGGCCTTGGAGACCGTGCGTTCGACGGGCGCGATGCCCGCGCAATTCACACAAATCCGCTCCTGGCCCTGCGCCGCGCGCAGCACCGCCAATGCCGCCGCGACCGAGGTTGGATCAGAGACATCGCAACGCGCGAAAGTGCCGCCAAATGCTGCCGCGGCCGAGGTGCCTTGCGCTTCATTCATGTCGAGTATGCCGACGCGGACGCCCCTTGCGGCCAGCGCCTCAGTCACGGCCAGGCCGAGGCCGGAGGCCCCGCCCGTCACGACGGCGGCAATGTCAGAGGAAAGTTTCATGCGCTGTGCCCCTTCAAGAGTTCACGGGAAATATTGATGCGCTGCACGTCGGAGGTGCCTTCGTAAATCTGGCACACCCGAACGTCGCGATAGATCCGCTCCAGCGGGAAGTCCGCCAGATAGCCATATCCGCCGAGGGTCTGGATCGCGTCTGAAACAACCCGCTCAGCCATCTGGGTGGCGAAGAGTTTGGCGATCGAGGCCTCGCGCAGGCAGGGGCGCCCGGCATCCTTCAGCCGCGCCGCGTTCAACACCAATTGCCGCCCCGCCTCGATTCCGACATCCATATCGGCCAAGCGGAACGCAACCGCCTGATGCTGCGCAATCGGTTTTCCGAAGGTCACGCGCTCCTGCGCATATGCCACAGCGACCGCCAGTGCCGCCTGCGCCATGCCGACCGATTGCGCGGCAATGCCGATACGACCCACCTCCAGCGCGGACAGCGCAATCGACAGGCCCTGCCCCTCTTCGCCGATCCTGTGACTTTCCGCCACCGTCAGCCCTTCCAGGTGAATCGAGCAGGTGTCCGAGGCCTTCTGGCCCATCTTCCGCTCCGGTTCAGAAACCGAGAACCCCGGCATGTCCGGTTCAAGGTAGAAGGCGCTGATGCCCTTCTTGCCCGCCGCAGGGTCGGTGACGGCGAAGGCCACCACGCCGCCGGCAATACGCGCCGAAGTGATGAACTGCTTGGTGCCGTTCAGGACATAGCCCCCCGGCACGCGGACGGCCGTCGTGCTGATGGCGCCTGCGTCGCTGCCGGCATGAGGTTCAGTCAGCGCGAAGGCGCCGATAAAGGTCCCGGCCGCAGCCGGGGTCAGCCAACGCTTTTGCTGCTCGGTCGAGGCAAAACGGCTGAGAATGGCGCAGAACGGCGCATTGTGAACTGACATCATCGTGGATACAGCGCCATCGCCAGCCGCGATTTCCATCAGGGCCAGCGCATAGGAAACGTAATCCGCGCCGATGCCATCCTGCGCCTCGGGCACGGTCATGCCGAGAAAACCCAAGGCCCCCATTTCCGTGATGACTGGAGCCTCGATCCGGCCCGCTGCCTCGCGCGCTGCGGCGCCCGGGGCAAGACGAGCCTGGGCAAAATCGCGGGCCGTTTGCCGGATCATCGCCTGTTCATCAGTCAGAATCAGCCCCATGTCATTCCCTCTCGATTGCTATGGAAAGCGCCTCGCCGCCCCCGATACAGATCGAGGCGATGCCGCGTTTCAGGCCGCGCTCTTCCATGGCGTGCAAGAGGGTAACCACGATCCGCGCGCCAGAGGCGCCGATCGGATGGCCCAGTGCACAGGCGCCGCCGTTGACGTTCACGCGGTCGTCGGACAGGCCCAGATCCTGGATGAAGGCCATCGCGACCACGGCGAAGGCTTCGTTCACCTCCCAAAGGTCGACCTCAGACGCCTGCCAGCCGAGCTTGTCCAGAAGCTTGCGAGTAGCGGCGACAGGAGCCGTGGTGAACCAGCCAGGTTCCTGCGCGTGACTGGCAGACCCGACGATCCAGGCGCGGGGCGACAGCCCCTCCGCCGCGACCACGGCGCCCGAGGCCAGCACTAGCGCAGCCGCCCCGTCGGAAATCGAGGAAGAGCTGGCCGCAGTGATCGTTCCACCCGCCCGAAAGGCCGGCCGGAGGGTCGGGATCTTGTCAGGACGCGCAGCAGAGGGCTGTTCGTCCTCTGCGACGATCACGGCCGCGTTGCGCGTCTGAACGGTCACCGGGGTGATTTCCCGGCCGAATGCCCCCCGTTTCTGCGCCTCCAGTGCGCGGGTGAGCGAGCGGATGGCATAGGCATCCTGCGCCTCGCGGCTGAAGGCATATTTGTCCGCGCAGTTTTCCGCGAACTGACCCATGGAAGTTCCCTTGTCATAGGCGTCTTCCAGACCATCGAAAAACATGTGATCCACGAGCTGCCCATGCCCGAGCCGCTGTCCCCGGCGCGAGCTGGGAATGAAATGCGGGGCGTTGGACATGCTCTCCATGCCGCCCGCGATGGCAAGTTGCACCTCACCGGCCCGGATGCGGGCCGCCTCGTCGATGATGGCTTTCATGCCCGAGCCGCAGACCTTGCTGACCGCCGTGCAGGGCACCGATTGCGGCAACCCCGCCCCCAGGGCCGCCTGCCGCGCCGGGGCCTGACCGACGCCCGCGCTCAGCACCAAGCCGATGGCCGCCTCGTCCATCCGCGCGCCGGAAATCCCGGCATCTTCTACGGCCGCGCTGATCGCCCTTGCTGCAAGCTCAGGGGCACCGAGGGCCGAAAGGGCCCCCTGAAACCCGCCGATCGCCGTGCGCCGCGCCGCCAGAATCGCAACGTCTCTCATGATCTTCTCCCCAAATCTTCAGTCAGGTTATATTAGACTACTCTTGACAAGTTTTATCGCCATTACTCTTGCTTCTATCCAAAAGTTCGCATATTTCAGCCAAGCATTCAGCAATTTATGGATGAGCCATGCGCACCTTGGACGAAACGGATCTGCGGATTCTGCGGGCGATGCAAAGCGATGGAAGCCTGACGGTCTCTGAGATCGCTGACCGTGTGGGCATTTCGCAATCACCATGCTCGCGCAGGATTGCGCAGTTGCAAGGCGACGGCATCATCTGCGGCAAACGGACGATGCTGGACCCCAAGAAACTCGGCTTCAGCTCGTTCGTGATCGTCCGCATCAAGTTGCAGGGCCATGAGGCCGGAACGCTGGAGGCCTTCAAGAAGGCCGTCAGGACGATCCCCGAAATCCAGATTGCCCTGCTCGTGCTGGGCGATTTCGATTTCTACCTGCGCATCGTCGTGGAAGACATCCAGCATTATCATCGCCTTTTGCAGGGCAAGCTGGTCTTCTTGCCCGGGGTCAGGGAAATGCACAGCTCGGTCATTCTCGAGGTGATCAAGGACACGACCGAGCTGCCGATCTGAAGCTACATGACCTTGTTTGGCAGCCAGGTGATGATCGACGGCACCATGATGAACAGCAAGAGCACCAGCAGCATGAGGGCGACATAGGGCCCGGCGCCGCGGATGATCGTTCCCATCGGGGCCTTGGTGATCGCCTTGATCGTGAACAGATTCATCCCGACGGGTGGCGTGATCAGGGCGACCTCCAGATTGACCACCAGCAACACGCCATACCAGACCGGGTCGATCCCCAGCTGGTGCAGGGCAGGCATGGCGATCGGTGCGGTGACCAGGATGATGGCGATGCTTTCAAGGAACATGCCCAACACCACAATCATCGCCATCATCAGCAGCACAAAGGCTGTGGGCCCGACGTTCGCCGCAACCAGTTGCTCGACAATCTGCTGCGGGATCCGCAACTTGGTCAGCACATGCGAGAAGACGGTGGCCCCGGCTAGGATCATCAGCAAGAGGCCCGACATCCGCGCGGCTTCGGCGGCGGAGTCCCAGATATCGCGCCAGCCCACCGTCCGGTAGACGAACACCGTGATGACCAACGCGAGCCAAGCTCCGGCTGCGGCCGCTTCGGTGGCCGTGAAGACGCCAAGATACATCCCGCCAAGCACGAAGACCGGCAGCACCCCGGCCCAGAGCGACTTGCGGGCGGCCTGGGCCATCTCGGCGAGGCTCGCCATTTTTTCACGCCGCATGTTGCCCGACAGGGAGGCGTGCAGCGCCGCCCACAACATGAAGATCAGGGCCATGAAGAGCCCCGGAATCATGCCGGCGAGGAAAAGCTTGCCGATCGACGTATCGGTCGAGACACCATAGAGGATCATGGGACCCGACGGCGGAATCAGGATGCCCAGCGTACCGCCAGCGGCCACGACACCATAAGCCAGCTTTTCATCATAGCCGAAGCGGATCATCTGCGGGATGGCCACCGCGCCGATGGTCAGGGCGGTTGCGACGCTCGAACCGGAAATCGCGGCGAAAATGGTACAGGCAATGATCGTCGCTATGGCAAGGCCACCGGGCAGATGCCGGGTAAAGGTATAGGCTGTGTCATAGATGTCGTCGACGATCTTTCCCTTGATCATGATATGGGCCATGAAGGCGAAAAGCGGGATCGAGACGAGAAGATAGCGGTTCACCTCGTTGAAGATCACCCCCGAGATCGCCCCGACGCTGCCCTGAAAGTAGTAGAGCAGCGCAGAGCCGAAGATCGTGAGACCGGCGAAGATCGGAACGCCGGTGGTAAGTACCAGCATGAGCGCGATCAGAAGGAAGACGACAATCATTTTGAATTGCCCCCATTTTCAGTCACGGCCCAGTCTTCAATGGCGGCCCATGTCTGGGCGATGGCGCAAAGGGCCAGAATTGCCCCGCCGAAGGGCAGCAGCAGTTGCAACAGCCAGAGCGGCAGTTCCAGTGCGCCGTCCGTGACCTGGCCAATCATCCTCGACAGCATCGCCGTGTTCCAGCCGTTGACGATCAGCAAGGCCGCCACGGCAAGCACGGCAACGCCGGACCAGATCCGTGCTGCGAGTTGCGCCTTGCCCTTCAGTTTGCCCGTCAGGATGTCCACCTCGACGTGGCCATTGTTCAGCAAGACACGGGGGGCCGCCAGCATCGCCATGGCCGAGAGCGACAGCGACACAAGTTCATCCGTCCAGTCGAGCGAGTGGGCAAAGACATAGCGCATCACGACCCCGATTCCGACCAAACAGAAATCCATGAGGATCATCAGGATCGCCCCCGCGAGGCACAGATCCGCGATGGTCCGGACTACGCGCTCGAAAGCGCGCAATCCACGTGAACGCCCGGCGGGCGAACCAGTCAGCTCCTGCATCATCGCGATCACATCTTGCCGATCAGGTCGAGCAGCTTGCTGCCCTCCTCGCCGGTCTCCTTCAGAAAGGCCTTTTCCACCGCCGGCTGCATGGCCGTCTTGAACGCGGCCATTTCCTCCGGCGTCAGCACACGGGTATCCATGCCGACCCCGGTCAGGTCCTTGATCTTCTGCGGGTCGATCGTGTCGGTGGGGGTGATGGAATCCGCAACGGCGGCGGCGGCGGCCTTTTCAATTCCCTGCTGCACATCCGCCGGCAGTCCGTTGAACCAGGCCGGGTTCACCACGATGTTGTCAAAGGCCACGAACATCGGCGTGGCGCGACCGTATTTCTGCACTTCGTAGAATTTGCGCGTATAGGCGGCGGCGACGCCAGTCACGCCCGCGTCGATCACCCCGGTCTGCAAGCTCTGGTAGGTCTCCGACCCCGGCATGACCACCGTGGTCGCGCCCATCGCCGTCAGCCCGGCATCGAAGATCGGCGTCAGGCCGCGGATCTTCACTCCCTTGAAATCATCTGGTTTTTCAAGCGGATGACCGTTCGAGGTAAAGATCACGTCATTGGTGTCGACCATCCAGCCGATGTTCTTGATGCCCTTCTGCAGCATCTTCTCGTCAAGGAACTTGGCCGCGTCCGAGGCGATGAAGGCCTTCTGATCTTTCGGCGACGAGATCAGATAGGGGATCAGTGCCACCGACATCTCGGGCAAGGTGCCGCCCCATTGAAGGTTCAGGATCACCGCACTTTCAATCTCGCCCGAGGCGACGGCGGCCAGATGCTGTTTGGGATCGTAGAGCTGGCCGCCGCCGAACAGCTGGACCTCCACCTGGCCGTTGGTGTCTGCGGCGACATCCTTGGCAAATTGCTCGAGGCGGATTGCCGAGGGATGCGATGGCGGGAATTGGTGGCTGAGGCGCATGATATAGGTCTCCGCCATGCATGACGTACCCATGAGCGCGATCACCGCCGACCCGATAAGGCTTTTCAGAATGGTCATTTCAGTCTCCTCCATCTGTTGACTTCTGTAATTTCGTATCAGCGGGCTGCCAGCACCTTCGGCAATCCGGCGCGCGCGATCATGCCGTGGCGCGCTTCATCGGGCATCGCCGCCGCAAGCACGGCACGTGCTTCTCCCAGCGCGGCAACATCGACACCCGTGTTGAACCCCATGGTCCGGCACAAAAACGCCAGATCCTCGAAAACCGCGTTGCCGGTGGCGCCGGGGGCAAAGGGGCAACCGCCCAGCCCCGCGAGCGAGGCGTCAAGGATCGTGACCCCCTCGTTCAGCGCCGCTGCAGCATTAGCCAGGGCAAGACCACGAGTGTCGTGAAAATGCACCGACAACGGCAGGTCCCCGACGACCCTGCGGGCTTCGCGCACCAGATGCGTAACCTGTGCCGGGCCGGCCCAGCCGACCGTATCGGCCAGCGCGATCACATCGGCACCGGCTTCCGCCGCGCCCTCGACCATGCGCAGCACCTCCTTTGGATCGACCTCTCCGGCAAGGGTGCAGCCGAAGGCCATCGAAATGCCCACGGCCAGAACCGGCGGATCATCGCGCCCTTCGCGGCGCTGCGCGTCGATCCGGCGCGCCATCGCCAGGGCTTCGTCCCGGCTGCGCCGCGTGTTGGCCTGGCTGTGCGCCTCGGTTGCCGATACGACGAACATGATCTCGTCAACCGGCGTCGCAAGGGCATCGACCACGCCACGCTCGTTCAGGGTCAGCGCGGCGGAAAAGGCGCCGCCCAGCCCGGCAACCGCCGCGATGACTTCGCCCAGGTCGGCGAATTGCGGAAAGCGGCTGGCGGGCAGAAAGGAACCGACCTCGAAATGCCGCACTCCGGCGCGATGCTCGCACGCCAGCCATTCGCGCTTCTGCGCCGTCGCGGGCCAGCTCTTCACCTGCTGTAGCCCGTCGCGCAGGCCCACTTCGCGCAGGACCACCTGGCCCCTCGGATAAAGACGCTCCACCCCCGTCATGTGGCGCCCTTTCCTGCGCCGCCCGCGCGGAGGATCTGTTCCGGCGAAAGCCCCAGCGCGGCCAGCACCGCAGCGGAGTCACGCCCCGCCTCCGGCACATCCCCGCCGCCCGGCAGCATCTCGCCGTCCACCTCAAAGGGCAGACTCGGGGCACGGAAGCTCCGGTCGCCATAGCGCGACGCGGCCAGACCGCCGGGCCGCATGACATGCGGATCGTTATACATGTCGGAAGGTTTGGCGATGGGAGAGAAGGGCAGCCCCGCCGCTTCCAGCTTTACCGCAAGATCTTCGATACGCCATTGTGCGATTTTCCGGGCGATAAGCGGAATCGTCCAGCTGCGCGCCTCGATCTGGTCCATGCGGGTCTGAAGCCGCGCATCCTCCAGCAGCTCCTCCAGCCCCAGCAGCCGGCAGATCGTGGCCCATTGCCCCTCGGTCACCGCGCCCACAAAGAACTGCCGGCCCTCCGCATCGAGGAAAATATCATAGACGGGCCAGGAGAATTCCCGTTCCGGCATCGGCGGCGGGTTCTTGCCTTCCAGTTCAAACTGGACCATGTGCTGTGCGACCAGCAACAGACAGTTTTCGAACAGCCCGACGCGCAGCTCGTGGCCGGTGCCGCTGCGGTCCCGCTCCATCAGCGCCGCAAGCACCGAATAGGCCCCGAAAAGGCCGCCCATGATGTCATTGGCCGAGGCACCCACCCGCAGCGGCTGACCGGTCGGGCCCGTCATGTAGGCCAGACCTGTCATCATCTGAACCACCTCATCCAGCGCGGTGCGGTTCTCATAGGGCCCCGACAGAAAGCCCTTGCAATGGGTGATGATCAGCCGTGGAAAATCGCGGCGCAGCACCTCGGAGCTGATGCCGGCCTTGTCCAGCGCCGAATCCCGAAAGTTCTCGAGAAAGACATCGGCCGTGGCGAGCAATTTGCGCAGAGCGGCGCGCCCCTCCTCCACCGTCACGTCCAGCGTTATCGACTTCTTTCCCCGGTTGAACAGCGGGAACATCGGCTTGCCCATTCCGGTCAGACGGCGGGTCTTGTCACCCTGTGGCGGCTCGACCTTGATCACCTCTGCCCCAAGGTAACTCAGGAACATCCCGCAAGACGGTCCCATGATCATATGACTCATTTCGACGACGCGGATGCCGGCGAGCGGCGCAAATTGATCTTGCATGGTGGTCCTCCTCGGACCCCTGCATAGGCTTGTTCGATCTATCAATATATTATATTGTTTGTCACCTTGATCTCTATAAATTGGATATCATATGGATTTCCGCCAGTTACAGGTCTTCGTGGCGATCTTCGATGCCGGCAGCATTGTCGGCGCGGCGGAAGTGCTGCGCTCGGCGCCATCGGTTCTGGCGCATCATCTGGGAAATCTCGAGGCCCGCGCCGGCAATCCGCTGTTCGAGCGCCGTTCACGCGGGGTAGAGCCGACCGAATTGGGACGCCGCCTCTACAGTCACGCCCGCGACATCCTGCGCGCGGTGAACCTTGCCGAGCACGACCTTCGTGACGCCCGCACGGAAATATCCGGCAAGGTTGTTCTCAGCCTCGCCTATTCGGCGCAACACGCGATCGGCCCGGGCCTGCTGCAGGCCGTGATCAACCGCCATCCCCGCATAGCACTCGATATCGTGTCGAGTGTCTCGGGCGCGACCTTTGATCAGATCGCCGGCGGCGGCATCGACCTTGCCGTGGCCTACAACCCGAGCCAGGACGCCAAGCTGCGGTTGACCGCGCTGCTTGAAGAGGATTCCGTTGCGATCGGCAGGCCTGAAATTCTGGGCGAGTCGGAGACGGACCTGCCGCTGCACGACTTTCTTGCGATGCGCTATATCCTGCAGCGCAAGGGCGCGCATGGCCGGGCGATCACCGACAATCCGGAAAATCAGCGTCTGCTGGAGGCGCATGCCCGCATGTATACAGACAATGTCGACACGGCGGTGCAATTTGCCGTTGCGGGGCACGGCTGCATGATCGCAACGACGCTCTATTCACGCCGACTGCTGGCCGGTCGCGGGTTGATGGGCCGGCGGCTGGTCGACCCGCAGATTTCGCGCACGCTCTATCTTTGCGAGCGCAAGGATGCGCCATCCAGCCGCGCGATCAGCGCTGTTCGTGACATCGTGCTCGAAGTGTTGCAGGGGCAGGTCAGCAGCGGCGCCTGGCCCTGCCGCCCGGCCGGCGCGGAAGACCGCGCGCCATAGGTTGAAGACGCCGACCCGCACAGGGCCGGGCCAATGACTGGGGCCAGTGACGGCGGCCAGTGACGAGGGCTTGACCCAATGGGATGAACTGCCCTGCCGCGCACGTTTGCGGAGTTGAGCCCACGTTCCCGGAAAGGGGCCGATGTGGCCCGTGGCGGAAACCCGTGAAGGGAAGACATGGGGGGTCTGCCCTGCCCCCTCTTTGAGCCGTTGGAGTATGTCGCGGGCAGGCCTGGACAAGAAGACATCGCGCGGGCCGGTCTTGCCATCCTTAAGGCGGAGCCGATCCGGCAGGACTTCGTCCCAGGTCAGGCCCGCGATCTCGCCGAAGCGTCAGCCGGTCAGAAGAAGGAGATGGGTCACATCGATGGCTTGGCTTTCCCCCTGCTTCGCCATGAGGAGGCGACGGAGTTCAAGCACCTGGGCACTGGACAGCATGCGACCGCGCGGAGGGCGTCGATTCTTGCGGATTGGCGCAGCCGGGTTGGGCTGGGTCTTGGGCAGCCTGCCATTGGCCTTGGCCCAGATCAGCACTGTGGTGAAGGCCGCCAACGCCATGTTGGCGCCGCCGGGGCTCGTCTTGGAATAGTCATGGAACCAGCGGGCGACCGTGGCCCGGCTGATCTGATCGACGCGCTTGTCCCCAAAGGCCGGGAGGAGCTGAGTGTTCAGGCTCGTCTCGAAGGAGGCCAAGGTCGAAGGCTTGCAGATCAGCCGCCGGGCCGTGGTGCAGGCCCGCGCCAGGTCCCCGAAGGCCACGGAGCGCGCCTCGACGGGCATCAGCGTGACGCCTGAGCGACATCTCGCTTTGCAGGTTTCCCATGCAGTGCCCGGGGCAATCCCCAGGATGCGTGGGGTTGCGGCTCGATGTCGTCGCTCAGGCGCCGCTTTGGCTGGCACCCTTACAAATTATGTCGCTCGTTCAAACCCTTGGATGAAGTCCCGTTTTCCCTGTTTGTCGCCGTTTGGCTCCGAAGTCCCACACACCTGACGCAGCGGGCTGCTGGCAGGGCGCAAAGCATTGAAAAGACTCGCAAAACGCCGATTTCGAGCATCCGCAACTGGAGGATGGATATATAAAGCAAAATCAATAGCTTGGCAAATTGCCGGCCAGCGTGGCCCGGGCCATGGGCCAGACTGGCCTAGCGTTTTGGCCAGTCTGGCCCGGATCCTTCTCAGGATGGGTTGGCTCATCACAGGGCCCTTTCGTCTTCCTTGCCGGGTGCTCGGACCTTTTCGGCATGCTTGGCGCGGTTTGCGGCTTCAAGTTTTTCGAGGAATTCGTTTTCAAGCTTCTGCTCGAATTCCGGGAAGCGCCGCTCAGCCTCAGGGACGAGTCGCAGATAGATGTCATCTTCGCTCCGCAAGACGTCGAGCGTCTTTTCGATCACGCTGTCCACACGGCTGCTTGGCGCCTCGAGAAGGGCAAGCAGTTGGCGGCAGGAATAGCGCTGACGATGGACCACGCCCAGCATCATGGCGTTGTGGCTGAGGGCCTCGGTGATCCTTTGCGCATTCTATCTTCACCTGCGACAAACGAGTAACTTCAACGGATTAGATGGCGGTTTGCATGCACCGTTCGCATATCGCCAAATTGTCCCTGGCCTATCAGGGCGGAGAACCTTGCCAAGGTGGCTTCCTTCGGCCTTGCCTACATGACCGTGGTGCTGGTGGAGCCACCTATCGATCTGGCTGTCCTTGCCGTGGCCAAGGGTCTGAACTTTGGCGCGACTTTGGATGGCACCAGAGTGCGGGCTCATGATTCAGTCGCAAGCCCGTTCGACGCTTCATGCCGTTGCCCAAGGGATCACGTGACCGCTATCGTTCTGGCAGAAGCCCGCCCAAGACCCCTGCGCGGGCATGTCCTGCCGGGCGCCCTACCCCCTTGGCCATTGACCACGCCCTCAATCGCGGCAAACTGCGGCGAGAGGGTCCAAATTCAACCGCCACCCTGTCCGTGATCATGAAACACCTGAGACATTTCCACGACCTGAACAGCCGGGCGCGCAGGATATGCTGGCTCTGGGCAATCCTTCCGGCCGTCGCCTGGGTACTGGCCTCTGCAGCCTTTGCCGAGGGGGCGTCTTCGGATATCCCGGCCTGGCTTCGCCCGCATCTGGGAACGAAGGAGGGCCAGATCGCCCCCGTGGTGCTGCAACGGGCCCGCGCCTTTCATGCGCAGGACATGGCGCAGGGGCGGGTCAGCAACCCGTGCTACTTCGCCATGGATGCGACGCGGCCCAATGTTCTGGACGACGGCACGCCGGGGCGGCGTTTCTACATGATCTGCGAGGACAGCCGGACCTTCCGCGCGATCTCCTCTGGCCATGGCGGCGGGCGGAACCTGAAGGGGGTCGTGGATTTCTCGAACGACCGGCAATGCGCGCAGAATTTCGGCAATGCGCTGGGGTCCAGCCTGACGACGGGGGGCAGCTATGTGACGGGCGAGACGGTGACCTCGTTCAAGGGCTATTATCGGACGGCGGGCAAGGCGATGGCGCCGCTCTTGCGGTCTTTCGTGCAGTTCGAGGGTGTGGGAGAGACGGGCAACGCCAGGCAACGCGCCATCGGCGGCCATCCCGCCGCCCTGGTGCGCAATGCCTGCCTGATGAAGGACCCCGAAAGCCCCTATGCCGATGATCAGGGCTATGTCCCGCTGGGGGATCTGGTCGATTACGCGGGCGGGCGCAGCAATGGCTGCACCAGCTGGGCGCCCTCGGATGCCGATGAGATCTTCGCGATGGTCCGGTCCAATCCGACCACGCTCTACATCTATCCCGAGGCCGCCGACATCGCCGCCGTCGCCAAGGCGGTCGCGAAAGGCCAGGCGCAGGCGGGCACCTATTGGAACGCCCCCTGCCTCAAATCCATCGGCACCCCGCGCTATTGGCCGGATGAAAGCCTCGGCCCGGTCATCGCCCGCTATGCCAAGGACCACCCTCCCGGCCCGGCGCGTCCGCTTCCGATTTGTGGCGGGCAATGACGGGAATGACCCCTCCCGCGCCCTGCCCTTGACTGTGGCGGCCATCCAGACCGTGGCGATTTGAGGTCACGGCGGGGCGGCGTAAAGGCCGAAGGCGATCAGCACGACGAGAACCCCGGCCAGCATCTCGATCCACGGCAGGGTCCGGGCGGCGACTTGTCCGGGCAGGCTCGCCAGCGCCCCCTCGCGCGCCCAGATGGCGAGGAAGGCCACGGTCACGGTGATGACGGCCGTCCCAAGGCCCATGGTGAAGGCCCCCGCGATGCCTGCCGCGGCGATCCCCAGTTGCCAGGTCAGGATCAAGAGCAGAAGCGCCCCGGTGCAGGGACGCAGCGCGATCCCGAGGATCAGAAACACCGCGTCGCGCAGGCCATGCAGCTGCTCCATATCCTGCAGGCTGGGGGCATGGGCGTGGTGGTGATGGTCGTGGTCATGTTCGTGATCGTGGTGATGATGGTCATGCCCGTGATGAGCCCCGGCCAAGGGCCCCAGCGCCCGCCTCCCCCCGCGCCAGACCAGCCACAGCCCCAGCGCGCCGATCACCACCGCCCCCACGGGCGAAAGGATCTGGTTGCCGATGGCCTGCGACGGGTCGCGCTTCCAGCCCAATATCCCCACCAGCACGAAGACGAGCACCACCGCCGTCGCCGCCTGCGCCAGGCTCGCCAAGAGCGCCAGCACCGAAAGCTTGAGCCAAGGCACGCGGTGGCCAAGCGCATAGCCCCCGATCAGCACCTTGCCATGGCCCGGCCCCACCGCATGCAGCACGCCATAGGTGAAGCACAGGCCCATCAGCCCCGCCATGGCACCGGGGTCTTGCCGCTTGATGTGGCGGATCGCATCGGCCAGCGCGGATTGCATCTGGCGCTGCGCCTCGATCGCCCAGGCTTCCAGCAGCGCCACCCCTCCCAGAAGCCAGACCGCCAGCACAAGCGCCGCGATCCCCAAGCCCAGACTTACGATCCTGACGCGCATAAGATCCATGCCTCTGCTGCGAATTGCTTGCCCACTGCGGGAAATGCCAGTTCCGGATCGCCCTGCAGGGCGCGCAGCTTCGCCTCCAGGTCCAGTTTTGCCTTGGCCGTATCGGCGGGCTTGTAGATCGCCCGGCATCGCCCCGCGGGCGGCGGGTTCACCAGCGCGATGCTCGGCGAAAGATCGTAAAGCACATAATAGCTCGGGTCATAGGTCGCCACGCCAAGGACATGGTCGCGCAGGTCCAACGCTTGGGCAAAATCGCGCCGGTGCGTCGTGGAGATCACGCCATCGGAATAGGACAGCGTCCAGTCCTGCGGCCCCGACAGGGTCAGCGCCTGCTGATCCAGCCGCGCATAGCTGTCCCCCTGATAGCCCGGCTGCCACGTCATGTCGAAGCCGTTCAGCGTCGCCAGATCCGCCGCCGAGATCTGCCCGTTGGCGTCTTCCGAGATGCCGTGGTCGGTCAGGACCTGAAGGCTGGTGAAACTGTCATAGGTCCAGGTGACGCGGATGCCCGTCGCAAGGCCGGCATCGTTGAACAGGACCGCAACGGCGGTCTGGATGAACATATGGGGATGGGCGCTTGCCATCGCAGGCAAAAACCAGATGAGGGCGAGGGCCAGGCGCATCGGTCATCCCCCCGCGCAGGTGAGTTGCACAGCCTGCGCGTAAAGCTTGCCCACCTGCGGATAATCGCCCTCGATGCTCTGCCCGGGCGGGATCTTCAGCAACGCGGTCTTCAGCGCCTGATCGGCTGCAGAAAGGTCGGGCTCCACGATACGGGCCGCACATCCGGGCGGGGCGTTTTTGAGTATCGGCGGGGCGGTGATGGTGAATTCGTCGTAATAATAGGGATCGTAGTTGCGGATCGTCAGCCCCTTCGTGCCTATCTGCACGGGTGTCACCAGGTCTCGCGACATGAAGGAAAGGATGCGCCCGTCCTCGACCCGGACCGAGGTATCGGTCGGACCTGCAAGGGGCTGATCCACGCCGTCGCTTTCGACATAAAGATCGCCCACAAACCCCGGCGGCCAGTTCAGGTTGAACCCCTGCAGCTTGGCCAACTCGTCCTCGGTCAGCTTGCCGTCCAGATCGGTATCAACCCCCATGTCGGCAAAGACCGACATCGAGAAATATTCGTCGTAAAGCCAGGCCACACGGATCGACGCCAGCCTCTGCTGCGCATCGAAGCTCAGGACCAGCATCGTGTCGAGAAACACATGCGGATGCGCCGCCGCCATCGTGGGCGCCAGGCAGGCGGCAATGAGCAAGGCTTTCACCGACATCCGCGCATCGGAGCGGCAGCGGACCGGTTGCCCCCGCCCAACCCGCCGGAGGAGAAAGAACGACATTTCAGACCTGCGCGATTCGATTTACGCCAACAGTGATAATATAACATAACGTGGAAGGCTATGACCTCCCACCCACAAGCCCCCCGCCTGCCTCACCGTCCTCTCCGGCTTTCTGGGCGCCGGAAAGACCACGCTGCTGAACCATGGGTTTAACAACCGCGACGGCCGCCGTGTCGCGGTCATCGCCAGTGACATGTCCGGGGTGAACATCGACGCCGATCTGATCCGCGAGGGGGCCGATTTCCGCTATGAAAAGGGCAAAAGCCTCTCGGATATGGCGCTGGTGACGGCGGCGGACTTCACCCCGCAGGCTTGGACCATTCTGCCCGACCCCTTCCCGCGCTGGGGTGAGCAGGCTAGGTCGTGAAAGCCGCGCCTTTGACGACAGGGTCGCAGCGTCGGCTCAGCCAATCAGCCCCTTGTCGGTGAAATGGCGTGGGAAAAAGGCGGCAGCGCAGGTGTGTACCGTCGCTTGCGCCTCTTCCACCGGATAGGGCGCACTCATCGTCATCATGTCCAGCCAGACCCCCTCCACCGCCACGCGCAACACGCGCGCCACGCGGGCCGGCGTGCCGGGATAGCCGCCCTCCGCGAGGAGCCGGGCACAGATCGCCTCCATCCGGTCGTTATAGGCATCGTCGTTCGAACCGCATTGCACTTGATAAAGCGGTCGGCTCTGCGCCTCGCCCCAAAAGCTGCACCAGGCCGACAGGCGGGCCGGCGTGCAGATCGCAGGGTTGAAATCGGCCACAAGCAGGGCGGCGAGCTGTGCGGCGGGGTCGGGGCCGGCCTTGTCCAGATAGGACAGCCAGTTCAGCCGGTATTCCTCGGCCAGATAGGCCAGGGTTTCCGAGAGGAGCTTTTCCTTGGTCTCGAAGTGAAAATTCACCAGCCCATGGCTCAGCCCCGCCGTCCGCGCCACCTCGGTCAGGGTGGTGCGGGCATAGCCGCGCGTCGCCAAGGTCTCGATCGTCGATTCGATCAGCTGCCCGCGCCGCGTCTCACGGCTCATCTTGCGCGGCGGGGCTTCCGGTTTCGCAGCCCCGGTCGGGGCCGCGGGGTCATTGGCTTCAAACATCGGGATGTCGGTCATGTGTGCTCCGCTCAATGCGCAAGGCTACTCAATCCGGCGGCGTTCAGACAGCGGAATTTCGGGCATCAGACTGCCAGAAATCATTCTGATTGACAACCCAGTCAGAATCCTGCGACGATTTGAGATGAGGAGACCGCCATGCCGAGCCAAAGCCCGAACCAATCCCAAGGTCTCGACGCCCTGATCATCGGGGCCGGGCACAATGGCCTTGTCACCGCCTGCTACCTCGCCAAGGCGGGAATGAAGGTGCTGGTGGTCGAAAAGAACGACTGGATCGGTGGCGCTGCCGTCAGCCGCGAGCTTTACCCGGGCTTCACCTATTCCAACTGTTCCTATGTCAGCAGCCTGTTTCGCCCTGAAATCATGCGCGATCTGGACCTGCCGCGTCACGGCCTGCAGATCCTGCCCTATGAGGGCGGCGCGGTTTTCACCCAGAACGGCGGCTATCTTGGCATGTTCCGCGATCACGACGCCAACCGCCGCGAATTCGCCCGCCATTCGGCGCGGGATGCCGAGGCCTATGACCTCTATTCCCGCGACATCCAGCGCTATTGCCGCTTCATCCGGCCGATGCTGCTGCGCACCCCGCCCGACCCCTCGTCTTTCAGGCCGCGTGACATGATGGAACTGCTGTGGCTCGGCCGTCAGATCGGCGCCCTGTCCGAGCGGCAGCGGGCCGAGATGGTGCGCTTCTGGACCATGTCGATCTCTGACTTTCTCGACGAGTATTTCGAAAGCCCGGTGATCAAGGGCTATCTCGCCGTCTCCGCCATCATCGGCACGGCACTTGGCCCGATGAGCCCCGGTTCGGCCTATGTCCTGTTGCATCACTACATGGGCGATGTGGACGGCAACATCGGCGCCTGGGGCTTTGCGCGCGGCGGGATGGGGTCGATCACCAAGGCGCTGACCGCCTCCTTGCGCGCTTCCGGGGGCGAGGTGCGGACCGAGGCGCCGGTCAGCGAAATCCTCGTCAAGAATGGCAAGGCCATCGGCGTCGTTCTGGAAGGCGGCGAGGAAATCCGGGCCGCCCGCGTCATCTCCAACATGGATGCCAAGCGGACCTTTCTGAAGACGGTGAAAGAGACCGACCTGCCGGACGCCTTCGTGGCCTCGGTGAAGAAATTCAAGACCCGCGGCTCTTCGGCCAAGCTGAACATCGCGCTGGATGCCGCCCCGATGTTTCCCGCCCTGCCAGAAGGCGCGCCGAACCTGAAGGGCGATCTGCACTTCACCGACAGCATCGCAAGGATGGAGCGCGGCTATGACGACTGGAAATCCGGCCAGTTTTCGCGCGATCCGTTTCAGGATGTGATGATCCCGACCATGATCGACCCGACCATGGTGCCCCTGGGCAAGCATTTCATGTCCTGTTTCGTCCAATACGCCCCGCCGAAGATCGCCGGCCGCGACTGGACCGATGCCGACCGCGACGCCCTGCGCGACACCTGTCTGAACCAGATCGAGGCCTATTCCCCCGGTTTCAAATCCAAAGTCCTGCATGTCGAGGTGCGCACCCCGCGCGAGCTGGAATCCGAAGTTGGCCTGACCGAGGGCAATATCTTTCAGGGCGAGCTGACCTTTGACCAGCTGCTCTTCAATCGTCCGGTTCCCGGCTATGCCCAGTACAAAAGCCCGATCCCGGGGCTTTGGATGTGCGGTTCCTCCACCCATCCCGGCGGCGGTGTCATGGGTGCCCCGGGGCGCAATGCGGCGGCGGAAATCCTTCTGGATGCCAAGCTGAAAGGGGGGATGAGCGATGCCTATGCCGTCCTCTGAGGTCATCGTCATCGGCGCGGGTCCGAACGGCCTCGCCTGTGCCACGAGGCTGGCCCAAAAAGGCGCGTCTGTCACGGTGCTGGAGGCTTTGCCAATGCCGGGCGGCGGTGCTGCCCCGCGGGACTTTGCGCCCGGCTTCCAGACCAGCCTGGCCCATATGACCCGCGGCATCGACGCCCGCGTGGCGCAGGGCATGGACCTCGCCCGCCATGGCCTGCGCTTTCACCCTGCCCTGTCCACCACGCTGCTCGGCCCCGATCCGATCACCCTGCAGCGCGGCAAGACCAGCGGGCAGCATCCTGACTTCGCTAAGCTTTACGACCGGCTCACCCATTTCGCCCGCGTCCTCGCCCCCTTCCGCCAGCTGCAAGCACCGCGGCTGGGCAAGGGTAACAACTGGCTGACCCTCGCCCGGCTTGGCCTTGTCATCCGCGCCCTTGGCCGGGCCGAGTTCCGCGCGTTTCTGCGGATGATCCTGATCAACGCCGCCGATGTGGCCGAGGATGAGCTGACCGATCCCCGCCTGCAGGCCTGGCTCGCCTTCGAGGCGACCTTGGGCGTCTGGGCCGGACCGCGTTCACCCAATACCTTGATCCTGCTTCTTGATCACCTTGCCATCGGGCCAGACCCGCTGCTGCCCAAAGGCGGCATGGCGGCGGTTGCGTCCGCCATGACCAGATCCGCCGAGGCGGCGGGCGTGAAGATCCGCTCTGCCGCCAAAGTGACCCGCATCCTGACGGAAGGGGCGCGTGTCACCGGCCTGCGCCTCGCCTCGGAGGAGGAGTTGAAAGCTGGCACCATCGTCTCCACCCTGCATCCCGGCCTGACCCTGCGCGGTCTGGTGGGGCCAAGGGCGCTGGACGCGGGGCTTTACACCCGGGCCGGGCATATCCACAGCCGGGGCGGCACGGCGCGGCTGACCCTCGCGCTCAAATCCTTGCCGCAGATGGACAATCCTTCCAACCGGATGATCATCGCGCCTTCGGTCCATGCGGTGGAGCAGGCCTTCAACCCGGTGAAATATGGCGAGGTGCCCAAGGCCCCGGTGATGGACCTGTTGTTCCCCACCGCCCATGACCCGCGCCCCGACGGCCAGCATATCCTGACCGCCAATGTCCAGTTCGCCCCGCATGACCCGGTGGCAGGGCTTGACGCTGCCCGGGCCGAGATGCTGGAAAACACCCTGACCGTGCTGGAGGCGCATCTGCCCGGCCTGCGCGGCCAGATCCTTCATGCCGAACTTTTGATGCCGCAGGATGTGGCGGCCCTTTACGGCAATCCGGGCGGCAACTGGCATCATGCCGAGCTTGCCGTCGAACAGATGCTGTTCCTGCGCCCGCTGCATGATCTGGCGCAGTACCGCACCCCGGTGGAGGGGCTTTGGCTCGCCGGGGCCGGCACCCATCCCGGCGGCGGCATCACCGGCGCCGCGGGCTGGAACGCCGCCCTTGCGATGGAGGCCGCACCGTGACCCTGCGCTTCGACCTCACCCCGCTGTTGCCGACCGCCTTTGCACCGCGCAGCGAAGACCTCAACCTTCTCAAGCGGTTCGGGGCCTGGGCGGGCTATCGGACGGCCCTGTGCTACGGCGATGCGGAGATGGAATATGCCGCCATCCGCAACACCGCGATGCTCTATGACCTTTGCCCGATGACGAAATATCGCATCATTGGCGCCGAGGCGGTGGATTATCTGCAACGCCTGACCCTGCGCGATGTCAGCAAACTGTCCGTCGGCGCCGTCCACTACACCGCCTGGTGCGATGATGCGGGCAAGGTGCTGGATGATGGCACGCTGTTCCGCCTTGGGCCGCAGGAGTTCATGCTGTGCTGTCAGGAACGCCACCTGCCCTGGCTTCTGGACTCAGGCCAGGGCTTTGACGTCACGGTCGGCGATCAGACGGCGGATCTTGCTGGCCTGTCGCTGCAGGGGCCGATTTCCGCGACCATTCTGGCGGCGGCGGGGTTTGATGTCAGCGGCCTCAAACCCTTTCGGCTGACCGATCTGGCCTTTGCGGCTGGCAAGGTGATGATCTCCCGCACCGGATTTACCGGCGATCTGGGCTATGAGCTTTGGGTGACGCCGGATCTGGCCCTGAAGCTGTGGGACCGGCTGATGGAGGTGGGTGCGGCCTATGGCTTGCGTCCGGCGGGCAGCGATGCGCTGAACCTTGCCCGGATCGAGGCAGGGTTTCTGATCGCCACGGTGGATTTCATCCCCGCCCACCACGCCTTGCGCGAAGATCGCACCCGGTCGCCCTTTGAACTCGGCCTGGGCTGGATGGTGGATTTCGACAAGGGCCCCTTCACCGGCCGCCGGGCGCTGCGGGCCGAGGCAGAGGCGGGCTCGAAATGGGCGCGGGTGGGTCTGGACATTCCGGGCAATGTCGCCGCCGAAGGGTCCATCCTCTACCACGGCAAGAAGCGCGAGATCGGCCAGATCACCTCTGCCGCCTGGTCGCCGATCACCAAACGCTCGATCGCCCTGGCCGAGGTCGAGGCGCGCCACGCCAAGGGCGCCGATGTCTGGGTTGAAATCTACGCCGAACGCGAACTGAAATATGCCAAGCTGATGCTGCCCGTCACCGTGGTCGAGCGGCCCTTCTACAACCCGCCCCGCCGCCGCGCGACACCGCCTGGGAGGTTCTGATGTCCGATCCGCGCCCCGTCTCGCCCTTGTTGAACCACTGCCCCGAGGGGCTGCCGCGTGCGGCCTATGTCGCTGCAGACTGGTTTGCGCAGGAACAGGCAACGCTCTGGGGCAGGAATTGGGTGATGGTCGGGCGGCTTGCCGATCTGCCGTTCGGGCGGATGCGGGCCGTGACCGTTGCAGGCGCGCCGGTGCTGGTCTGCCGTGACGCGGCGGGCCAGATCTCCGCCTTCCACAACACCTGCCGCCACCGCGGGGCCGAATTGTGCAGGGGCGAGCGCGAGATGGGCAAGCTTGTAACCTGTCCCTATCACGCCTGGGCCTATGCGGCGGCGGACGGGCGGCTGGTCTCGGTCGGCCCTGCGACGCCAACGCAGGATTTCCAAAGGGAAAACCACGGCCTGCTGCCGGTGCGCCACCAGGAGTGGAACGGGTTCCTTTTCCTGAACCTTTCGGGCACCGGGCCGCTTCAGCCCGATCTGGGGCTGGGCGCGCTGGAGGCCTGGCCGATGGCAGGCCTTGTCACCGGCCACCGCAGCGAGCGCCTGCTCGATTGCAACTGGAAAGTCTTCTGGGAGAATTACAACGAATGCCTGCACTGCCCCGGCATTCACCCCGAGCTTTGCGACAGGGTGCCGGTCTATGCCCAAGGCATCATGGCGCGGGAAGAGGTCGCGAACCCGACCTTTTCCGGCACGCGGCTGAAAGCGGGCGCGCAAAGCTGGACGCCAAGCGGTGCGCCCTGTGGCCCGGTCTTCCCCGACCTCAGCGAAAGTCAGCGGCTCGCGGGGGCGAATTTCGTCACGCTTTGGCCCACGGCCTATATCGTGGCGCATGTCGACCATGTCCGCGCCGTGCGGCTGGAGCCGGTCAGCGCGACCCGGACCCGGCTGGTGGCGGAATGGTATTTCAGCCCCGAAACCCTCGCCCAGCCCGAGTTTGAACCCGCCAAGATCGCAGCCTTTGCCCAGCTGGTGCTGGATCAGGACGGTGATGCGACAGAGATGAACCAGCGCGGCCTCGCCTCGCCCGCCTTCACGGCGGGGCGGCTGATGCCGCAGGAATATGACATCCACCGGTTTCACCGCTGGATCAGACAAGAGATGGAGGCCTCATGAGCGACCTGCCCTTCGATATCGTGCCGGTTCCCAATGACTGGGACCGGGGTGGCCTGCCCGCCTGGACCTATCATTCCGACGCGATGTTCGCCCTGGAGCGACAGGAGCTGTTCCTGACGCACTGGCAGGTTGCGGGCCATGTCTCGGACCTTCCCGCCCCCGGCGACTGGTTGAGCTTCGACATGCTGGGCGAACGCGGCCTTGTCATGCGCGGTCAGGACGGCGTGGTGCGCGCCTTTCACAACCTCTGCCGCCATCGCGGCGCGCGGGTGGTCGATGGGACAGAGGGCCATTGCAAGGGGGCGATGGTCTGCCCCTTTCACGGCTGGGTCTATAACACCGACGGCACCCTGCGCGGCGCCGCCGTGCCCACCAGCTTTGGCGCGATGGACCGCAGCCAGTTCGGCCTGAAACCGGTGGAGCTGGAGATTTTCCACGGCTTCCTGTTCCTCCGCTTTCACCCCGGGCCGCAGCCTGCGGTCAAGGAGATGCTGAAGCCCTATGCCGCCGATTTCGCGGCCTATGATCTGGAGAACATCCTGCCGGTGAACCTGCCCGATTGGGGCACCACCCTGCCGGTCAACTGGAAATCGGTGCGCGATGTGGACAACGAGGGGTACCATGTCGCCATGGCGCATCCCGGCTTGCAGGATCTCTATGGCCGCACCTACCGCGATCACACGCTGGAAGACGGGCTTGCCGTCTCGCTCGGCTATTACGGCGATGCGCCTGGGCGGCTCTGGTCGGTCAAGAACTACGTCAGGATTTCGCCCGAGGCCCCGCACCTGCCGCCGCATCTGCAAAAGGCGTGGAGCTACTATGGGCTCTGGCCGAATGCCGTCTTTGCCTTCACGCCGGAGGCGATCCAGTTCTATCAGGAAATCCCGATCTCGCCCACCGAGACGCGGGTGACGGGGCGGCTTTACCGCCGCCCGAACGAGACGCGTGAACAAAGGCTCGCGCGGTACCTCGCCTACCGGATCGACCGCGAAACCTCGGCCGAGGATCAGCAGCTGTCGATCTGGTCGAACGAGTCGATGAAATCCTCTGCTTTCGAGGGTTTCCATCTGTCCGATCTGGAATATGGCGTGCGCCGCCATCACGACGCCTTGCGCCGCCTCATGCCGGTGATGCGGCTGCCAGCCGCGCCGAAAGAAGATGAAATCGCTGTGATCAATGCGGAAATGCTTGGCACATCCGCAACATTGGCGCAGATTTGATCAAACAAACAGGCCAAAGGCCATCAACGGGGAGACCAGAATGAAAATTTCGCGTCGCAATCTCTTGACGGGTGCCGGGGCAGGTCTGGGCGTCAGCCTTGCCAGCCCCTGGGTCCGCCCCTCCTTTGCCGCCGGCGGCACGCTCAATGTCTACAACTGGTCCGATTACATCGGCGAAACCACGATCGAGGATTTTCAGACCGAGACCGGCATCAACGTGGTCTACGACCTTTATGCCAGCGCCGAGGAGATGCAGGCCAAGATGCTGGCGGGTTCCACCGGCTACGATCTGGTGATCCAGTCCGGCCTGGCCCTGCCGCAAGAGATCAAGGCCGGGATCTATCAGAAGATGGACCACGGCCGCCTGAAGAACTGGTCCAACCTCGACCCCGCCATCCTGAAGATCCTGGAAGGTTTCGACCCCGGCAATGCCTATGGCGTCCCCTATATGTGGGGATCGGTCGGATTCACCTACAACATGGACATGGTGAAGGAACGGCTGCCGGGGGTCGATCTGTCCTCGATGGATGTGATCTTCAAGCCCGAGAACGCGGCCAAGCTGGCCGATTGCGGCATCTCGATCCTCGACAGCCCGACGGATATCGGCTTCATGGTCCTCTCCTCGCTGGGCATCGACCCTTCCACCGCGGGTCCGGACGATTACAAGAAGATGGTCGAGGCCTTCAAGCCGATCCGCAAATACATCACCACCTTCGACAATTCCAACTACCTGACTGCGCTGCCCAACAAGGAGCTGTGCGTGGCCAACACCTGGTCGGGCGATTACGGCGTGGCCAAGTCGCGCGCCGCCGAGGCCGGGGTGAAGATCGACCTGGAATATTTCGTGCCGAAAACCGGGGTTCCGGCCTGGATCGACCTCTGGTGCATCCCGGTGGACGCCAAGAGCGTCGACAACGCCTATACCTTCCTCGACTACATGCTGCGGCCCGAGGTCATTGCGAAATGCACCGACTACACCGGCTATGCCAATGCCAACAAGGCCGCCACCGCGCTGGTTGACCCCAAGATTTCCGCGGACCCCGCGATCTATCCCGATGCCGAAACCCTGAAGCGGATGTACACGCCCAAGCCGCAAACCGAAGAGCAGGACCGCGACCTGACCCGCGCCTGGGCAGAGATCAAGGCAGGCTGAGGTGAGCGAGACCCTCGTCCGCATCGAGGGCGTGTCGAAGTCTTTCGGCACGTTCCAGGCGGTGAAGGATGTCAGCCTTGAGGTTGCCAAGGGTGAGATCTTTTCGTTGCTCGGCGGTTCCGGCTGCGGGAAAACCACGCTGTTGCGGATGCTTGCGGGGTTCGAGGCCCCGACGGCGGGCCGTATCTTCATCGACGGGGTGGATATGGCCGCGGTCCCGCCCTGGGACCGCCCGGTGCATATGATGTTCCAGAGCTACGCCCTGTTTCCGCATATGTCGGTGGAGAAAAACGTGGGCTATGGGCTGAAGCACGAGGCGATGAGCGCCCGGGAACGGCAGGACCGGGTCCGCGCGATGCTGGATCTGGTGCAGCTGACCCCGTTCGCCACCCGCAAGCCGCACCAGATTTCCGGCGGGCAAAGGCAGCGCGTGGCCCTGGCCCGCGCGCTGGCCCGGCAGCCGAAGCTGCTGTTGCTGGATGAACCCCTCGCAGCGCTCGACAAGAAACTGCGCGAACATACCCAGTTCGAGCTGATGTCGATCCAGGAACGCACCGGCGTCACCTTCATCGTGGTCACCCATGATCAGGAAGAGGCTATGACCCTCTCGGACCGCATCGCCGTGATGGACAAGGGCGAGGTCAAGCAGGTCGGCGCACCGGGGTCGGTTTACGAATTCCCGAACTCGCGTTTCGTGGCGAATTTCCTTGGCTCGATCAATGCTTGGGAGGCAAAGGTGGTCTCGGTTGGCGATCTGATCACGGTCGATGTGCCGACCCTGGGCCAGCAGGTCCAGGCCCGCGCGGTGCCGGGGCTGCAGGTCGGTCAGACGGTCTCGCTTGCGCTCCGGCCGGAAAAGATCAGCATCAGCCGCCAACCCCTGCAAGGCGCCAATGTGATCGCGGGCGAGGTCAAGGACCTGGCCTATTTCGGCAAGGACAGCCTCTACCGCATCACCCTGCCCTCGGGTGCGCTGATCTCGGTCCATGCCGTCAACGCCAATCGCGGGGCCGAGGACGAGCGTCTCGCCGACTGGTACGACGAGGTCTGGCTGAGCTTCGCGCCCTCTTCCGCCATCCTGTTGACGGAGTAGGCGATGCTTTCCCGCTGGTTCAACCGTCGCGGCTGGTCGGACATCGTGATTTCGCTGCCCTATGCCTGGCTTTTGATCTTCTTCCTGATCCCCTTCCTGATCGTGATCGGGATGAGCTTTGCCACCCGCACCCCCACCGCCCCGCCCTTCGGCTTTGGCGGTGAGAACCCGATCCTGAACCTGACCGGCTATGCCCGGCTTTTCACCGATGCGCTTTATGTGCGCGCCTTTGTGACCTCGCTGGGCAATGCGGTGGTGGCGATGGTCCTGTGCCTGCTGATCGGCTATCCGATGGCGCTGGGGCTGACGCGGGTCGAGAAGGGCTGGCGCAACATCCTGTTGATGCTGGTGATCCTGCCGTTCTGGACCTCTTTCCTGCTCCGGGTCTATGCCTGGATGGGGCTGATGGGGTCGAATTCCTGGTTCAACCGGCTCTTGACCGAGGGCTGGAACTGGCTGGTGCCGCAAAGCTGGGCGGTCAATTCCGTGCCCCTGATGCACAGCAATTTCGCCGTCGTTCTGGTGATGGTCTATACCTACCTGCCCTTCATGATCCTGCCGCTTTACGCCAACCTTGAACGGCTGGACCCGACGCTGGACGAGGCGGCGATGGACCTTGGCTCGCGCCCCTTCGCCGTCTTCCGCGATGTCACCCTGCCACAATCGGTGCCCGGCATCATCGCCGGCGGCATGCTGGTGTTCATCCCCGCGGCGGGTGAACTGGTGATCCCGACGCTGGTGGGGGACAGCTCTTCGCCGATGATCGGGCGGGTGATCTCAGACGAATTCGCCTCGGCCCGCGATTGGCCGATGGCTTCGGCGGTGGCGGTGGCGCTGTTGATCCTGATGGTTGGGCCGATGATGATCTACAGCCATTTCGAGGCCCGCGCCCAAAGCCGCGAGAAAACCGAATGAGGCGCAGCAACACTTTCCTGATCACCGCGCTTTGCTTTGGTTTTGCGTTTTTCTACATCCCGATCCTGTCGATGATCGTCTATTCCTTCAACGCCTCGCGTCTGGCGACGGTCTGGGGCGGGTTTTCGACCAAGTGGTATGCGGCGCTGTTCGCCAATGGCCAGGTCGGGGCGGCGCTGAAACTGTCGCTGGAAATCGCGCTGATCTCCTCCACCTGTGCCACGATCATGGGGACCATGGCCGGGATCGCGCTGGCGCGGTTCAAAAGGTTCCGCGGGCGGACGCTGTTTTCCGGCCTCGTCACCTCGCCCCTGATCATGCCCGATGTGATCACCGGGATCTCGCTGCTGATCTTCTTCATCCTGATGGCGCAGTACATCGGTTGGCCGGCGCAGCGTGGCTTCACCACGGTGACGCTGGCGCATATCACCTTCTCGATGGTCTATGTCACCACCATCGTGCAAAGCCGGATGCTGTCGGCCGACCGCGCGATCGAAGAGGCGGCGATGGATCTGGGGTCACGTCCCTGGCAGGTGATGCGGGACGTGACGCTGCCGGTGATCTCGCCCGCGATCCTGTCGGGCTGGCTTCTGGCCTTCACCATCTCGATGGACGATGTGGTGATCACCAATTTCACCACCGGGCCGGGGACGACGACGCTGCCGATCATGATCTGGTCCAAGGTCAAGCTGGGGGTGACGCCGGACATCAACGCCCTCGCCTCGCTGATCGTGCTGGTGGTGGGGGTCTGCGTGATCACGGCAGGGGCCGTGATGAACCGCGCCGAGCGGCGCCGCGAAAGGGACCGGCGGCTGGCCTACAGGGCCAACGAATGAGCGATCTGACCCTTCCCCTTGGCCCCAAAGGCTCCGGTCGGGCGCGGTATGCCGCGGCGATGGCGCTGTACCAGTCCGGCAAGATCGGGGCGGAGGCGCTGGAGATCTACCGCATATCCTCCGCCCGGGATGGCCAGAACCCCGACGCGCTGCTGAAGGAGGCCGGGCTTGCCCCTCTGACCGCCCCCGCCACGGCAGAGGTTCTGGTCCACCGCCTGATCGAAGAGGCGGATCGCTACATCTCCACCCTGCCCGGCCCCGGCGTGGCCGAGGTGCGGCGCGGCCTGAACCGGTGGCGCGGCGGTGCCGTGACGCTGAGCCCAAGGCCGAACGCCGTGGTGGCGACGCATCTTGGCGCTGCCCTGGCCCCCTTGGCCAAGACGCATCCGGCGCTCGCCCTTGCCATTGCCGAGGCGGCACCGCATCTGACCTGGACCCCCTATGACGCCTATCCCGAGGCCGAGATCAGCCCGGACTTTGCCGCGGGCCACGCCTATGCCTCGCTGATCGGTGAAGCGGCCAACATCCGGGCCGAGGGCTTTGACTTTGGCCTGTTCCTCATCGCGCCGCATCTTTTGTACCGCGATCACTGCCATCCTGCGGCAGAGCTTTACGCCCCCCTGACCGGCCCGCATGGCTGGCGCTTTGGCCCGGGGCGTCCGCTGATCCTCAAACCCGCCCATGCACCGGTCTGGAACGACCCGCTCCGCCCGCATCTGACCAAGGTGGGGCCCCTGCCCTTCCTCGGCTTTTTCGGCTGGACCAGTGATGTCGACAAACCGGCCGAGGTTCTGCCCGCAGCGGATTGGCCCGAACTGGAGGCTTTGCGTCTTGGCTAGGTCAATAGGGTTTCTCGGCCCGTGGCGGCCCGAGGTAGAAGTCGCGGAAGCTGACCGCCAGACCAGCCCTGCTGGGCGAACAGGCCATCGGCCCGGCACTGACCGCAAGCTCGGGCGGGAAATAGGCCAGACGGAACATCTGCCAGGCCTCTGCAAGCCGGTACTGCATCCAGACGGCATCGCCGACCCGCGTGATCCTGAGGCTCAAACTGCCGGAAAACCCCGGCAAAGGCATCTGCGACCAATCGGATTTACCCGTGGTGACGACACAGGCCAACCATGCGGTACCATTGACGAACTCGACCCCCGCCTTGATCCAGTGCGCCTCGTCGGCGCGCAGCATCAGGCCGGCCTGATCATATTGCGCCTGATAGTCGGCGGTGAAGGTGACCTCGCAGGAAAACGCAGGCTCGGTCGCCGCAAGCTTGGCGTGCCCGTTGTCATGGCGAAAGCCATAGAAGGTGTCGCGCCAGAAATCGCCGCCCTCGCCGGTGACAAGGTTGAGCACTCCCTCGCCGAGGCTGGAAAACGCGGGCGGGTTCAGCCATTCCAGTCGATCCATCGCGACACCTTCTTCTTGCGAGGCCAGAATGACCGCTGAGCGCCTGCTGATCAATGCCGATATCCGCACCATGGACGCCGCAATGCCGCGAACCGATGCGATCCTTCTGCGCGATGGCAAGGTCGCGGCCCTCGGTGCTGCCGCAAAGGCCAGCGGTGCCGTGCCAGAGGATATGGGCGGCCGCCTGATCCTGCCCGGCTTTCAGGATGCCCATATCCATCTGTTGAATGGCGGCACCGATCTGGTGGAGACCGCCCCGCTTTATGATGCGACGACGATTGCCGAGCTTCAGGCCGCGCTGGCCGCCCATGCGGCGCGCTGGCAGGGCGAGATGGTCTGGGGCGCCGGCTGGCAATGCGGCTTCTTCGGAGAGGCCAACCTGACGCGGCAGGTGCTGGATGCCGTGGTGCCCGACCGGCCCTGTCTGATCTACGACGGCAATTTCCACAACGCCTGCCTGAACTCGGTCGCGCTGGCGCGGGCTGGGGTCACGGCGGAAACCCCGGACCCGCCCAATGGCCATATCGTGCGCCGCGATGGCGTTGCCACCGGCATGCTGCATGAAGAGGCGATCAACTGGGCGACCAAACGCCTGCCACGCAGTTCGGAAGAAACCCTGCGCGCGGGGCTTCTGGCCGGGCAGGCGCTGGCCAACCGGCATGGCATCACCGGGATCATCGACCCCTGGATCCAGTCGCATCACGCCCGGATCTATGCCGCAGCCCGGGCGGCAGGCGATCTGACCCTGCGCGTGGCCGGGGCCATGCAAGTCACCAGCGCCGATACGGTCGCCAGTGTGCTGGCCCGGTTGAAAGCACTCCGCCAAGCGCATCCGGGGCCCGATTTCCACCTCAACGCCGCCAAGTTCTTTCTGGATGGCGGGCTGGAAAACCGCACCGCCGCCCTGTTGCAGCCCTACGCCGATGCCCCGGGCGGCAATGCCGGGCTGATGTTCGACCCTGACCAGATCCGCGCGCTTTTCACCGCGCTCGATGCCGAGCGCTTCCAGATTCATGTCCATTGCATCGGCGATGCGGCGAGCCGGGCGGCTCTGGATGGCTTTTCGGCAGCGCGCGCCGCCAATGGAGCCTGGCCTTCGCTGCACCAGATCGCCCATGTGCAGCTTCTGGACCCCGCCGACCTGCCGCGTTTCGCCGAACTTGGCGTGATGGCCAATATGCAGCCCTATTGGGCCAGCAATGACCCGATCATACCCGATGACACGATGGCGATGATCGGCCCGGCGCGGGCGCCGATGACCTATGCTTTCCGCAGCCTGATCGACGCCGGCGCGCCCTATTGCATCAACTCCGACTGGGCGGTGACGACGCTCAACCCCTTTGCGATCATCGGCACCGCCGTGACGCGCGAACCGCCACGCAGCCGGGGGCGCGCAGCACCCTTCCTGCCCGAACAGCGCCTGACCCGGACCGAGGCCGTCCTCGGCTACACCACCCATGCCGCCGCAGCCGCCTGGCGTGGACATTTCACCGGGCGGCTGTCGCCCGGTTTTTCGGCCGACCTCATCCTCCTCGACCGTGATATCTTTACCTGCGACCCCTACGAAATCGCCGAGACAGAGGTTCTGCAGACCCTGTTTCAAGGCCAGACCGTCCACCAAGCCTGAGGAAATCCCATGCGCCCCATCATTGAAGCCGACCGCAAGATCGCCAACATCCACACCGCCAGTTTCGAGCCCTTCGTCTATCCCGATGGCGTGGCTTTGGGGGACAGTGTCCTGCAATTGAACATGGAGGCGCCACTGGGCACCGGCTTTCACGTCTACCGAATGCCCGCTGGCATGACGACGCGCGGCCACCGTCACAATGGCCACGAGCAATTCCTGATCCTCGAGGGCGAACTGCACGAATCCGATGGCCGCATCCTGAAGGCCGGCGATCTGGTCTTCTATCGCGACGGGTCGGAACACAGCTCCTATACGCCCGATGGCTGCCTGCTGGCCGTTCATATCGCCGGGCCGGAAATCTCGGTGGACTGAGGTCCTGGGCAGGATCGCGATCCGCCCGGCTGCCGACACTTCGGTCCAGTCCATGCGGCTTCGGTAAAGCGCGTGCACGAAGCTCGAGGGGGCACCGGATTCAGCGCAAGCAGGCCCAACGAAACGCAAAAGACGGAATGCCAGCCACCCAGACGCTTTGTCTCTTGCGGTCTTGTCGTCACATGCCGGACGCGCTCAGGAAGTCTTTCAGGACGGTGTTGAACGGCCCCGCAGATTCCAGGTTCACCAGATGCCGTCCCGGCAGGGAAATGTGGCGCCCATCCTGCACGGCCACGGCGATCGCGGCCAGATCGGCGGGGGGGCAGACCGGATCGTCCGCGCCGGAGATCGCCATGACCGGATTGGCGATCTGACCCAGTTCCTTGCGCAGATCGGCCCCGGCTAGGGCGGCGCAGCATCCGGCATAGCCTTCTGGCGATGTGGCGGCAAAGCTCCTCAGGATCGCATCCAGCTCCAGGAGGCGGGCGGCGCGGAACGCGGGGGTGAACCAGCGTTCCGCGGTCGCGGGAACCAGGCCCTGCAAGCCGTTCCTCCGCACATCCTCGATCCGCGCCGTCCAGCTTTCGGCGGTGCCGATCCGTGCGGCGGTGGCACAGACCGCGATGCGGTCGATGCGGGCGCCGGCGTGGAGGCCCAGCCATTGCCCGGTCAGCCCACCGAGGGAGAGGCCGCAAAAATGGGTGCGCGCGATGCCGAGCGCGTCGAGCAGGGCGATCACGTCCCCGCCCAGATCGGCCAGGGTATAAGGAGGCTGCGGCGCCCCGGACCTGCCATGTCCGCGCCGGTCATAGCGCAGGATGCGGAAGTCGTCCGAAAGCCCGGCGATCTGGGCGTCCCACATATGCAAATCGGCGCCAAGGGAGTTGCAGAAGGTCAGCCAGGGCTTCTCCCCTGCCCCGCCGTCGATGCGGTAGTGAAGACGGTGGGTCGGCAGGTGCAGTTCGGGCATGGTCAGGCTTTCCTGGGGATGTGACGCGCGGTCGAAGCCGCGCGCCCTTGAGGAGTTGTTGTCAGGCAGAGGCCAGCCTTGCTGCCTTGGGCCGGCGGCCGTGGCTCAGGGCATAGACCCCCATGGCCAGGGTCGAAACCACCGCGGGGACCGCGAAGATCAGGAAGTTCTGCCCCAACGGCCAGTCCTGCGCCAAGAGCACGCCGCCGAAGGTCGGCCCGACGATGGCCCCAATGCGCCCCACACCGGAAGCCCAGCCCAGACCGGTCGAGCGCATGGAGAGGTCGTAAAGCTGCGCCACGCTTGCATAAAGCAGGATCTGCGTGCCGATCGTCGTGGCCCCTGCGACAAAGACCAGAAGGAACAGCAGCCCCGGCACCGGATTGGCGCCGATCAGGGCGATCGACAGGGCTGCGGCGGCAAAATAGGCCACCACCACCTTGGGCAGGCCGAACCGGTCACCCAGTCGCCCCCCGAGTATCGCCCCCGCCATTCCGCCGAAGTTCAGCGAGAAGAGGCTCAGAAGGCTGGCGCGTTCGGCATAGCCGGCCTCTTGCAGCACCTTGGGCAGCCAGGACGACAGCAGATAGACGAGCAGGAGGCAGCAGAAGAACGACAGCCACAGCATCAGGGTGCGCAGGGTCCGACCCTGACGGAAGAGGTCGATGACCGAGGCCGCGCGACCCTTGGCTTCGGCAAGGACAAGCTGGTCGCCCGGCGCCGGAAGATCTGCCGGGCGGATCAGGGCGAGGATGCGCCTTGCCTCATCCTGCTTGCCCTGGCGGATCAGGAAACCCAGCGATTCCGGCAGCTTCCACAACATCATCGGGACCAGCAGCAGCGGCACGGCCGCGACAAGGAACATAGGTCGCCAGCCGAAATCGGGGATCAGCACGATGCCGAGGCTGGCGGCGATCATGCCGCCGACCGAATAGCCCGAGAACATCAGCGCGACGATGGTGCCGCGCTGCCGTTTCGGGGCATATTCATTCATCAGCGCCACGGCATTGGGCATCAGCCCGCCGCAGCCGAGGCCCGCGATGAAGCGGAACATCTTGAACCCCTCCGGCGTCTGGGAAAAACCTGTCACCACGGTTGCCGTCGTGAACAGCAGGAAGCTGATCGCAACGCCCTTCTTGCGGCCGATCCGGTCGGCCAGCGGACCCAGGGTCAGGGCGCCGAACATCATGCCGAACAGGGCCCAGGCCTGCAACGCGCCGGCCTGCGGCTTGGTCAGGCCCCATTCCTTGATCAGCGCGGGCAGAACCGTGCCCGCGACAAACACGTCGTAACCATCGACGATCAGCAGCGCCCCGCAGAGCGCCACCACCATCCATTGAAAACTTCCGAACGGGCTTTGGTCGATTGCCTCGTTCACATCGATCATGCGCATTGATGTCTCCTCCCTGTTTGTGGTTCGGGTCGCGGTCAGCCGGTGTCGCCTCCCGCGACGGGCAGAACGGTTCCGGTGATGTAGGATGCCTCGTCCGAGGCCAGGAACAGGATCGGCGCGACCTGTTCCGCGATGGTCGCGTAGCGGTGCATCAAGGCCGATTGCTTCACCTGGTCCACGACCTCGGCCATCCATTGCCGTTCCGCGGCGCTGTCGCCTGCGGCATTGCGCGGGATGCGGCGGGGCGGGGCCTCGGTTCCGCCGGGGGCGGTGGCCACGACGCGGATGTTCTGGCTGGCCACCTCCATCGCCAGCGACTGGGTGATCGCATTGACGCCGCCCTTGGCCGCCGCATAGGGCACCCGGTGGATGCCGCGCGTCGCATTGGAGGAGACGTTGACGATGGTCCCGCCGCCGCGCGCCAGAAGATGCGGCAGGACCGCATGGCAGCCGTACAGCGTCGGCATCAGGGAGCGCCGTATCTCGGCGTCGATCTGGGGCGGCTCGAAGGCGGCAAAGGGGCGCATCCGGATCGCGCCGCCGACATTGTTGATCAGGATGTCGATGCCGCCGAAGGTCTCTGCCGCGTGGCGCATGGCAGAGGCGGCCCCCTCCCAGGTTTCAAGGTCGGCGATGAAACCCGCCGCCTGATGGCCCGCCTCGGCCGCCACATCGGCCACGAAATCGGCGCGGTCGACCAAAAGCACGCGCCCGCCTTCGGCCGCAGCGCGCAGGGCGATTGCGCGGCCGATGCCCTGCGCGGCCCCCGTGACCACCAGCACCTTGCCCGCAAAGCGCCCGGCGAAGATGGGCCCCGTCATGCCGTGGCCTTCAGGGGCGCGTTCGGCGTGAACTTCTCGTAATGGAAGCTGGCGGGCTTGACCTTGTTGTCGTCAAGATAGCGGCGCACCGCATCGACCATCGGCGGCGGCCCGCACAGATAGACCTCGACCCCCGGATCGGCCAGCATCTCACCCGGCATGTGCTGGGTGACCCAGCCCTTGCGTGGATGATCCGATGCGGGGTCCGCCACCACCGTGGCGAAGGTGAAGTTCGCAAGCTTTCTGGCATAGGCGGCGATCTGGTCCAGAAGCACCAGATCCAGATCGCGCGTCACACCATAGATCAGGTGGATCTGGCGACGCGACCCGGCGCGCGCCAGAACCTCCAGCATCGACAGGAAGGGCGCAAGGCCGGTGCCACCCGCGAGGAACAAGAGCGGCCCTTCGCCCTCGCGCAGGTAGAAACTGCCCGACGGGCCGGTCAATGTCAGCGTCTCGCCCGCCTTGGCGCGGGCCAGCCAGGTGCCCATCAGCCCGTCGGGGATCTTCTTGATCAGGAACCCCAGGCCCCGCTCACCCGGCGCCGTGCTGAAAGAGTAGGCGCGATGATCGGCGCTGCCCGGCACGGCGATATTGATATATTGCCCCGGCAGAAAGGCGGGGGCCGCATCGCCATCGGCCACGGTCAGTTCCAGAACCACGGCCGCGTCGTGCTGCGGGGTGATCCCGGCCACGGTGGCCTTGAACTTCTGCTGGCCCGTCTTGCAGGCCACCGAGGTCGTCGGCACGACGATCACGCAGTCGGACGAGGGCACCATCTGGCAGGTCAGGACAAGGCCCTGGGCGGCTTCGACCTCGGTCAGGGCATCCTCGATGTAATCGGCGCCGAGGTCATAGGCCCCGCTTTCGGCGCGGCATTTGCAGGTGCCGCAGACGCCGTCCGAACAGTCCATCGGCAGGTTGATCTTGTTGCGGAAAGCGGCGTCAAGAACCTTCTCCCCTGCCTTGCAATCGACGAAGCGGGTCACCCCGTCCTCGAAGTTCAATGCGATCGTGTAGCACATGCGCGCCTCCTCCTTGCGGTTGTGCGTGGGCTGGCGGTCAGACGTGGTAGACATCGATGACCTGGCGGATGTAGTCGTTCTTCAGGACGATCTTCTTGGCCGCGATGCGCAGCCCGTCCTCCGTCTGGCGCAGGGTCACGAACATGGTGCCGAAGAACTGGTCCGTGACCTTGTAGCGGTGATTGAGCGTGTGGAAGTTGTAGCGCAGGTCCACCTCGGCGCCGCGGGCGGCCAAGACCTCGACGTTCAGCACGGAATGGCCGGTGCGCGGTTCGGGGGTGGAGGCGCCGGACCGTTCGGTCTTGATGCGGAACACCCGATCCTCAAGCCCTTCGCGGTTGGGATAATACATCAGCGAGATTTCCGACTGCGGGTCCTCGGTGGTCTGGTCGTTGTCGTCCCAGGCCGGCATCCAGTAGGTCACGTCCGGCGCATAGCAGGTCAGCCATTCGTCCCATTGCCGGTCGTCCAGAAGGCGCGCCTCGCGGTAGAGGAAGGCGCAGATGGCGTTGTAATCGACGCTTGTGGTGAGTGTGCCGTGATCGAGGCTCATGCGACTTCTCCTGCCTTTTCGGTCATGCCTTCGGCGGCGAGGGCCTGGCGCATCGTCCGGGCCCAATAGCCGTGCTGGCAGACGAAGAGTCCCTCATCCTCGCTGCGGGCGCCGGAGAGGATGGGGTTCAGCCCCATGCGCCGGGCGTTTTCGTCCGGACCATCGACCCACAGGGGGGCTCCGCGTGACATGTCGTTCCACAAGGGCGCGGCATAGGCGGTCTGGCAGGCGCGAAACTCCTCGAGGTCGTCGGAGGTGCCCATGCCCGAGACGTTGAAGAAGTCCTCGTACTGGCGGATGCGGGTGGCGCGGTCCGCGGCGGATTCATTCTTCGGGGCAAAGCAGAAGATGGTGACCTCGGTCTTGTCCACGCCCAGCGGGCGGATGACGCGGATCTGGGTGCTGAACTGGTCCATCAGGAAGACGTTCGGATAGATCCCGAGGTTGCGCGTCTGGTTGACGATGAAGCCGGCCTTGTCCTCGCCCAGACGCGCGGCGATTTCAGCGCGGCGGTTGAAGACGGGGCGGACCTCGGGGTTCTTCGTATGGGTCCAGAGCAGGATATGGCCGTTCTCGAAGCCATAGACGCCGGCGACCGACTTGCTCCAGCTGTTGGCATCCACCGCCTTGGTGCCGGTTTCGCTGCGCCGCTCCATCGTCGTGGCATAGTTCCAGTGGACCGAGCTGACGTGATAGCCGTCGCAGCCGTTTTCCATCTGCAGCTTCCAGTTGCCGTCATAGATGTAGGTCGAATTGCCGCGCAGAACCTCCAGCCCCTCGGGGGCCTGATCGACGATCTGGTCGATGATGACCTTGGTCTCGCCGAGGAAGGCGTCCAGCGTGGCGACACCGGGGTTCAGGCTGCCGAAGAGGAAGCCGCGATAGCTTTCAAAGCGCGCCAGCCGGGTCAGGTCATGTGATCCGCCCTTGTCGAACTGATCGGGATATTGGGTCGTCCTCGCATCCTTGACCTTCAGCAGCTTGCCGGTGTTGGCGAAGGTCCAGCCGTGGAAGGGGCAGGTGAAGCTGCCCTTGTTGCCCTGCTTGCGACGGCACAGCATCGCACCCTTGTGGGCGCAGGCGTTGATGACGGCGTTGAGCGTGCCGGATTTGTCGCGGGTGATGACGATCGGCTGGCGGCCGATCCAGGTGGTGTAATAGTCGTTCACCTCGGGGATCTGGCTTTCATGGGCCAGATAGACCCAGTTGCCTTCGAAGATATGCTTCATCTCCAGCGCGAAGAGATCCTCGTTGGTGAAGATGTCGCGGCGGCAGCGGAACAGACCAGCTTGCCTGTCGTCCTGGACGGCGATGTCGAGCAACTGTGCGAGGTTGCTTGCTTCTTCGATGATCGCGGGCATGAGTTCTCCTCCCCAGGGGAGGCGCGTGTCGCGGCCATGCCCCTGCCAGATAGCGATGATGAAAGATTGAATCGGGGGTCGGGTCTGGCGTTCCGGCGACCCTTCCCTCCAGGAGGGCCGCCGGAAGGCCGTGAGGTCAGGCCGCGGCGCGGCGGCGCTGTTCGTTGATCTGGTTGTCGACGCCATCGACCATGGCGGTCAGGTGGATGTCGAAGACGATCTCGGCGAAGGGGGTGTTGAGATTGTGCTTGTGCATGCTCTCTTCGTCGGTCCGCTCGATGATCTTCGGCACCAGCCCTTCGCGGGTGGCATAGGCGAAGTCGTCGTTGATCAGGGGGTCGCCTTCGATGTTGATCTGGGTGGTCAGCTTGCGATGCCCCTCGGCGCTGATGAAGAAGTGGATATGCGCCGGACGCTGGCCATGGCGGCCAAGGGCGCTCAGCACCTTTTCGGTTGGGCTGCCGGGGGGCACGCCATAGCCGCTGGGCAGGATACTCTGGAATTTGTAACGGCCGTTCTCGTCGGCGATGATCGTGCGGCGCATGTTGAAGTCGGACTGGATGCCGGTCGGGTCGAAGTGCGAATAGAACCCGCGGGTGTCGCAGTGCCAGACCTCGACCTGGGCGCCCGGCAAGGGCTTGCCGTCGGCGCCAAGGACCGTGCCATGCATGATCAGAGTGTGGCCATTGGTGTCGCGGCCATCGTCAAGCCGGGCGAAACCCTGCGAGACCGGGGCGCCTGCCACATAGAGCGGGCCTTCGATGGTGCGCGGCGTCGGGTTTTCGATGCCCAGGGCGGCGTCGATGGCGTCCAGCCTTTCGTCGATGAAATGGTCGATCCCCAGACCGGGCGAGATCAGACCCGCCTGCCCCGCAGCGCCCAGATCGTTCAGCCAGGCGACACCGGCCCAGTATTCGTCGGGGGTGATGTTCAGCTCGTCGATGGCGCGGAAGAGGTCGGACATCAGACGATGCACGATCTCTTTCATGCGCGGGTTGCCGCCGTTGCTGTTCAACCCGCTGAGTTCCTTCAGAAACGCCTGCATGTCGGGGCGGTCGAAAATGGTGACGGTCATGGTTTCTCCTCCTGGATTCGTTTGGAAATTGGGGCGGGCGGCCCTCTTCGGCCCGCGGATCGGTCTTAGCTGTCGTCCTCCCGGATGGCCGAGGGATGACGCAGAAGCGGGGTGACGGCGATCTCCATGAAGGGGAACAGCGGCAGGCCCGACAGGATGTCGTGCAACTCGCTGTTGTCCTTTACGTCAAAGATGCTGACGTTGGCGTAGTGCCCGGCCATCCGCCAGATGTGGCGCCATTTGCCCTGGCGCTGCAGATCCTGCGAATAAGCCTTTTCACGGGCCAATACTTCGGCGCGTTCGTTGGCGGGCAGGTCGCGCGGGATCTTCACGGTCATCGTCACATGAAACAGCATGGCTTAAACCATTCCGGGCAGGCTGATCGTCTTGCGGATGCCGTCGCGGGCGAAGAAGGCCAGGCGGTCCTCGTCCAGCGTCACGCCAAGGCCGGGGCCGGTGGGCACGGTCAGTTCAAATTCGCTGTACTCCAGCGGCTGGGTCAGGATGTCCTCGGTCAGGAGCAGCGGGCCGAAGAGTTCCGTGCCCCATTGCAGGTTGGCAAAGGTCGCGAAGGCATGGGCCGAGATCACCGTGCCCACCGGGCCTTCCAGCATGGTGCCGCCGTAAAGCCCGATCCCGGCCGCATCGGCAATGGCCGCGACCCGCAGCGCGTTGAAGGCACCGCCGCTTTGTTCCAGCTTGACGGCGAAGACATCGGCGCCCTGGACGCGGGCGAGGTCGAAGGCGCTTTCCGGGCCGGTCAGCGCTTCATCGGCCATCAGCGCCACGGGGAAGCGGCGCATCAGGCGGGTCAGGGCGGCGGTCGAAGCGACCGGCTGTTCGACCAGCTCGCAGCCCGCATCGGCCAGCGCGGCCATGCCATAGGCGGCCTCGCCCTCCGACCAGGCCATGTTCACGTCCACCCGCACGGCGCCCCGGTCGCCAAGCGCGGTCTTGATGCCGGCGACATGGGCGATGTCGTCGCGGATCGCGCGCGCACCGATCTTCAGCTTGAAGACGCGGTGGCGGCGCAGATCCAGCATCCGCTCCGCCTCGGCGATGTCGCGGGCGGTGTCGCCCGATGCCAGGGTCCAGGCCACCGGCAGCCGATCGCGCTGCCGCCCGCCCAGAAGCTCGCTGACCGGAAGGCCCAGCCGCTTGCCCTGCGCATCCAGCAGCGCGGTTTCCACGGCGGACTTGGCAAAGCGGTTCTCGCGCACCATCCGGCCAAGGCGCGCCATCAACGCCTGAACCCGCGTCGCATCCTGACCGATCATCACCGGAGCAAACCAGGTGTCGATATTGGTCTTCATGCTTTCGGGGCTTTCGCCGCCATAGGCGAGGCCCCCGATCGTCGTGCATTCGCCAAAGCCGACGATACCGTCGCTGCAATGGATGCGCACCAGGGTCAGCACCTGCCCGGTCATCGTCGTGACCGAAAGCTTGTGGGGGCGGATCGTCGGAAGATCCAGGATCACCGTCTCGACCCGTGTCACGACAGGGGCGGCGGTGGAGAGGGCAGCGAGGGGGACATATGCGTGGTTCATGGCCGGAAGGTGCAGCCGACCCTTGCCATTGGTCCAACACTATTTGGCTTTGAAATCATACCCTCAGGGTATTATGAAGGGAAATACGCGCGGATTCAGCGGCTTTCTGCGCTGCAGAATACCTGAAGAATGCGGGTGTCCACGGGCGTGCAAGGGGGCTGGCGATGGATCTGCGACAGTTGCGGTACTTTGCGGCGGTGGCGCGCGAGCGCAACTTCACCCGCGCGGCGGCGATTCTGCATATCGCGCAACCGCCGCTCAGCCGGCAGATCCAGCTTCTGGAAGAGGAACTGGGCGTGACCCTCATTCTGCGCAAGACCCGCCCGATCACGCTGACCGACGCGGGGCGGCTGTTCTATGAACAGGCCCTGCAGGTGCTGGGGCGGGTCGATCAGATGACCGATGCCACCCGCAGGGTCGGGTTGAACCGCAACAAGGTCCTGTCGATCGGCTTCGTGGCCTCCACCCTTTACGGGGGATTGCCCTCGCTGGTCAGAAAGCTGCGCCAGAACGCCCCCGAACTGGACATCCAGCTGCTGGAGATGCTGTCGATCCAGCAGATTCCGGCCTTGAAGGAAGGGCGGATCGACCTGGGCTTCGGCCGCCTGATCCACGGCGATCCCAATATCTCCTCCACGGTCCTGCGCGAGGAGCGTCTGGTGGCGGCACTGGCGCCGGGTACCGCGCTGGCCGAGGAGGCCGGCAAGCCCTTGCCGCTGGCCGCGCTGTCGGGCCAGAAGATGATCGTTTATCCCAAGGAGCCGCGTCCCAGCTACGCCGACCAGATTCTCAAACTGCTGCAGGATGACGACGTCTATCCGTCCGAGGTGCTGGAGGTGCGCGAGATCCAGACCGCGCTTGGCCTCGTCGCGGCCGATTCCGGCATCTGCATCATTCCCGCCTCGGCCCGGCAGATGCGGTCGGACGTCATGTATCGCCCGATCGAGGGACCGCGCGCCGTCTCTCCGGTCATCCTCAGCCACCGCAAAGGCGACGTGTCGCGCGATCTTGGTCTGGTCAAGCGGTTGATCCGCGAGATGTATGCCGAAAACCCGGCCTGGCTTGAGGCGAGCCACTATCGCGCCGTGGCGGACAAGGGAATTGACGGCGGACCTAGGCGCGATTGACGGGCCGGTCCCGCAGTCCAGCCTGCGTCACCAGCGCAGGTCCAGACTTGACTGGGCCGGTGCCAGAGGCGTCTGAAGCGCTGCCAGAAAGGCGGCTGCGGAGCGCGTTATCTCGGCCCGCTGTTCGGCGGGCATTTTCGACAGGGTCACATAGGGCAGCGACAAGCGCGGGTTGGCTTGCAGGGTGCCCGCGTTCTCGATGAGGAAATTCCAGTACAAGTAGTTGAACGGGCAGGCTTTCGGTCCCAGCTTGACCTTGGGATCGAAGGCGCAGGTCTTGCAGTAGTCCGACATCCGGTCGATATAGGCGCCCGAGGCGGCATAGGGTTTCGACCCCAGACGCCCGCCATCGGCATGCATCACCATGCCATGGACATTCGGCAATTCCACCCATTCGAAGGCATCGGCATAGACCGCCAGATACCATTCCTCGATCTGCGTCGGCGCGATCCCGGCCAGAAGGGCAAAGTTGCCGGTGACCATCAGGCGCTGGATATGGTGGGCATAGGCGTGGCGGCGGGTGGTGCCGATACATTCGGCCATGCAGCGCATATCGGTCTGACCCGTCCAATAAAGCGCAGGCAGATCGCGGGTGGCGTTCAGGTGGTTGGACTGGGCATAGTCGGGCATTTCCGCCCAGTAGATGCCCCGCACGAACTCCCGCCAGCCGAGGATCTGACGGATGAAGCCCTCCACGGCGTTGAGGGGCGCCTCGCCGGCGTGATAGGCGGCTTCGGCACGGGCGCAAACCTCGCGCGCGGTCAGCAGGCCGAGGTTCAGGTAGGGCGCGATCAGGCCGTGATAGAGGAAGTCCTCTCCCGTCTTCATCGCGTCCTGATAATCGCCAAAACCGGGCAGGCAGTCGGTGATGAAATGATCCAGCGCCTGCAGGGCATCTGCGCGGGTCACGGCCCAGCCAAAGGGCTCCAGATCGCCGAAATGGGTGCCAAAGCGGCTGGCGACGAGGGTCAGGACCTCGGCGGTGATGGCATCGGGGGCAAACCTGCGGCGCGCTGGCGGGCGATGGCCCCGCGGCAGGGCCTTGCGGTTTTCGGGGTCAAAGTTCCACTGCCCGCCCTCTGGCCCATCGGTCCGCATCAAAAGCCCGGTGCGGCGGCGCATCTCGCGGTAGAAGAACTCCATCCGGCCGGTCTTGCGCGCCTTGGTCAGGGCTGCGAATTCGGCGCGAGAGCAAAAGAAGCGGTCATCCGCGCGGACCTCCACCGGCGCGCCGGGCTCCCAGGCCTGCATCATCTGCCACGCGCGCCACTCGCTCGGTTCCGTCGCCACGATGGACAGGGGGCGGTGGCGTTGCACGGCCTTGGCAAGCTCGCGGCCAAGGTCCTGTTCGTTGTCGGGGTCCTCCATCCGGACATAATCGACCTGTACCCCTTCCTCCCGCAGGCTTTGTGCGAAATGGCGCATGGCCGACAGGACGAAGGCGATTTTCTGCTTGTGATGCGGCACGTTGCGCGCCTCGGCGGCGGCTTCGACCATCAGGACGACATCCTTTTTCGGGTCAATGTCGCGCAGCGCCGAAAGGTCGCGCGTCAACTGATCGCCAAGGATGAAACGCAGGTGCCGGGTCATTGGGTGGCCCTTTGGCCGGATTTGCCCGCCTTGCGGCAGCGGTCTGAACAATGTGTGACATGGTCCCAATCCCGCTCCCACTTCTTGCGCCAGGCAAAGGGCAGGCCGCAGACCGCGCAGGTCTTGGTCGGAAGTTCGGATTTCTTGCGCATCTTGGGCATCGGGCAGACCTGTTAAGAAAGGTCACGGGAATATGGAGCGGTTTTTGCCCTTGGCCACCCGGCGCGCCCCAAAACAACGACACCGCGCAGATCCTCCGACAATCCGAGTTGGCGCAGCAAGGTCTGGCAGCGTGGTCTGTTTTTCCTCTGATCCGGCGCAATGAAGCAGGGCGTTCTCTTTTGCGGCGATCTTTGGAATTCATAATCACGACAATCCTGCTAGACTTAACTGTGATGAGTCGGATCAGAAGGGACCCGCAGATGACAAGGTGCTACTATCTCTGGAAGGGCATGGGACCTGCCCGCCATGTGACCAAGGCCCGGGGCAGCAATGCGGGCCACATCGACCGCGCCTCTGGCAGCGGTTTTCAGCGCCTGGTCAAGCATGAGTGGGACGGAATGGTCCTGCGCCCGGTGCCCGTCCCTGCCCCGCAAAACAGCCTGGAAAGGGTTGCCCTATGAAACGTGTGTTCCGAAGTTCCAAACCGGGTGTTCCGGACTATGCCGCGCTGCTGCTCTTGGTTGCGGCTTTTCTGGCCGCGACGACCATCGTGGTGATGCCCGAACGGTTCATGTCGCCGCAGGACAGCCTCGCCCTGCAGATCACCAACTGAAGGTCTTTCCCCCCCATGAAAGGAGCCAGTGCCATGATCGACGGACGTTTCGACCCCTATTTCGCAGAGATCTTCGTGGCATCGCGGCAAGCCGATGATCCCGAGGATCAGGTTGTCTTGCGAGCGGCCCTGGCCTTTGCATCGTTTCTGGCCGTTATGGCGGTGCTTTGCCTGACAGTCGCGCGATGACGGGCCTGCCCTCGCGCCGTGTCGGTCAGCCGCGCTGCGCAGGTCAAAGTCCCGACCGGGGAGCAGGCCGGGTCCGGCGCGACGTGAAACGACCCCGCGCCGGTTGCCGTGAAAGGGCGCGCCTCTGCCTCGCTGTAGGTCGGGGATGACCCGCGACATCCGCAAAGACCGGGTGGGCGGCCCCCTCCCCTCCCCCGCCGCGACCTTCCACTTGCGGGCGATCCCGTTCTGCCCGGTCGCACAGCGCGTGATGCTGGCCTTGGCGGCGCGGGGCACGGGCTGGACGGTCGAGGAAATCCCCGGCACCTTCCTGTCGCGTCCCGATCTGCCGCAGCTGACGGTGCAGATCCCGGGCGGGGCTCAAAAGACGTTCGACAAAAGCATCGCCATGATCGAGGCCGTCGAGGCCTTGCATCCGGACCAACCGCTTTATCCCGACGACCCGGCCCTGCGCCGCGCCGAGCGGGCCCTGATGGAGCTTGGTCGCGGCTTGCAGATCCGCCTGTCCGCCGTGACCCATGCGCAGGATTCGGTCGAAAACGACATCGCCATCCACCATCTGCGCCAGCGTCTGATCCTGATCGAACAGAGCCTGACCCAGGTGCCCGAGGTCGTGGCGCGCCCGCTGTCGAACGCGGGTGTGGTGTTTTGCCCGACCTTGTGGCGGATCTTCCTGGTGGATCGCTGGTTCCAGACCTACCTGATGACCGGCCTGCCGGTGCTCAGCCGCTGGGGCCGCGGGTTGATCAGACAGCCAGCCGTGCAGAGCGTGCTGGACGAGGACTCCGAACGCCTCTACCTGGCCCTCCTCCGCCAACGCGGCGCGCCGCTGGTCTCGCAGCTTGATGCCGATCTGTGGCAGCCGATCCTGGGCTTGCGCGGCCCGCATCAGGGCGCCGGGTGAGCCGGGCTGCCTGACCCTCGGCCGCAGGTCCCCGTCGCCCGACCAATGGTCCGCAGGGGGCCGAAGGTCCGGGCGGCAGCACGCATCGGATCACAGCACAATCCACACCCTTGACGCGCAGCCCACGGCAGCGTGCCCTTTCGCCACAAAGAACTGGACGCCTTCCATGACCTCTTCCCCCCGCTTCCGGCAGCACAGCAGCCATTGGGGCACCTTCCGCGCCCGCACCACCGCAGGAAAGCTGGAGCTTGATCCCTTTGCCGACGACCCCGAACCCTCCGCGCTTCTGGCGAATCTGCCGGCGTCCCTGACCCATCCCGCCCGCCTGCGCCGCCCCTTGCTGCGGCGTGGCTGGCTGGAAGATGGTCCCGGACCCGACCACCGCCGCGGCAAGGACAGCTATGTGGAGGTCGATTGGGAAACCGCGCTGGATCTGGCCGCCAAGGAACTGAGGCGCCTCGGCGCCGGACCGGACCTGCCCGAGACCGGCCCGCTGCCCGGGGCGCAGGTCTTCGGCGGCTCTTACGGCTGGGCCTCGGCAGGGCGGTTTCACCACGCCCAAAGCCAACTGCACCGCTTTCTCAACTGTGCCTTCGGGGGCTATGTCGGCAGCGTGAACTCCTATTCCTCGGCGGCGGGAGAGGTGATCCTGTCGCTGGTCTGGGGCAGCCCGCTGAAGCTGACCCGCGACCACCCCTATCTGGAGGAGCTGGCGACGGATACCGAACTGCTGCTCGCCTTTGGCGGCCTGCCCTTGCGCAACACCGCCATCAGCCCGGGCGGCATTTCGCAGCATGTCGCGGGTCAGGCCCTAAGTGCGGCGGCGGACAGGGGATGCCGCTTCGTCTCGATCAGTCCGCTGGCCGATGACTTCGCCGATCTGCCCGGCCTGACCCGCCTTGCCCCGCGTCCCGGCACCGATGTGGCGCTGATGCTGGGCATGGCGCATCATCTGTACAGCACGGGCCAGGTCAACCGCGCCTATCTGGACCGCTATACGCGGGGCTATGACCGCTTTCTGCCCTATCTGACCGGCGCTTCGGATGGTGTGGCAAAGACCCCGGACTGGGCCGCGGCCATCTGCGAGGTTCCGGCCGAAGAGATCGCCGCCCTCGCCGATCTGGCGGCCGGACGCCGCACGCTGATCAACGTCACCTTCTCGCTGCAACGCGCCGAGAATGGCGAGCAGCCGGTCTGGATGGCGCTGACCCTCGCCGCGATGCTGGGTCAGGGAGATTTGCCGGGGGCGGGCTTCTGCTATGGTCTGGGCTCGATCGGCAATATCGGCAAGCCGGCCCTGACGGTGCCGCTTCCCACCCTGCCGCAGGGGCGGAACCGGGTGGGCGATTTCATCCCCGTGGCGCGGATCGCCGAATTGCTGCTGCATCCGGGCAAGGCCTATACCTACAGGGGCGAGACGCGGCGCTATGCCGATATCCGCCTTGTCTATTGGGCGGGCGGCAATCCCTTCCACCATCATCAGGATCTGACCCGTCTGAGCGCGGCTTTCGCGCGCCCCGACACGATCATCCTGCATGACAGCATGGGCACTGCCAGCGCCGCCCATGCCGACATCATCTTCCCCGCCACCATCACCGCCGAGCGTGAGGATATCGGCGCCGGCGGCAACGATCCTTACCTCGTCGCGATGGAGCCGCTTGCCGCGCCTTACGGCGAGGCCCGGGACGACCATGCGATCCTGTCCGATCTGGCCCACCGCCTCGGCGTGGCCGCGCCCTTCACCGAAGGGCTGGATGCGGCAGGCTGGCTCCGCCGCCTTTATGCGCCGACGCAGCAGGCCCTGGCGGCACAGGGGTTGGAGGCGCCGGAGTATGATGCCTTCCGGCAGGGCATGGTGCTTCCCCTGCCCCTGCGCCCCGGCGCGGGAGAGATCCGCCGCTTTCACCTTGACCCCGAAGGCGCCCCGCTGGCCACCCCTTCCGGGCGGATCGAGATTCATTCGGAACAGGTGGCGGCGGCGGGCCTGCCCGGACATCCGGTCTGGCAGCCCCCGGTCGAATGGCTGGGCGCGGCCCTGGCCAGGCGTCACCCGTTCCAGCTGGTCGCCAACCAACCGGCGGGACGCCTGCACAGCCAGCTCGATTTCGGCGCGACCAGCATGGCCGCCAAGCAACAGGGTCGAGAGGTGGCCCGGCTGAACCCGCAGGATGCCGCGCGGCTGGGGATCGCCGCGGGCGATACGATCCGGCTGTGGAATGACCGGGGCGGGGTTCTGGCCGTGGCTGCGCCCTCCGCGGCGGTCCGTCCGGGGGTGATCCAGCTTGCAACCGGGTCCTGGTATGCGCCGGTCGATCTGCCGGGCCTCGGGCCGCATTGCGTGAACGGCAATCCCAATGCGGTGACATCGGACATCGGCGCCTCTGGGTTGAGCCAGGGTTCCGCCGGGCAATTGGCGCTCGTCTCGGTCGAACGTCTGCCCGACGCGCCGCCGGTGGTGCCGCATGAGGTGATTCTTCCTCGGCCTGCTGCGGGAACGCGGTGACGAAGCGGTCGAATCATAATCACGACCGATTTGATCGTTAATAGAATGAAGCTGTCGTCCTGACGAAAACGACGACACGGACAATCCCGTAATTGTCGATCTACAAAATAGACAATACGAACCGGTCCGTCTATCTTTGACCCATCGAAACCGCTTGATGCTTGCGAGGGTTTCGACACCGGGATGGCAGGCCGAAGCCACGGCCTCCCCCGGACAAAAAGCGGGCCAAGAGGAAACACCACGCCAAAGGCCTGAGGGGAACCCCCCTTCAGGCCCCTGAAAAAGCTCAGCCTTTTCGCAAGCTCGGGCCCTTGGGCCTGACGCGTTCCACAGCCCCTCCCGGCCCCGGTTGCACCGGAGGCCCCGCAGACCCTCCCCCTCAGGATGATACCATGACACAGCTTCCCGCCTCCCTTCGCCTGACCCGCCGCAGCCTTCTGGCCGGCTCTGCCGCACTGAGCCTTGCCGCGCTTGGCGGTGCCGCCCTGGCCGAAGAGGCCGGTGGCGACCTTGTCTTCCTGATCGACTCGCTCGGGCCGACCTGGATTCCGAACAATTCTTCGATTTCCAGTTTCCAGGGCCATGTCTGGGGCCATGTGGCCGACAAGCTGGTCTATGTCGACGACAAGGGCGCCGTATCGCCCTGGCTGGCGGAAAGCTGGACGCAGAACGACACGGCCACCGAGTTCACCCTGAAGTTGAAGCCGGGGGTCACCTTCTCGGACGGGTCGGTGCTGGATGCGGCGGCGGTCGTGGCCAATCTGGATATCTGGTACGCAGGGCGGACCGAGGACGGGATCAACCCGATCGGCCTGTTCCCCAAGACCTATGACCATGCCGAGGCGCTTGATCCCGCCACGGTCAAGGTCACCTTCAAGAAGCCGACCCTCGGCTTCATCCCGACCTTGGGCTACCACGGCTCGATCCTGATTTCGCCCAAGACCCTGGCCAGCCCGGCCTCCGAACAGGCCAACCTGTCCAAGACGGTGGCGAGCGGCCCCTATCTGGTGGACAGCTGGAAAGAGGGCGACTTCGTCAAGCTGGTGAAGCGGCCCGATTACAATTGGGGGCCCGCCGCCCTGGGCCAGACCGGCCCGGCGCATCTGGACAGCATCACCTACAAGATCGTAGCGGAATCCTCCTTGCGGGTGGCGGCGGTGCAATCGGGTCAGGCCGATGTGGCCTACAACGCCTCGCCGCAAGAGTTGCAATCGCTGAAGGACGAGGGCTTCACCGTCGCAACCCCGCGCTATCTGGGCTTTGTGAACGGCTGGGCGATCAACACCCGTCTGGCGCCTTTCAACGACCTCAAGGTGCGCCAGGCCCTGCAGGTGGCGATCAACCGGCAAGAGATCATCGACACGGTCTATACCCCCGACTGGCTGCTGCCGACCTCGTTCATCCAAAGCAACGTGCCCGGCGCCACCGACCACAGCGCCGCCCTCGCCCATGACCCGGCCAAGGCCGAGGCGCTGCTGGATGCGGCGGGCTGGGTGAAGGGCGCGGATGGCATCCGGGCCAAGGGCGGCACGAAGTTGAAGATCGTCCTGCATTCCAACCCCTATCTCGCCACCGCGAAAGCCGTGGACGAGCTGATCGCCCAGCAACTCGGCAAGATCGGCTGGCAGGTCGAGATCCGCGCCTATGACGTGGTGACCTTCGGCGAAAAGGTCCGCTATGGCGGCGACAATGTGCCGGCTTACGAGGTCACCCGCAGCTTCATCGACCCCGGCATCGTGGCCGCCATCCTGACCGATGCCAACAAGGGCGAGAACTGGTTTGCCCTGGGCGAAACCGACGCCAGGCTGGTCGATCTGCGCGACAGGATCGCCTCCTCCGCCAGCTTCGAAGCCCGCGCGCCGCTTCTGGACGAATTGCAGGCCTATCTGCTGGATCAGGGCTATTTCATCCCGCGCACCCAGATGGTCCAGCGCATCTATGTGCAATCGCCCGAGGTGAAGGGCGTCGCCTACAACGGCGTGGCCTATGCCAGCTACTACACCGCGACCAAGAGCGCCCGCGCCTGACCGATCCCGGCAGACATCCCCTTCCGACGCAGGAGAGCCCGCATGCGCCATCCCTACCTGTCCTATGCCGCCAAGCGCCTGTTGCAGGCTTTGGTCGCGCTGTTCCTGACCTATGTCTTCACCTTCGTCGTGGTGTCGATCCTGCCGGGGGACCCGATCACCTCGGTCCTGCAGAACCCGCAGAACGGCTTCACCCAGGACGAGATTGCCCGGATCATCGCGGCGCAGGGGCTGGACCGTCCGGTTCTGGTGCAGCTTTGGTCCGCGCTGTCCAGCTTTGTCACCGGGGATCTGGGGCTGTCGATGCGCTCCAGCCGCCCGGTGGCGACGCTGATCGCCGAGGTTTTGCCCTCGACCCTGCACCTGGCCACCTCGGCGCTGGCGGTGGCGCTGGTTCTGGCGGCGGCGATCGCCTATGCCAGCCAGTTCCTGCCGCGCGCCCTTGGTCAGGGCGCGGTGCGCGGCCTGCCCTCGCTGTTCCTATCGGTGCCGAATTTCGTGATCGGGCTGGTGCTGATCCATGTCTTCGGCTTTCAGCTGGGCCTGTTTCGCGTCATCGACCCGGAAAGCGCTCAAGCGACCTTCTTTGCCGCCATCGCGCTTGGCATCCCGATCTCGGCCCAGATCGCGCAGGTTCTGGTCGCCAATATCGACAACGAGGCGCGCCAGGAATATGCCGCCGTCGCCCGCGCCCGCGGGGTGGGGCAGACGCGGCTGTTCTTCCTGCACCTCCTGAAACCCTCTGCCCTGCCGGTCGTCACGGTTCTGGGCCTGACCATCGGCGAGGTTCTGTCCGGCGCCCTGATCACCGAAACCGTCTTTGGCCGCACCGGGATCGGCAGTCTGGTCGAACGTTCGGTGGTCACCCAGGATCTGCCGGTGCTGCAGGCCGTGGTCTCGCTCGCGGCGCTGGTTTTCGTGACCATCAACCTGATCGCCGACCTGATCTACCCGCTGCTCGACCCGCGCGTGAAGCTGCTGGGTGCTGCCCCGGGCACCGCCCCGGCGGCGGGCGGCCTTGCCACCTCCCCCTCTGCCCCGGTGAGCGCATGACCCTCTCCACCTTTCGTTCCCGCTCCGACCCTGTCACCCTCGCCGGTCTGCCGCCGACCGTCGCCCTTGCCTTCGTCTTCCTCGCCGTGGTGGTGGCATGGTCGGTGGCGCCGGGCCTCTTCACCAGCCTTGACCCCGCCATCGGCATCCCGGCGGACAAGCTGCAGGGCCCCAGTTCCGCGCATTGGTTCGGCACCGATCACCTCGGCCGCGATCTGTTCACCCGGGTGGTCTATGGCACCGCCTCCTCGGTCGCCAGCGCGCTGATCGCCGTGGGCATCGGGCTGGTGGCCGGCGGATTGATCGGCCTTCTGGCGGGGTTTCTCGGCGGTTGGGTCGATGTGGCCTTGGCCCGCCTGGTCGATGTGCTGCTGGCAGTGCCGAGCTTTCTTCTGGCCGTCATCGTCGTCACCGCCCTGGGCTTTGACACCACCAATGCCGCCATCGCCACCGGCATCTCTGCCGTCGCGATCTTTGCCCGCGTGATGCGCGCCGAGGTGATCAAGACCCGCGCGGCGGCCTTCGTCGAGGCGGCATTCCTGTCGGGTGGATCGCGCTGGCATATCCTGACGCGCCATGTGCTGCCCAATGCCTCGCGGTCGGTGATCACGCTCGCCGTGCTGCAATTCGGCCTGTCGATCCTGGTGATCGCGAGCCTCGCCTTCCTGGGCTACGGCGACCCGCCCCCCGCCGCGGACTGGGGCCTGCTGATCGCCATCGGCAAGGATTACCTGAAATGGCCCTGGCTGGTCTATGCCCCCGCCCTCGTCACCATCCTCACCGTTCTTTCACTCGACAGGATCAGCAGATGGCTGCGCAAGACCAACTGACCCCGCACCTTCCCTTGCTGCGGGTGGAAAACCTCTCCGTCGCCTATGGCAGGACCGAGGTTGTCCGCGATGTCAGCTTTCAACTCGGCCGCGGCCAGAGCCTTGGGCTGATCGGCGAATCCGGCTCTGGCAAATCGACCATCGCCCGCGCGGTGCTGCGCCTTCTGCCCGGCCTTGGCCACGCGCGGGGCCGGGTCGAGGTTGCCGGGCAAGAGATCCTTTCCCTGCCCGAGCGCCGCTTTCGCGCGCTGCGCGGCCGCACCTTGGGCTTTGTGCCGCAAGACCCCGGCCATGCCCTGAACCCGGTGCGCAGGATCGGCGCGCAGGCGCAAGAGGCGGCGGCGCTTCTGGCCGACACCGCACCGGAGCACCGCAAGGAGCTGATCCTCGACACCTTCGCCAAGGTCGGCCTCGACAACCCGGCGCGGGTCTATGACAGCTATCCGCACCAATTGTCCGGCGGCATGTTGCAGCGCGTGCTGATCGGCCTTGCAATCCTGCCACGCCCGGCGCTGCTGGTGGCGGACGAGCCGACCTCGGCGCTCGATGTGACGATCCAGAAGCGCATCCTCGACCTTCTGTCGCGGCTGCGGGAGGATCTGGACATCAGCCTCTTGCTCATCACCCATGACCTTGCCATCGCGGCAGAGCGGACCGATGCGCTGATCGTGCTGAAGGGCGGCACCGTGCAGGAGGCCGGGCCGACGCCCGCGGTCTTCGCCGCCCCCGCCTCGGCCTATGCGCGCAAGCTGCAGGCCGATGTTCCGGCCCTGAACGCTGACCGTTACGCCAGGCTCCGCGATCCGGGTTTTGCCAAGACCAGCGCTGCGAAGATCGAGGTCGCCGGCATCTCCAAGACCTTCAGCGTCGAGGGGCGCCGTCTGACGGCGGTGGACAATCTGTCCTTCTCGGTTCCGGCGGGCACCACCCATGCCCTGGTCGGCGAATCCGGTTCGGGCAAGACCACGACGATCCGCCTGCTTCTGGGCCTGGAACAGCCCGACCGCGGCAGCATCAAGGTGGCGGGGCATTCGGTCTCGGGCCGCGATCCGGCCAGCCTGCGGCAGGCCTGGCGCCATCTCCAACTGGTCTACCAGAACCCTTTCACCTCGCTCGACCCGACCTGGCGTGTCGAGGCCCTGGTGCGCGAGCCTTTGGACCGCTTCGGCATCGGCACGCGCGAAGAACGTGCCCAAAGGGTGCGCGAGGCCATCGACAGCGTCAGCCTGGACCCGGCGCTCGTGTCGCGCCGCGCCACCGACCTGTCGGGCGGCCAGCGCCAGCGCGTTGCCATCGCCCGGGCGCTGGTCCTAGAGCCCGATGTGATCGTGCTGGACGAGCCGACCTCGGCCCTCGATGTCTCTGTACAGGCCGACATCGTCGAAGTGCTTCTGGCGCTGCAGGCCCGGCTGGGCCTGACCTATGTCTTCGTCTCGCACGACCTCGCCCTGGTCCGACAACTGGCGCATAGCGTTTCGGTCATGCACCGGGGGCGGATCGTCGAACATGGCACGGTCAGCGAGATCTTCGACCGCCCGGTGGAGCCCTATACGCGGGCCCTTCTGGACGCGATCCCCAAGGGCCGTGCCGCCCCGGTGCCCGAGGTGGCGGCATGACGCTGGCAAGACCCATCCCGCAAAGCGGCTTTCGCCGCAAGGCCCGGCTCGGCTTCAACACCCGCGTGGCGTTCAGCGACAGCGAAGGCCCGGCGCAGGGCCTGCGCAACGGCATCGCCCTTTATCAAGGGGCCGAGCGGCTGGGCTATCAATCCGGCTGGTCCTATCAGCGCCATTTCGATCATTACCTGTCCTCGCCCCTGCCCTTCTTTGCCGCCGTGGGCCAGCACACCAGCCGCATCACCCTTGGCTCTGCCGTCATCCCGCTGCGCTATCAGGACCCGATCCTGCTGGCCGAGGCCGCGGCCACCACCGACCTTCTGGTCGGCGAGCGGCTGGAGCTTGCCGTCTCCACCGGCGCCACGGCGGCCTTCGATGCGGTCTTCGGCACCGTCGAAACCGATGCGCGGACCGAGGCCAAGCGGCGGCAGGCCCGCTTTCTGGCCGCCCTGCGCGGCGAGGTGCTGCACCGGGTCGACACCGAGGGTCAGGGCGCGCCGCTGGGCGCCGAACTGCGCGTGACCCCGCATAGCCCGACGCTGCACCGCAGGATCAGACAGGGCGTGTCCAGCCTCGGTTCGGCCATCCACGCCGCCGAACTTGGCCTGCCCCTGACCACCGGCACCGTCCAGCACGGTCAGGCCCCCGGCGAAAGCTTCCCCGAACATCAGGCGCGGATCATCACCACCTACCGCGAGACCTGGGCGCGCCTCTGGGGCACGCCCCCGCCCCCCGTCGCCGTTGCCGCCTCGATCCTGCCCGGCACGACACCGGCGCTGCGAGACACCTACGCCGCCTATGACCACGAACGCCGCACCCAAGGAATCGCCGCCTCGCGCCCCCAAGGCGCTTTGGAGCCAACCGCCCGCACCAACGCCCCCGAAGGCGCGCAGATTTCGCCCGTCCTGCACGGCACGCCCGAGGCGGTGACGACAGCGGTTCTGGCCGACCCCGGCCTCAGCCTTGCCGACGAGCTGATCTTCTTCCTGCCGCCCGGCTTCGACCTCGCACAGAACCTGCGGCTTCTGACTGATCTTGCCGAAACCGTGGCCCCCGCCCTGGGCTGGCAGCCCGCCTGAACCACCGGCGGGCGGCCCCTCGCCCGCGGGAACCTGTCCTACGAAAGAGACCCCCATGCCGACCGAATTCATCTCCGTCACCTTCCCCAATGCCTCGACCGATATCGCGCCGCTGCCCGAGGCGGCGATCGACCCGGCCTATCTGGTGCGCTATGCCAAGATGCTGGACGACTACGGCTTCAACTACACGCTGGTGCCCTACCACTCCTCCTCCTTCGACCCATTCACGGTGGCGGCGACGATCCTTGCCAACACGCGGCAGATCAATGCCATCGTGGCGCTGCGGCCCAACACCGTCTATCCGACCGTGGCCGCCAAGGCGCTGGCCACCCTGTCGCAGCTGAGCGGCGGGCGCATCGTCGTCCACTTCATCGCCGGCGGCGATCCGGCAGAACAGGCGCGCGAGGGCGATTTCCTGAACAAGGAAGACCGCTACGCCCGCCAGGCCGAATATATCCGCATCCTGCGCCGGGCCTGGGCCTCGACCGAGCCCTTCGACCATGAGGGCAGATTCTACCAGTTCAAGGGTTTCGCCAGCAAGGTCCGCCCGGTCAAGCCGATCCCGGTTTCGGTCGGCGGCTCTTCGGACGAGGCTTACCGCGTCGGGGGCGAGCTGGCCGATATCTTCGGGCTCTGGGGCGAACCGCTGAAGGAAACCCGCGAGCAGATCGACAAGGTCAATGCAGCCGCCGCCGCCGCCGGCCGCAGCGACCGCCCGCGCATCTGGGTGACCTTCCGCCCGATCATCGGCGCCACGGATGAGCTGGCCTGGGAAAAGGCCCATGCCGTGCTGGACCAGCTCAACGCCGCCCGCGACAAGGGTCTGGCGCGCAAACCCGCCAGCGCCGGGGCGCCGCTGAACGTCGGCTCCCAGCGTCTTCTGGAAATCGCCAAGCGGGGCGACGTGCAGGACCGCGCGCTCTGGTATCCGACCGTCACCGCAACCAACGCCTCCGGCGCCTCGACCGCCCTCGTGGGTTCGGCCGAGACCATCGCCGCCTCGCTTCTGGACTATGTCGATCTGGGGGCCGACCTGATCTCGATCCGCGGCTACGACAATTACAACGATGCGGTGGATTACGGCCGCTACGTCCTGCCCCTGGTCCGCGAAGGTCTGGCCGAGCGTGAGGCCGCCCGGGCGAAAGTCAACGAGCCCGCCTGAGCCTTTTGCCGGGGTCGCCAGACCCGCCGACCCCGGCCTTCCCTTGCAAGAAAGAGCTGCCGTGACCCTCTCACCCTTCACCGTCCCGCCCCATACCCTGGCCCGCATCGCCCTCGCCGCGAAGGAGGCCGACCGCACCGGCAGCTTCCCTGTCGAGGGGATAGCGGCCCTGCAGGACGCCGGCCTGTTGCAGGCCACCGTGGCGCGCCGCTATGGCGGGCCGGGTGGCACGATCGAGGATCTCGTCCGCATCATCGCCCAGATCGGCACCGCCGACCCTTCGGTGGCGCTGATCGTCACCATGACGCTGGCCAACCATCTGGCGCAGGCCGAGCGCGGCCACTGGCCCGAGGACTATTACCGACAAATCGTCGAACAGGGCCGCAGCCGCCCGATCCTGTTGAACGCCGCGCGGGTCGAGCCTGACCTCGGTTCCCCCGCGCGGGGCGGGTTGCCGCAGACGAGGGCAAGGCGCACCGCAACGGGCTGGGCCATCAGCGGGGTGAAACGCTTCGTCACCGGCTCGGAAGGGCTGACGCATCACCTTGTCTGGGCCACCACCGACGAAACCCCGGCCCGCGTCGGCACCTTCATCGTCCCCGGCGAGACGCCCGGCGTTGCCATCGTCAAGACCTGGAACAGTCTGGGGATGCGCGCCACCGCGTCGCATGACGTGGTCTATGACAATGTGGCGGTGCCCGCAGGCCATGTGCTTGACCTTGTCGAGGCGGGCAAGGGCCAGCAGGACAACCTCGGCCACGCGGTGCTGACCCTTGGCCTGACCTCGATCTACCTCGGCGTCGCCGAGGCCGCCGCCGAGGCCTTCGCCCGCTTTGCCCATGACCGCGTCCCCGCCAACCTGGGCCGCCCGATTGCCGAGACCGAGCGGATCATCACCATCGCCGGCGAGATCGACCTGCTGGTCGGCTCGGCGCGGACCTTCCTCTTCGACGCGCTTTACCATCACCGCGACGACGCGCTGCATCTGATGCGGGCGCGGATGATCGTCGGGCGGCAGTTGCAAGAGGCGGTGGCGCTGGCGGTCAAGGCGCTCGGCAATCCCGGCCTCAGCGCCGATCTGGGGCTGGAGCGGCACTTCCGCAACATCCAGGCCGTGCTGATCCATGCGCCGCAGGAGGATACCGTCCTCTCCATCCTCGGCCGCAGCGCCTTTGCCCGGTTCAAGGCCTCTGGCGCCGAAGCGCAGCCCGATCCCCTGCGAAAGGCGGTCTGACGATGACCTATGTGATCCTCGGCGCCGGTGCCGTGGGTTCGGCCCTTGCCGCCCAATTCTCGCAAGCCGGACTTGCCAACATGCTGGTCGGACGCGGTGCCCAGCTGGAGCATCTGCGGCGCCACGGCCTGTCCTATCGTCGCCCCGACGCCACCCGCCAGATCGCGCTGAACCTCACCGATCTGGACAGCCTGCATCTTGCGCCCGACGATATCCTGCTGCTGGCCGTCAAGGCCCAGGATGTCGAGGATCTGACCGCGCGGCTGGCGCAAGTCCCCCTCGCCACCTCCTTGCCCGTGGTGACCCTGCAAAACGGGCTGGAGGCCGAACGCATCGTCGCCCGCCGCTTCCCGCACCTCTATTCCGCCGTGGTGCGCACGCCGGCGATCTATACCGAGGTCGGCAAGGTGCGGGTTCTGGCCAGCCCGCAGTTTGCCGCCATCACCATCGGGCGCTATCCGGAGGGTCGCGACGGGGTCTCGGCCCGGCTGGCGACAGACCTCACCCGGGCCGGGGCGCTGGTGGAAGAGCGGGCCGATATCCTGCGCTGGAAGGCGCAGAAACTGACCTACAACGTCCGCAACGTGGTGGAACTTTTCGCCGCCACCCCGACCGCGGCACTGCGGGTCGCCGATGCCCTTTCGCAAGAGGCAGAGGCGGTGCTGCGCGCCGCAGGCTTTGATCCGGCAACCGAAGGGGACCGCAAGGTCAGCCTCGCCGGCTGGCAGGTGCAGCGCGATCCCGACGATCCGGGCGGGCAATCGACCTGGCAAAGCTTCGTGCGCGGCGCGCGCCACGAGGTCGACTTCCTCAACGGCGAGATCGTGCTGCAGGCCCGGCTGCTGGGGCTGGCCGCACCCTGGAACGAGGCCGCGCAACGTCTGGCCGATGGTCTTGCGGCACAGGGCGGCAAGCCGGGCGACCTTGCCCTCGACAGGCTGGTGTCGCTGGCCCAGGCGAAAGGCGCGCTTGACGCGGTGGCGGCGCAATGACCACCGCCCTCCGCTCCACCCTCGCCAGCCATATCCTCGACGTGGCGAGCAACCTCTTCTTTCGCATCGGCATCCGCGCGGTGGGCATGGACCGCATCATCCAGAAAGCTGGCAACCCGGCGTTTCGCGCCTGTGCCTTTGGCCTCGCGGCGGCCGAGCATGGCGAAAGCGCGCGGATCGTGGCCCGTGCGGACCTGGCACAGCCGGACCGGATCGGTGCCCATCTGGCCCTGCTTTACGACGGGGCACTGGCACGCCCCGCGGTCCATGGCGGCGGGACGCCGATGCTTGAGGCCAAAGCATGTGCGCTGGCCCTGTTCGATCAGGCCGCGCAAAAGACCCACAAAGGACGGACCAAGGAATGACACAGAAGATCGACTACTTTTTCGGCCTGGGCTCGCCCTGGGCCTATATCGGGTTGGAGCCTTTCCTGGCCCTCGCCCGCGCGCAGGGGGCAGAGATCGTCCCGCATGTCATCCCGCTGATCGAGGAGAACGGCGGCATCTACTCCCGCAACCGCCCCCCCGCCCGCAAGGCCTATTGGGTCACCGACCTCAAACGCTGGGCGCATCGGCGCAATGTGACGCTGGCGTTCGAGGGCCGCGAGAGCCTGTCCGATATCACCCCGGCAAGCGATCTTGTCGTGGCGGCCCATCTGGGCGGCGGCGACTGGCTGGCCCTTGCCCGCGCCTTCCATCAGGCCTTCTGGGGCCGGGCCGAGGATATCGGCGCGCCCGACACCCGCGCCCGCCTCACCGCTGCGACCGGGCAGGACTTTGCCGCACTCGAGGCCTTCGCCAAGGGGCCGGAGGTTGCCCGCCGCAAGGCCGAAAGCCTGGATCTGGCGCGCCGGGCCGGCGTGTTCGGCCTGCCCTCCTACCGCGTGGGGGAGGAGCTTTTCTGGGGGCAGGACAGCCTGCCCTTCCTGGAAGACCACCTGAAGGGCAAGGCGCTGGTCGCCTGAGGCGCTGCGAACAGGTCGCCCCTGCCGGGGCGGCCTTCAGCCTTGCCCAAGCAGGATCTTGCCCGGGTTGAACAGATCCTCGGGGTCCAGCGCCGCCTTGATCCGCCGCATCACCGCCAGCGCCGGGCCATGTTCGGCCACCAGGTATTTCGCCTTGCCCAGGCCCACGCCATGTTCGCCGGTGCAGGTGCCGTCGACCTCCAGCGCTTTTTGCACCATGGCGGCATTGATCCGCGTCACGATGGCGTCCTCGTCCGGGCGCTCGGGGTCCAGCGCAAAGACGACATGGAAATTGCCATCGCCCACATGGCCCATGATCGCATAGGGCACCGGGCAATCGGCCAGAAGGGCCTTGGCGTGCAACAGGCATTCCGCCAGCGCCCCGATCGGCACGCAGACATCGGTCGGCCAACCGCGCGAGCCGGGCCGGGTCGCCAGCGTGGCGTTATAGGCGCTGTGACGCGCCTTCCACAGGCGGTTGCGCTCTTCCTCGGCGCGGGCCCAGCGAAAGCCCGCACAGCCATTGGCCTCGGCCAGGGCGCGGAAACTTGCCACCCGGCCCTCGACCTCGGCCGCCGATCCGCCAAACTCGACGAAGAGCGTATCCGCCACCACCTCTGACAGGTGAGAGAAGGCGTTGACCGCCGCCACCGCCCCGGCATCGAGATATTCCATCCGCCCCGGGTTCAGCCCGTACTGGATCGCCTCGATCGCGGTCCGGCAGGCCTCTTGCGGGCCGGGAAAGGTGCAGACGGCCGCCAGAAGCGCCTCGGGCCGCGCCTGCAGGCGCAGGGTCACCTCGGTGATGATGCCAAGCGTGCCCTCCGACCCCAGATACAGATGGGTCAAATCATAGCCCGCCGAAGATTTCCGCGCCCGCCGCGCCGTGCGGATCACCTCGCCCTGCGGCGTGACCACGGTCAGGTTCAGCACATTCTCCGCCATCGTGCCATAGCGGACCGCACTGGTCCCCGAGGCGCGGGTGGCGCACATGCCTCCCAAAGTCGCATTGGCGCCGGGATCGACCGGAAAGAACAGCCCCGTATCGCGCAGCGCGGCGTTGAGCGCCTCTCGCGTGATCCCGGCCTCGACCGTGCAGTCGAGGTCGTCGGTGGAGACCCGCAGGACCCGGTTCATCCGCATCATGTCGACCGAAACCCCGCCGCGCACCGCCGCCACATGCGCCTCGAGCGAGGAGCCGAGGCCGTGGGCGATCAGCGGCACCTTGGCCGCGGTGCAGATCCGGACGATTTCCGCCACCTCGTCCGTCGTCAGGGGCCAGACCACGGCATCGGGCAGCTGCGGCAGGTGGTGGGTCTCGTGCCCCGCGTGATGGTCACGCTCGCCCGCGCTGGTCGAAAGACGATCCCCGAGGAGTTCGGCAAGACGGGCGATCACGGCCGGTTCGATGGTCAAAGATCAATCCTTTCCTGCGGCGGCACCGGCCCGCCATTGGCCCTTGATGGCGCAGGCGCCGCCAAGCCAGACTTGCCCCAAGCCTAGGGGGCGCTGAGATCCGTTCCTCCGCCGGCATTGTGCAAGGGCATCGTCCTGAACTGCAATGCCGCAAAGCACCTTCCCGCAAGAGGTTGTTTCTACACACTTAACACAGAGTGGACTGGCAGGAAAGCAGTCTGGCGCCACCCGGCTTTCGAACTTTTACCGTCAAAGGGCACAAACTGCGCTTCTTCGTCAGCCAAAACGAATTGCATTCTCTGCGGGTCCAGAGCGACTTGGCGCCCTGCAAGAACCATCGCCCCGCCGGCTTGTCCCGCAGCGCAGGACTCGCGCCGCGACGGGTGAAGGACCAGAGGATGAACTCCCTGCAACTCGGCGCTTGATCGACTCAACAATGTAATGCACAGTTTACACATGAGTGTATCAGAAAACTTACACGTCTTGCCGCGCCCGCAGCCGAGGGCCATGCTGGAGCTGATCAAGCCCATCACATGGTTTCCGCCAATGTGGGCCTATCTGTGCGGCATCGTCTCGGTCGGCGCGTCAGGCTGGGCCAGTTGGCCGATGGTGCTTTTGGGCATCATCCTTGCCGGGCCGGTCGTCTGCGGCATGTCGCAGGCGGCGAACGACTGGTGCGACCGCCATGTCGATGCGGTGAACGAGCCGCATCGCCCGATCCCGTCAGGCCGCATTCCCGGGCGCTGGGGCCTTTGGATTGCGCTGGCCATGTCGGCACTGGCGCTGGGGCTTGGCTGGCTGCTGGGGCGCTGGGGCTTTGTCGCCACCGTGGCGGGCGTGCTGGCCGCCTGGGCCTATTCGGCGGAGCCGGTGCGGCTGAAACGGTCGGGCTGGTGGGGGCCGGGGCTGGTGGGCCTGTGCTATGAAGGTCTGCCCTGGTTCACCGGGGCGGCGGTCCTGTCGCAGGCCATGCCCTCGTTCCAGGTCTGCACCATGGCGCTGCTTTACGCCTTTGGGGCGCATGGCATCATGACGCTCAACGATTTCAAGGCGTTGGAGGGCGACCGGCTTTATGGAGTGCGCTCGCTTCCGGTGACCCTGGGGCCAGAGGTGGCGGCGCGGGTGGCCTGCACCGTCATGGGGCTGGCGCAGGCGCTGGTGATTGCCTTTCTCTTCGTCTGGGGGCGACCCTATCACGCCATCTTCGTCGCGCTGCTGCTCTTCTGGCAAATCCGCGCCATGGGCACGCTGCTGCAAGACCCCAAGGGCAAGGCGCCCTGGTACAACGCCACCGGCATCGGGATGTATGTCAGCGGCATGATGATCACCGCCTTTGCCCTGCGCAGCCTGGAGGCCATGCCATGAAACATCTGTCCTGGGTGTCGATCTTTCGGCTTGGCGCGGTGCAGATGTGCCTTGGCGCGATCGTCGTGCTCTGCACCTCGACGCTGAACCGGCTGATGGTGGTGGAACAGTCCCTGCCTGCCGTGCTGCCGGGGCTGCTGGTCGGGCTGCATTATGCCGTGCAGATCACCCGTCCGAACTGGGGTTACCGGTCCGACACAGGCGGCAACCGGACGAGGTTCATCATCCTCGGCATGGCGATCCTGGCGCTTGGCGGGTTTCTGGCGGCGGCGGGTTTCGTGCTGATGGGGCGGATGTTCTACCCGGGGCTGGCGGTTTCGCTCCTGGCCTATGTGCTGATCGGCGCCGGAGCCGGCGCTTCGGGCACAACGCTTCTGGCGCTTCTGGCGACCAATACCCATCCGCGCCGCAGGGCGGCTGCGGCCACGATCACCTGGCTCATGATGATCTTCGGCATCGCCGTGACGGCCACGCTCATCGGCAAGGCGCTCGACCCCTATTCGCAGACAAGGCTCCTGCAGCTTGTGGCGCTGGTCGGCGTGGCTGCCGTCACCCTGACCATCCTTGCTGTCTGGGGGATCGAGGCGCGTCACGCAGGCGGAGCCGAGCCGCAACGGGCGCTGCCCCTGCGCGAGGGCCTGGCCCAGATCTGGGCCGAACCCCGGGCGCGCAACTTCACCTTCTTCATCTTCCTGTCGATGGTCGCCTATTTCATGCAGGAGCTGATCCTGGAGCCCTATGCCGGCCTCGCCTTCGGCTTTACCCCGGGCCAGTCCACCCAGCTGTCCGGCGCGCAGAACGGCGGGGTGTTCTTCGGGATGCTGACCGTGGGGATCGCGGCAACCGGGCTTCGCCTCGGCTCCCTGCGCGCCTGGGTGATGACCGGCTGCGCCGGATCGGCGCTGGCGCTGCTGGCCATCGCACTTGCGGGTCAGATGGCCCAGGGCGCCAGCCTGATCCAGCCCGCCACCATGGCCTTGGGCTTTTTCAACGGCATGTTCGCGGTGGCGGCCATCGGCGCGATGATGGCGCTGGCCGGCGAGGGCCGGGAGGAGCGCGAGGGCACCCGCATGGGCCTTTGGGGGGCGGCCCAGGCGGTGGCGGCCGGTCTGGGTGGCGTGCTCGGCGCCGGGGCGGTCGATCTGGCCCGGCACCTCATGCCGACGCCCTCTGCCTTCGGGCTGGTCTTTTTGGTGGAAGCGGGGCTTTTCGCCCTGGCCACATGGATGGCAGCGGTCGTGATCGAGGCGCGGCGCCAGCCCCTTCCGGGCGCCCTGGTTCCAGGAGAATAGGATGTTTGATGTCATCGTCATCGGCGGCGGACCCTCTGGCGCGACGGCGGCCAATGACTTGGCACGCGCCGGGGTGAAGGTGGCCTTTCTCGACCGGGCCGGGCGGATCAAGCCCTGCGGCGGCGCCATTCCCCCCCGCCTCATCGTGGATTTCTCGATCCCCGAGGGGCAGCTTGTGGCGCAAATCCAGACGGCGCGCATGATCTCTCCGACGCAGCGCGCGGTGGATATCCGGATCGAGGGCGGTTTCGTCGGCATGGTGGACCGCGAACATTTCGACGAATTCCTGCGGCTGCGCGCGGTGGCGGGTGGGGCGAAGCGCCTCACAGGCACCTATCTGCGGCTGGAGCGTGACAACACCGGCACCCATGTCCTTTACCGCGACAAGGCCTCGGGCGAGGAGATGCGGCTGGCGACCCGGCTGGTGATCGGGGCCGATGGCGCGCGCTCTGCCGTGGCGAGGACCGAGGTGCCGGGCGGCGACAAGACCCCCTATGTCATCGCCTATCACGAGATCATCCGCGCACCGGCCGCCTCCAACAGCTATGATCCGACGCGTTGCGATGTGATCTATGATGGCCGGATCAGCCCGGATTTCTATGGCTGGGTCTTCCCGCATGGCGCAGAGGCCAGCGTGGGGATGGGCACGGGGATCGACGGGGTCGATCTGAAACAGGCCACCGCCGATCTGCGCGCCGCCTCGGGCCTTGCGGGCTGCGAGACCCTGCGCCGCGAGGGTGCGCCGATCCCCCTGCGCCCGATGGACCGTTGGGACAATGGGCGGGATGTGATCCTTGCGGGCGATGCCGCCGGGGTCGTGGCGCCCTCCTCCGGCGAGGGGATCTATTACGCCATGGTGGGTGGCCGTGTCGCCGCCACCGCAGCCCAGGCCTGCCTTGCCACCGGGCGCCCGGCCAAACTGCGCCTGGCCCGCAAGCTTTTCATGAAAGAGCATGGGACCGTCTTCAAGGTCCTGCGCTCGATGCAGGACGCCTATTACAAGTCGGACGAACGGCGCGAGCGTTTCGTCAGCCTCTGCCATGACCTCGATGTGCAGAAGCTGACCTTCGACGCCTATATGAACAAGAAGCTGGTCAATGCCCGCCCGCTCGCGCATCTGAAGATCGGCTTCAAGAACCTCAGGCACCTGATGGGCTGGGTCGCGCCGGAGCATGTATGACAGAGATCATTCCCGCCTTCGTCGATGGCCACCTGATGCCGGTCGAAAAGATCGAGGCGCATCGCCGTGGCCTGCGCCATCCGGCCGTGTCGGTCTTCGTGATGAACGGAGCGCGCACGCTTCTGCAACGCCGGGCGCTCGGCAAATACCACACGCCGGGCCTTTGGACCAACACCTGCTGCACCCATCCGCGCTGGGGCGAGGCACCGCTGGCCTGCGCCACCCGGCGGCTGGAGGATGAGCTGGGCATCACCGGCCTGCCGCTGCGCCGTGTCGGTGGTATCGAATACCGGGCCGCGGTGGGCAAAGGGTTGATCGAACATGAGGTCGTCGATCTTTTCGTCGCCGAAGCGCCCCTGACGCTGGCCCTGATGCCGAACCCGGACGAGGTGATGGACACCGCCTGGATCGCACTGGAGGATCTGACCCGGCAGATCAAGGACGACCCCGCCCGGTTCACCCCCTGGTTGCGGATCTACCTGACCGAAGGCCGCGCCGAAATCGCCACCCTGCTGGACCCTGCGCATGCCTGAGCCTCAGCGCTTCCCGTGCATCTGCCCCGCGCTGCCCTTCGCGTGGCCTATTCGTCGTCGCGGGTCAGCAGGCCGAATTTCCGCAGCTTCACATAAAGCGACTGGCGCGACAGGCCCAGCATCTCGGCCGCGGCCATCCTGTTGTTGCGCGTCAGGTCCACGGCGGTCTGGATGCACATCTTTTCAACCACATCGGTGGTTTCCGCGACGATATCCTTCAGCGTCGATGAGCCGACCAGCTCCATCACGCCGCGCATGCCATCCTCGCTGCCGGCAAGACCGGGCCGCCGCACCAGCTCTGCCCAACTGGAATCGCGCAGCACCAGCGCAAAGCCGGGGCGCGGCCTGTCGCTGAAATAGGTGGCCGACACCTCGACCGAGACTTGCCCGCTGAATTCGTTCACCAGTTTGGTCGAGTAAAGCCGCAGCTGGCGCGACCGCTTGGCATTGTCGAGGATCACCCGCAGATCGACCGCACCGCGCGACAGGAAATCCGCCATCGACCGCCCGCGCACATCGGCCAGATGGTTGCTTTCCGTCAGTTTCAGGAACGCGTCATTGACCAGGGTGATGACGCCATCCTGATCGAGGAAGACGATCGCATCGACGCCCTCGTGGAAGAACCGCTCCAGATTTTCATGCGACTCGTTCAGCGCGAGGCTGGCCTGTTCGTGCGACTCCAGCCGGCAGAGCATCAGACGCTCGCCCGCGGCGCGGAACAATTTGGGGATCACCCGCAGACGGCGCTGCGACCGGCGCGCCACCAGCTCCACCGGGCTGATCGAGTCGGCAGAGGCGATGTTGGTCAGGCTTTCCAGGAACTCGCCGCGACGGCGACCTTCGAATTCCTGCGCGATGGCGGCGCCGACCAGTTCCAGCCGTGCGCCGCCCAGCAGCGCCGCCGCGGAGGCGTTCAGGTCGACGATCCGGCCGTTGTTCATCGAAAGCAGCACCACGGCATCCAGCGTGGTTTCCATCAGCACCCGGTAGCGCGTGTCCATCTCGCGCTGGGTCTCGTAGTCCCGCTCCAGCGCGATCTGCGCCATGACCAGCTGTTGCTGCATCTCGGCAATCGGGCGCATGTCGCGGCCCAGCATCAGCACCGTCTTGTCCTTGCCGATGCAGTGCATGACGTAGCGGACCGGAAACTCCCACATCGACAGGCCGACATGGTTGATCTCCACCGCCATGGACTTCGCGCCGGGCTTCATCACGGCTTCCAGACGCCGCACGAACTTGGGCCGGCTTTCCTCGGTCACGATATCGAAGAAATGCTGCCCGACCCAATCATCCAGCTTGCCGAACGCCGGGTGGTGCGGGTTGACCATGACCGCGCCGACGCGGCCCTCATCGGTCACCAGCAGGGAAATGTCGGCCGCAGTCGCGACAATCTCGGACAAAAGCTCCGGATCCACCAAAGGCATGGCCATGCCCGCAAGAAAATGATTCGAGTCCGTGTTCACCAGAGTCATCGCCATTCTTGCCGCCCACCCATCACTTCGGGACAGCGGTGTGTTACGCGCGCCGCAGCACGCAAGAGGCGTCGAACTTGAGGCCAATCGCCTCGAGCGCAGCGCCGATGTCATTGGAGGAAAGATCAGCCCCAGTGCATGCTGCCGGATCCTCCACCTTTGCCATCACGGCCCCGCCCACGACGATCGGGCATGGATTGGTCATGACTGTTCTGAGATACTTTATGGTCCGGGCCACCGGATCCAATTTGTCCTTGGTCGAAATCGAGATCAAAATCCCGTCGAACTGCCGCGTTGTCACGAGATTGCGCAATTCTTCGAAGCTTGGTGCAATTCTGAGGCAGACCGAAACTCCGTAGCGGCGCATCTGGCCCACGGCCACCATCGGGCCCAGGGTGTGATGCTCGCGGTCGGGCAGCAGCAAAAGCACCGTGCCGCTGCCGGCATCCCCGGCCTGATCCGCCACCCAGGCCGTGCCGATCTCGCGCAGAAGGCTTTGCAGCCGCCCGACCCCGATCGTCACATCCATCCAGGACAGCTCGTCCTCGTGCCAGGCGTGCCCCATCCGCCGCGCCGCCTCGGGGATGTAGAGGTCGGCCATGGCCGCCAGCGTGATCCGCGAGCGGCGCACTTCGCCCAGCAAGGCGGCAAAGGCATGGGTGGTTCCCGACAGCGAGGCCTGGATCAAGCCGGTCACCAGGGGTTCGCGCAGGCCCGAAACCGCCCTTGCGCTGCGGTCCGCCAGAAGCGAGACGACCTGGCTGGCAAAGTAGGTGACGCCCGCGATGTCGCCTGGCGGTGTGCGATGCTGATCTTGTTGGCGGAATTCTTGCATGCGAAGGCACCCCCACAGGGTCACCCACAAGATCGCAGCTTGAGTCTGTCCGCACGATCAGGGTCATCCCTTGGGTTAACCTTTCCCTAGCTTCGCGAAATTGTCAAAGAAAATTGACACTCCCGAAGATAAACGGCTGGCGGTGAAAATTCAAGTCTCTGTAAACACATCACAATACACGGGATTTTTTGCCGCAGAGGGGTGGGCTATCCCGGTCGGGCCCCATAAGAGTGTCAACTCAAATTGTGTAAGTTCTAATTGACACATTGAGAATCGAGGGACTAGGGTTGCCGTCAGGAGACGCCGTCTGAAAGGCAAGCCATGCCAAAGATTCGCCCCAGCAAACCAGCCCGAACCCCGCTTTACACGGCTGCCGAGCGTGCCCGGCGCGATGCCACGGGATGGACCCTGGTGCAGGGGATTCTGGCGCCCTTGCAATTCCTGGCCTTTGCGACCTCGCTGGCGCTGGTGCTGCGCTATCTGGTCACCGGCGCGGGCTACGAGGCGGCGACGATCTCGATCCTGGTCAAGACCGGCTTTCTCTACCTCATCATGGTGACCGGCGCGATCTGGGAGAAAGTCGTCTTCGGTCAATATCTTCTGGCCCCCGCCTTCTTCTGGGAGGATGTCTTCTCCTTCGCGGTGATCACCCTGCACAGTGCCTATCTGTTGGCGCTCTGGACCGGGGCGCTGAGCCCGCTGGGCCTGATGATCCTGGCCTTGGCGGCCTATGCGACCTATGCGGTCAATGCCGCGCAGTTCGTCTTCAAGCTGCGCCTGGCACGGCTGGACATGGCGGGGCAGGAGGCGGCCCCTCAGGACCGCGGCGCGCAGGACCTGGCGGTGCGGACATGACCACCCCCGCCCCCGCCCTTGGCTGCACAGACACCCCCGTCCTCAAGGAGCGGGGCCAGCGCGAGGTGTTTTGCGGTCTGACCGGCATCATCTGGCTGCACCGCAAGATGCAGGACGCCTTCTTTCTCGTCGTCGGATCGCGCACCTGCGCCCATCTTTTGCAATCGGCCGCCGGGGTGATGATCTTTGCCGAACCCCGCTTTGGCACGGCGATTCTCGAGGAAAAGGATCTGGCCGGCCTCGCCGATGCGCAGGCCGAGCTTGACCGCGAGGTGGACCGCCTTCTGGCGCGCCGCCCCGACATCCGGCAGCTGTTCCTCGTCGGCTCCTGCCCCTCCGAAGTCATCAAGCTGGACCTGCACCGCGCCGCCGAACGGATGAGCGTCAGGCATGCCCCGCATGTCCGCGTGCTGAACTATTCCGGCTCGGGGATCGAGACGACCTTCACCCAGGGCGAGGATGCCTGCCTTGCCGCGATGGTGCCGACCCTGGCCGCGACGCCGGAAAAAGAGCTGCTGCTGGTCGGCGCCCTGCCCGATGTGGTCGAGGATCAGGCCCTGGCCCTGCTGAAGGCGATGGGGATCACAAGGGTCCGCTGCCTGCCCGCCCGGCGCAGCGCCGAAGGTCTTGCGGTCGGCCCGAACACCGTCTTCGCCCTGCTGCAGCCCTTCCTCGGCGATACCGCCGCGGCCCTTTCACGGCGCGGCGCCCGCCGCATCGCGGCCCCCTTCCCCTTCGGCGCCGAGGGCACGAGCCTTTGGCTGCAGGCCATCGCCACCGAATTCGGCGTGCCGGCCGACCTCTTCGCCGCCGTCACCGCAGCCCCCCGCGGTCGGGCCGAGAAGGCCGTGGCCGCCGCGGCGCGCAGCCTGACCGGCAAGACCATCTTCTTCTTCCCCGACAGCCAGCTGGAACTGCCCCTCGCCCGCTTTCTCACCCGCGAGTGCGGCATGACGGCGCTGGAGGTCGGCACCCCCTTCCTGCACCGCGAGGTGATGGCGCCCGAACTGGCCCTTCTGGCCAGGGGCCCGACCCTGTCCGAGGGCCAGGATGTCGACCGGCAACTCGCCCGCGCCCGCGCCGCCCGCGCCGATCTGACCGTCTGCGGGCTGGGCCTTGCCAATCCCCTGGAGGCGGAGGGGCTTGCGACCAAATGGGCGATCGAGCTGGTCTTCACCCCGGTCCATTTCTACGAACAGGCCGGCGATCTGGCTGCGCTCTTCGCCCGCCCCCTGCGCCGCCGCGCCCTGCTTGCGCCCCTGGCCCCCCGGCTGGAGGTCGCAGAATGAAGCTGACGCTCTGGACATATGAAGGCCCGCCGCATGTCGGCGCCATGCGGGTGGCCACGGCGATGAAGGGGCTGCATTACGTCCTCCACGCGCCGCAGGGCGATACCTATGCCGACCTTCTCTTCACCATGATCGAACGGCGCGACCATCGCCCGCCGGTCACCTATACCACCTTTCAGGCCCGCGATCTGGGCGGCGACACGGCCAGCCTCTTCAAGACCGCCTGCCAGGAGGCCGTGGACCGCTTCCACCCCGAGGCGCTGATCGTCGGCGCCTCCTGCACCGCGGAACTCATCCAGGACAATCCCGCAGGCCTTGCCGCCTCGATGAACCTCGGCCTGCCGGTGATCGCGCTCGACCTGCCCAGCTACCAGCGCAAGGAAGGCTTCGGCACGGATGAGACCTTCCTGCAGATCGTGCGCGCCCTCGCCCGCCCGATGGAGCGGACGGCAGAGGTCACCTGCAACCTGATCGGCCCCACCGCACTTGGCTTTCGCCACCGCGACGACATCACCGAACTGACAAGCCTGCTGTCCGACATGGGGATCGGCGTGCATGTCGTGGCCCCGATGGGCGCGCGCCCCGCCGACATCGCCCGCCTGGGCGCCGCCCATTTCAACGTGCTGATGTACCCCGAACATGCCGAATCCGCCGCCCGCTGGCTCGAGACGACCTGCAAGCAGCCCTATACCAAGATCACCCCCATCGGCGTCGGCGCCACCCGGGATTTTCTGGCCGAGGTCGCCACGATCACCGGCCTTCCGGTCAGGACCGATACCGCGCGCCTGCGCCTGCCCTGGTGGACGCGCAGCGTGGATTCGACCTATCTCACCGGCAAGCGCGTCTTCCTCTTCGGCGACGGCACCCATGTCGCCGCCGCCGCCCGCATCGCCCGCGACGAGATGGGGTTCGAGGTGGCAGGCCTTGGCTGTTTCAACCGCGAAATGGCCCGTCCGATCCGTGCCCTGGCGCGAGATTACGGCGTCGAGGCGCTGATCACCGACGATTACCTCGAGGTCGAGGCCG